>NZ_JBHXTE010000010.1:18790-206481 GCF_042677545.1 Streptomyces sp. NPDC127108 | reverse complement strand
GACCCGTCGTCACCGACGGGTCCCGCCCCCTTCCGCGAAGGCCTAGGCCTTCCACTTCTCCCAGGACATGTTCCAGCCGTTGTAGCCGTTCTCCGGAGCGATGATCTTGTCGTTCGAGTTCTTCACCACGACGACGTCACCGACCATCGAGTGGTTGAAGAACCAGGCGGACGGCACCTTCTTGTCGTAGCCGCCGCGCACGTCACGCAGGCCGATGCAGCCGTGCGATGCGTTGTAGTTGCCGAACGCGTCGCCGCCCCAGTAGTTGCCGTGGATGAACGTGCCGGACGTGGACAGACGCTGGGCGTGCGGCACGTCCTTGATGTCGTACTCGCCGCCGTAGCCGACGGTCTCGCCGTTCATGCGGGTCACCTTGAGGCGCTCGCTGATGACCATCTGGCCGTTCCACGTCTCGTAGCCGGGCTTGCCGGTGGTGACGGGGATCTTCTTGAGGACCTTGCCGTCGCGCACGACGGTCATCTTCTTGGTCTTGACGTCGACGGTGGAGACCTGGCTGCGGCCGATCTCGAAGGTGATCGTCTTGGCCTGCTTGCCGTAGACCCCCGGGCGGCCCTCGACGCCGTCGAGGTTCATCTTCACGGTGACCTTGGTGCCGGGCTTCCAGTACTTCTCCGGGCGGAAGTCCAGGCGGTCGTTGCCGAACCAGTGGCCCTCGACGGGCACGGACGGCTCGGTCTTGATCTCGATGGCCTTCTCGACCGCGTCCGGCGACGTGATGCCGCGCGAGAAGTTCACCGAGAACGGCATCCCGACGCCGACCTCGGTGCCGTCCTCCGGGTTGAACTGGCCGACGAAGGTGTTCTTCGGCACGAGGGTCGTGAACGCCGAGTCCTTGGCGGACGTGCGGCCCTCGGAGTCCTTCGCGATCGCGTGCACCTTGTACTTGGTGCCGGCGGCGAGGTGCCGGTCCGGCGTCCACTTCGAGCCACCGGCGACGATCTTTCCGGGGACGGCCTTGCCCTTGGGGTCCTTGACCGTCACCTCCGACAGCTTGCCCTTGGCCGCGGATATCTTCAGCGCCCCGCTGGTGGCGACGGCGTCCGCGCCGTCCTTGGGGGCGATGGTGACGACGGCCTGCGAGGGCTTGTTGTCGTCCGCCTTGCCCTTGCCGCCGTCCCCGTCTCCGGAGTCGGAGCCACCGCCGCACGCGGTGACGAGCAGCAGCGTCGCCCCGGACGCCGCCGCGAACAGTGTGTTGGCGCCCCGCCGCCGCCCGCGCTTTCGCGCGTGGGCCGACGCCCCCGATATCGGTCGCCCGTTCAAGATTCTCTCCCCTCGCACGGCCCGATCAGGCCCGCACTCCAGTGCCCCGCGCGGTGGTCGAGAATGAGCCGACTCGCGCACTGCGCTAGATAACCACAGGCCCAGAAGCGATGACTCCCCGCCAATGTCACCGTTCCGTTCCAACTGCGTTCACGGTGCGGACCTGTGGCCGTCAGGGGCGGCCCGAGCGGGGCCTCTTGTCGCCCTTCTTCCCATCTGCGGCTTTCTTTCCCGTCTTCCACTCCTCCCAGTCCATGTTCCAGCCGCCGAGTCCGTTGTCGGGAGCGACTTTCTTGTCGTTGCTGTTGACGACCTCGACGACGTCACCGATGAGGCTGCGGTCGAAGAACCAGCCCGCGGGCGTCCGTGAACTGCCGCCCTTCACGTCGCGCAGTCCCACGCAGCCGTGGCTGACGTTGACCTTGCCGGGCGCGTGCGGCGCCCAGTAGTTGCCGTGCAGGAACGTGCCGGAGGTGGTCAGGCGCATCGCGTGCGGCACGTCAGGGATGTCGTACTCGCCGCCGAAGCCGACGGTGCGGCTGTTCATGCGGGTCACCTCGAGCATCTCGGTGACGACCATCTTCCCGTTGTACGTCGTGGTCTTCGGGGCGCCCGCGGTGATCGGGACCGTGGAGAGCAGCTCGCCGTCGCGGCGCACCTCCATGGTGTGCGCGGCGGCGTCGACCAGGCTCACCTGACTGCGGCCGACGGTGAAGGAGAACGTCTTGTCCTGCAGCCCGTAGACCCCGGGCGCGGCCTTCACGTCCCGCAGGTCCAGGTCCACGGTGACCTTGGTGCCCGCCTTCCAGTACTTCTCGGGGCGGAAGTCGAGGCGGGTGGCGCCGAACCAGTGCGGCCGGATCTCCACGGACGGCTCCGCGCTGACGCGGACGGCGCGCTGGACGGCCTTCCTGTTGGCGACCTCGCGGTTGAACTCCAGAGAGACGATCATGCCGGTGCCGACCGTGGCGCGGTGCTCCGGCGTGACGTACCCGATGAAGCGCTCGTCGGGGACGAACGTGGTGAAGGTGGTGTGCCGCGCCGTGCGCCGCCCGTGGCCGTCGAGGGCGACCGCGTCCACCGTGTACTTGGCGGCGAGCGCCAGCGGCCCCTCGTCCACCGGGCGCCACGTCGTGCGGTCCGCGCCGATGCGCCCGCGCACCTCGGCCTCCTGCGCGTCCTGGGAGCGCACGACCCGCACGGACTCCAGGCGCCCGTCCGGCACCCGCACCTCGAGTCGCTCCCCGGCGCGCACGTTCTTGTCGCCGTCCCCGGGCGTGACCCGGATCGCGTCGGCGGGCCGAGGCGGCTTGCCCAGCATCCCGTCGAGCTCGGAGCCGGAGCAGCCCGTGGCTCCGAGTACCAGTCCTGCCCATGCCACCGCTGCGGCCAGCGCGGCCCCTGCGCGCCGAGCGCGCCTCGTTGCCTGTCTCACGTGGGTCCCAACGACCGTGCCCGCCCGGGGAAACGTGAGTGCGACGCACCGGCTGGGCAGAACAGACTGCAAGGACGTCGTGCGGGCAGCCGCGGCCGGGACGCCGCACGCCCTGATCGCGCGCGTCGACCGGCCGGAGCCGCGGGAGGCGAGCAGGTGTCGAGCGCAGCCGAGCAGGAGGCAGTCCAGCGGGCGCGGGCCCGGGTCCGCGGCCGGCCGGACGACGGCACGGGCACCGCCGCCGGGCACAACGGCGGGCGCGGTGCGCGGGCGCGGCAGGCGCCCGCGCGGACCGTGTGGCCGGGAGCGCCGACGCCGCTGGGCGCCCGGTTCCGGGTGGGGCCCGACGGGGTCGCGGGCACCAACTTCGCGCTGTGGGCGGGCGGTGCGGAGGCCGTCGAGCTGTGTCTGTTCGACTCAGAAGAAGGGGCGGACGGTGGCAGCGGCGGCCGTCTCACCGAGACGCGCTGCCCGTTGACGGAGCTGACGCACGAGATCTGGCACGGCTTCCTGCCGGGAGTCCTGCCGGGGCAGCGATACGGCTTTCGGGTGCACGGCCGCTGGGACCCGTGGACGGGCTCCCGGTTCAACGCGGCGAAGCTGCTGCTCGACCCGTACGCCCGCGCGGTCGACGCGGGTACGGGCAACGACTACGGCGCGCTGCCGCCGGAGGTCTACGGCCACGTCAGGGACTGGCCGCAGCAGCACGTCGCCGACACCGTGCGCGACGACCGCGACTCGGCCCCGTACGTCCCCAAGGGCGTCGTGGTGCACGACGACGCGCCGGACGACGAGTGGTGCGAGGACCGGCGCCCGAAGACCCCCTGGGCGGACTCGGTCATCTACGAACTCCACGTCCGGGGCTTCACCCGGCTGCACCCCGGCGTCCCGGAGCCGCTGCGCGGTACGTACGCGGGGCTCGCGCACCCCGCCGCCGTCGACCATCTCGTACGCCTCGGCGTGACGGCCGTCGAACTCCTTCCCGTGCACCAGTTCGCGCACGAGGACCATCTGCTGCGCCGGGGCCTTCGGAACTACTGGGGCTACAACTCGATCGGGTACTTCGCGCCGCACGCGGCGTACGCGGCGTCCGGCACCCGCGGCCAGCAGGTCGGCGAGTTCCGGCGGATGGTGCGGGCGCTGCACGAGGCCGGGATCGAGGTGATCCTCGACGTCGTCTACAACCACACGGCCGAGGCGGGCGAGCTGGGGCCGATGCTGTCCCTGAAGGGCATCGACAACCGCGGCTACTACCGGCTCCAGGACGACGCGCGCCGGTACGCCGACTACACCGGGTGCGGCAACACCCTGCACGTCGTCCAGCCGCACGTGCTGCGCCTGATCACCGACTCGCTGCGGTACTGGGTGACGGAGATGGGCGTGGACGGCTTCCGCTTCGACCTCGCGGCGGCGCTCGCGCGCTCCTTCCACGACGTCGACATGCTCTCGCCGTTCCTCGCGGTCATCGCGCAGGACCCGGTCCTGCGGCGCGTGAAGCTGATCGCCGAGCCGTGGGACGTGGGCTCCGGCGGCTACCAGGTGGGGGCGTTCCCGCCGTTGTGGACGGAGTGGAACGACCGGTACCGGGGTGCTGTGCGGGACTTCTGGCGCGGCGCGCTGCCGGACGTACGGGACCTCGGCTACCGGCTCTCGGGATCGAGCGACCTGTACGCGTGGGGCGGGCGGCGGCCGTACGCGTCGGTGAACTTCGTGACGGCCCACGACGGCTTCACGCTCCGCGACCTGGTGACGTACGAGCGCAAGCACAACGAGGCCAACGGCGAGGGCAACAGGGACGGTTCGGACGACAACCGGTCCTGGAACTGCGGGGCCGAGGGCGAGACGGACGACGCGGACGTGACCGCGCTGCGGCGGCGCCAGCTGCGGAACCTGATGACCACGCTGCTGCTCTCGACGGGCGTGCCGATGCTCGTCGCGGGCGACGAGATGGGGCGCACCCAGCGCGGCAGCAACAACGCGTACTGCCAGGACAACGAGATCAGCTGGGTGGACTGGGAGCAGCGCGAGCAGCCGGGCTGGCGGCAACTGTTCGGCCTCACGTCCCGGCTCATCGCGCTGCGGCACCGGCATCCGGTGCTGCGGCGGCGGGCCTTCTTCTCCGGCCGGGCGCACTCGGCGGACGGACTGCGGGACCTGGCGTGGTTCACGGCGCGCGGTACGGAGATGACGGAGGCCGACTGGTACGCGCCCGCGACGACGCTCGGCATGTATCTGTCGGGGCGCGACATACCGGGGCGGGACGCGCGCGGGGCGGCCATCACGGACGACAGTTTCCTCGCGGTGCTGCACACGGCGGAGCGGCCCGTCGACTTCCAGCTGCCGGGGCCGCCGTGGGCCGCCGCGTACGAGGTCCTCGTCGACACCTCCCTGGAGGAGCAGGAGGACGCGCCGGGGGCGCTGCTCGCCGCGGGGGCCGCGGTGCGTGTGGACGCCCGGTCGGTGCTGTTGCTGCGGGCGGTGCCGGGGGACGCGGTTCACGGCGGCGGTGGGGCCGAGGACGCCGGGGCGGGGGGTGCGCAAGGGACTTGATGGGCTTTCAGGTCCGTACCAAGGTATTGCCCATGGCGCGGACCCGGACGAAGCTCACCGCATGGACCTGGAGTTGCGGCACCTGAAGACGATCCGGGCGATCGCCGACGCGGGCAGCCTCACCAAGGCTGCCACCGCCCTCGGCCTCGCGCAGCCCGCGCTCAGCACCCAGCTGAAGCGGATCGAACGGGCCCTGGGCGGGGAGTTGTTCGAGCGCGGGCGGTCCGGGGTGCGGGCCACCGCGCTCGGTGAGTTCGTGCTCGCGCGGGCCCGGATCGTGCTGCCCGCCGTCACCGGGCTCCAGGAGGAGGCCGAGCGGTTCACACGCGGGTGGCAGGACCGGCGCGGGTTCCGGCTCGGCGGTACGCACGGGCCGCTGCTCGGCGGGCTCGTGGACCGGCTCGCCGCCGCGCACCCCGACCAGCCCGTGTCCACGTACACCTCCTGGTCGGAACGGGAGATCGCCGCCCAAGTGGCCGACGCGAGGCTCGACTTCGCGCTCGTCGGGACGTGCGGGGCGAGCATGCCGCCGGAGAACGAGCGGCTGGTGTGGCGCGAGGTGGCGCGTGATCCGGTGTTCGTCATGCTGACCACCGGGCATCCGCTGGCCGGGGCCACGGAGATCGATCTCGCCGATCTGGCCGGGGAGGCGTGGACGGACGTGCCCGGGGACGGGTGCTTCGGGGACTGCTTCACTGCCGCGTGCGCGCGGGCCGGGTTCGCCCCCTCGTCCGTGTACGAGACCGACACGGCGTCGTGCGTGCATCTGGTGCAGGTGGGGCGGGCCGTGGGGTTGTGCCGGGCCACGTTTCCGCCGACCGGGGGGATCGTCACGCGGCCGCTTGCGGGGGCGCCGTTGTACTGGCGGCATCTGCTGGGGTGGCATCCGGAGACGTACGCGCACGACAGCGCGGCGGAGGTGCTTGCGCTGGCTCGGGCCGTGCATGCGGCTGCCGCCGCGCGCAGTGAGAGTTATTCGGCGTGGCTGGCTCTGCCGGGGGCGGATGTGGGCTGAGGCCTCCTCGGTGTCCCGTGCGGGTGGGGCGGGCCGCCGCCGGATCGGCGCCCCGCGCCTCGTTCTCAATCGCCGGACGGGCTGATTGGTTCCCGGTGCCCCCCGATTTACCAGGGGTCCATAACATCTCCACAGGGGGGCAACTGGCATCTATTTACCGCCTGTTGACCCTTCTACGGTGTGGTCGACCGGAGAACGAGCGGATCCCGCTTCCCCGCTTAGGGGTCCGCCGCTCCCCGTCCACACCGAGGAGAGACCCCCATGCAGCTCAGACATTCCTCCCCGACTCAAGACAGCCGCAAAGTGCTCCGCCGCGCCCAGGCGGCGGGTGCCGCGCTCGCCGCCGCCGGTGCGCTCGTCCTCGCCGGGCTGCCCGGCTCGGCGGTCGCGCAGTCCGACTCCCCGTCCCCCTCCCCCACACCCCGCGACGCCGCGGCCGCCGCCGCCGTGGACCGGACGTCGCCCGAGGTCCTGAAGGCGATGCAGCGCGATCTGCGTCTGACCGCCGCACAGGCCAAGGCGCGGCTGGTCAACGAGGCGGAGGCGGGCGCCGCGGGCGGCGCGCTGCGGTCGGCGCTCGGCCGTGACTTCGCGGGCGCCTGGGTGACCGGCGCCACCTCGGCCACGCTCACCGTCGCCACCACCGACGCCCGGGACGTCGCGGCCATCGAGGCCGAGGGCGCCCGCGCCCTGGTGGTACGGCACTCGCTGGGCCAGCTGGACGCCGCCAAGGCGAAGCTGGACCGGGCCGCGAAGAGCACCGGGACCGCCGACGCGCCCGTGTGGTTCGTCGACGTGAAGTCCAACGCGGTCGTGGTGAAGGCCGTCAAGGCCGCCGCGGCGCAGAAGCTGGTGAAGGCCGCGAAGGTCGACCGCGGGCTCGTCCAGGTCGAGCGGACCGCCGAACGGCCGCGGCCCTTCTACGACATCGTGGGCGGCGAGGCCTACTACATGGGCAGCGGTGGCCGCTGTTCGGTGGGCTTCTCCATCACACAGGGATCCACGCAGGGCTTCGCGACGGCGGGCCACTGCGGGCGTGCGGGCACCACCACGCGCGGCGTCAACCAGCAGGCCCAGGGCACGTTCCGCGCCTCGATCTTCCCGGGCCGGGACATGGCGTGGGTGGCCGCCAACGCGCAGTGGACGTCGACGCCGTACGTCAAGGGCTCCGGCGGCCAGCGCGTGAGCGTCGCGGGTTCGACGCAGTCGCCGGTGGGCGGCTCGATCTGCCGCTCCGGATCGACCACCGGCTGGCACTGCGGCACGATCTCGCAGCACAACACCAGCGTCACCTACCCCGAGGGCACCATCAGCGGTGTGACCCGTACGACCGTGTGCGCGGAGCCCGGTGACTCCGGCGGCTCGTACATCTCGGGCAGCCAGGCGCAGGGCGTCACCTCCGGCGGTTCGGGCAACTGCCGCTCCGGTGGCACCACGTTCCACCAGCCGATCAATCCGCTCCTGCAGCAGTACCAGCTGACGCTGAAGACGACGGGCGGCGGCCAGGACCCGGGCCCCGGCCCCGGTGACCCGACCGGCACCTGGGCGGCCGGCTCCGTCTACGCGGCCGGTGACACCGTCACCTACGACGGCGCCACCTACCGCTGCCTCCAGCCGCACCAGGCCCAGCCCGGCTGGGAGCCGCCGAGCACTCCCGCCCTGTGGGAGGCCGCCTGACCCTTGCCGCGGGCCCGCCCCGGCCGGCGGGCCCGTCCGGGTCCCGGCGGGGACCACTGCTCATCCGCGCTGGTGGGAGCGTGGATGCGGACCCATGGCCGTCAGGTCGTGACTCCGGGGGGAGACACGGCCGCAAGGACCGGATTCCGGCCTCGGACGACCGCGTGGAAGGTCAGTCGAGGATGCCGCGGCGATAGGCAGTCGCGACGGCCGCGGCCCGGTCCTTGACGTCCAACTTGCCGTAGATATGGGTGAGATGGGTCTTGACCGTGGCTTCGCTGATGAACAGCCCCTTCGCGATGTCGCGGTTGGACGTGCCCCTGGCGACGAGTGCGAGCACTTCCCGTTCGCGGGTGCTCAGCCGCTCGTCGTCAGGGGCACGTACGCGTTGCACCAGGCGGGACGCGACGGCCGGGGACAGCACCGTGCGGCCCTCGGCGGCGGCGCGGACGGCGCCGAACAGCTCGTCGCGCGGGGCGTCCTTCAGCAGATAGCCCGTCGCACCGGCCTCGATGGCGGGGAGCGTGTCGGTGTCCGTGTCGTACGTGGTGAGCACCAGGACGCGGGCGCGCGAGCCGCGCCGGGACAGCTCGGCGATGGCGTCGACCCCGCCGCCGCCCGGCATCCGCAGGTCCATGAGGACGACGTCGGGGTCGAGCCGGGCGGTCAGCTCGACGGCCTGGACGCCGTCGGCGGCCTCACCGAGGACCGTGAATCCGGGCGCCGACTCGAACATGCCGCGCAGCCCGTCGCGCACGACCGGGTGGTCGTCGACGACGAGGAGGGTGATCACTTCAGTGTTCATCGCCCACCAACGGTACGCGCGCCGACACGGCCGTTCCGCCGCCGGGCTCCGACTCGACGGTGAGGGTGCCCGCGATGCGCTCGGCGCGGGCCCGCATGCCGGTGAGGCCGAAGCCGCCGGTGCGGGTGCGGGCCGTCCCGGCGAGCGGGTCGAAGCCCCGGCCGTCGTCGCGGATGTCGAGGGTGACCTCCCCGGCCATGTACGACAGGGTGACGCCGACGCGGGTCGCGGCCGCGTGCCGGGCCGCGTTGGACAGGGCCTCCTCGACGATGCGCAGCAGGGTCGCCTCGATCTCCTCGTGCAGGGGTCCGTCGGTGCCGGTGACCGTGAAGTCGGCGCGCACGCCTGTGCGGTCGCCCCACTCGGTGACCGTCTTGCCGAGGGCCTTGGACAGGCTGTCGTGCTCCAGGGCGACCGGGGCGAGGTTGTGCACGGAGCGGCGGGCCTCGCCGAGGCTGTGCCGGGCCAGGTCGGTGGCCCGGCCCAGGTGCTCGCGGGCCCGCTGCTGGTCGGGGGCGTTCGCGACGACCTGGAGCTGGGCGATGATGCCGGTGAGGCCTTGGGCGATGGTGTCGTGGATCTCGGCGGCGAGGCGTCTGCGCTCGTCGGCGACGCCCGCTTCGCGCGCCTGGAGCAGGAGTTGGGCGTGCAGCGCGGCGTTCTCGTCCAGGGCCTGCTGGAGCGCGGCGTTGGCCGCTTCGAGCTGGTCGATGGTCCGCTCCTGGAACCGGGTGCGTTCCTCCTCCTTGTTGGCGATGTGGGCGAAGACCGTGAGCAGCCCGACGTTCGCGCCGAGCATCGCGCCGAACACCACCCAGCCGATCCGCCCGTGCGGCGGCAGCCCGCCCGCCTGCGCTCCCGCCATGGCCACGGCGGTCGCGAACAGTCCGACCGGGACGAGGCGGTGCGGGAGCAGCCGCTCCGACCCGAAGTACCCCGTGACGGCGTAGAACACGAAGAACGGGTTCAGCCACGACAGCGTGAACGCGACCGCCCAGCGCAGGAAGTAGTAGGCGGCGCCGGAGCGGGAGGGCCCCGGCCGGGACCGCGCGGCCCCGATCCACCAGACCTGCAGCCCCGCGGCGGCGGCGATGAGCCCCGCCGCCAGGGTCCACGCGTCCCACCCCATGCCGACGACGTCGGCGGTGGCCGCGGAGAGCAGGGTGCCGAAGACGAGGAGGACGAGGGGGCCCCAACGGTGAAACCGCTCCCAGCGTTCGGTGACGAGGGTGGTCGGGGTGGGGGTGGTCGGGGTGAGGGTGGTCGGGGTGGTCGGGGTGGGGGTGGTACTGGAGGCCGAGGCGCCGGGGCTCGTGGAGGTGGGGCCGGTGCCGGGGGCGGACGGGGTGCCGGGGGTGTCCCGGGTCGGTCGCCTGCCGGAGTCGGCGGGGCTGTCGGGGCCGTTCGGCGTGCCGGGTCGTGCCATGCGCCCAGTCTCGTCCACCCGGCCCGCGACACCCGCCACGCCCCCGGTCACTCCCAGCGGAACCATCGCGCCGCCGCCGCGGTGAGAGCCGCCGTCCACAGCACGAGGACGCCCAGGTGGGCCGGTCCTGGCCAGTCCCCGGCCGCCGCCTGGTTCAGGGCTTCCGCGGCCGCCCCGAACGGCAGGGCCTCGACGACCTGCGCGAGGGTGTCCGGCATGGCCTGCACCGGCAGCCAGACGCCCGCGCTGAACATCATCGGGAAGAACACCGCCGAACCGACCGCCGTCGCCGCCTTGGAGGTGCGCGACAGCGCCGACACCAGGGCGCCGAGCGCCAGCGCGGAGGCCGTCGCCAGCACCAGCGCGACCGCGTACCCGAATATCTGCCGGGGCAGCGGCACGTCGAAGACGGCCCGTCCCACCGCCAGGGAGAGCAGCGCCGAGCCGAGCGCGGCGGCGCCGTGCAGTCCCATCTGGGCGCCGAGCACCGCGACGGGCCGCACGGGGGTGGCCGACATCCGGCGCAGGATCCCGCGCTCGCGATAGCCCGTGATGACCGGCGGCATGGCCTGGACCCCCGCCATGATCATGGAGAGCAGCACGGTCACGGGGACGTACGCGTCGACGAGGCGGATGCCGCCCAGGTCGTCCTGTGCCTCCCGGAAGGAGGGGATGGACCCGAGGATCGCCAGGAGCACCGTGGGGAAGGCGAGGATCCAGAAGAGGGAGCCCGGTTCGCGCCGGAACAGCCGCACTTCGGCCTTGAGGACGGCTCGGGCGGCACCGGGGGCGCGGGCCGGGGCGGAGTGCGGGGCGGGCGCGGGTCCGGGGGCGGCGGGGCTGGTGGCTGCGGCGGCCGAGGTGGCCGAAGTGGACGAGGTGGACGAGGTGGGCGAGCTTGCGGGAGTGGTCATGCCGGGGCTCCGTGGTGTCCGGGGCGGGTGGGCGCGTGATCGTCGGTCGGGGTGGCCGCGTGACCGTCGGTCGGGGTGGAAGCGTCGGCCTCGGTGGTCGTCAGGTCGAGGAACGCGTCGTCCAAGGTGGCCTCGGTGACGCGGAGTTGGTGGGCCGTGACGCGGTGGCGGGCCAGGAGGGTGAGGAGGGCGTCGACCGTGGCGTCGGTGCCGTTGAGGGTGAGGCGGCCGTCCTTCTCCGTGGCGGAGCTGAGCCGGGGCAGTGCGGCCAGGTCGGCGGGGTCCAGCGGCACGGACGGCGTGAAGGAGATGACCGTGGAGCCGGCGGAGCGGCCGATGAGACCCGCGGGGGTATCGAGCGCGGCCACCCGGCCCCGGTCGATCACCGCTATGCGGTCGCAGAGCCGCTGGGCCTCCTCCATGAAGTGGGTGACGAGCAGGACCGTGACGCCGCTGTCCCGCACCTCCTCGATCAGCTGCCAGGTGTCCCGGCGTGCGCGTGGGTCGAGGCCGGTGGTCAGCTCGTCGAGGACGACGACGCGAGGGCTGCCGATCAGGGCGAGGGCGATGAACAGGCGCTGCTTCTGGCCGCCGGAGAGCTTGGCGAAGCGGGTGTTCAGCTTGTCGGTGAGGCCGAGCCGCTCGGCGAGCGGGCGCCAGTCGGCCGGGCGGGAGTAGAACGCGGCGTACAGCTCGAGTGCCTCGCGGACCGTCAGCTTCGGCTGCAGCTCGCTCTCCTGGAGCTGCGCGCCGAGGACGCGGGTGACCCGCTCGTGGTCGGCCACCGGGTCGAGCCCGGCGACGCGCACCGCGCCCGCGTCGGGCACGCGCAGGCCCTCGACGCATTCGACGGTGGTCGTCTTGCCCGCGCCGTTGGGCCCGAGGACGCCGAAGATCTCGCCCTGCTCGACGGCGAACGAGACGCCGTCGACGACGGCCCGGCCGCCGTAGACCTTGCGCAGGTCCCTGACTTCGATGATGGGAGGAGGCATGCGACAAGCCTCGCCGTCACGGCCCCCGACCCACATCGACCATCCCGCTGCGACCCCCATCGACCGATCGGTTGATGGCCCCCTACGACCCCCGGACGCGGCGCGGAAGGGGCCGACGGACTAGGACCAGCGGCCGACCCGGACCGGGCCAAAACTCGGTGGGCGCTGTCAGTGGTGAAACGTAGGCTCGCCCCTGATGTCCACCACACACGCACCTGCCCAGGACCCCGGCGGACGCTCCGCCGTCAGGACGCTCGCACGGCTCTGGCCGTATGTGCGCCCCGTACGGACACGCCTGTTCACCGCCGCGTTCGTCGCCATCGTGGCGTCCTGTACGGGCCTGCTGTTCCCGCTCGTCCTGAAGTGGATCGTGGACGGCCCGGTGGCCGACCGGGACACGGGGGGCGTCTGGCTCGGGGCGCTGCTCCTGCTGGGGCTGGGTGTCGCGGAGGCGCTGCTCTTCGGCTTCCGGCGCTGGCTCGTCGCGCGGCCGCTCGCGGGTGTGGAGGCGCGGATGCGGGCGGACCTGTTCCGCCACCTCCAGCGGGTGCCCGTCGCCTTCCACGACCGTTGGGCGTCCGGCCAGTTGCTGTCGCGCGGGACGACCGACCTGATGATGGTGCGCATGTTCCTCGCGTTCCCGCTGACGTTCCTGCTGGTCAACGGCACGACGATCGCGGTCGGCATGGCCATCCTGCTGGCCCAGGACTGGACGCTCGGCCTGGTGCTCCTCGCCCCCGTGGTGCCGATGGTGGTCTTCCTCGCGTACTTCGAGGGGCGGTACGCCGACGTGGCGCGGCGCGCGCAGGACCAGGTGGGCGATCTGACGACGGTCGTCGAGGAGAGCGTCCTCGGCATCCGGATCATCAAGGGCTTCGGGCGGCACCGCACTCAGGCCCGGGCGTTCCGCGAGCTGTCGGGCACGCTGCGCGGCACGGAGCTGGTCAAGGCCCGTCTCCTCGCCGCGATCTATGGCGTGATCATGACGCTGCCGGAGCTGGCGATCGGCGCGGCGCTGGTCCTCGGGTCGGTCGAGGTGGCCGACGGCGACCTCTCGACGGGCACGCTGGTGGCGTTCCTGTCGACGGCGCTCGCGCTGCGCTGGCCGGTGGAGTCGATCGGCTTCCTGCTCGCGATGAGCCAGGAGGCGGCGACGGCGACGGAGCGGTACTTCGAGGTACTGGACGCGCAGCCGGAGTCGGACGCGGGGGCGGACTCGGCCAGGGCGGGTACAGCCGCAGCCGTCCCCACGCCGCGCACCCCCACCCCCGCCTCCACCTCCATCTCCACCTCCACCCCCACCGACGGCATCCGCTTCGAAGCCGTCGAGTTCCGCTACCCCGACGCCCCGGACGACGCCCCGCCCGTCCTGGACCGCATCGACCTGCACATCCGTACCGGCGAGACGCTGGCCCTCGTCGGCGCCACCGGCAGCGGCAAGACCACCCTGACCGCCCTCGTGCCCCGACTGCACGAGGTGACGGGCGGGCGCATCACGCTCGACGGCGAGGACATCGCGGCGATGGCGCGCGAACGCGTGCGCACGCTGGTGTCCATGGCCTTCGAGGAGCCGACGCTGTTCTCCGCGTCCGTGGGCGAGAACGTGCTCATGGGGGCCGACGGGAGCGCGGGCGACGAGGAGTTGGGGCGGGCCCTCGCGGTCGCGCAGGCCGAGTTCGTGCACGGGCTGCCGAAGGGCGCGGACACGCAGGTCGGCGAGCAGGGGCTGAGCCTGTCCGGCGGCCAGCGGCAGCGGCTCGCGCTGGCCCGCGCGGTGGTGGGCGGGCCGCGCTTCCTCGTCCTCGACGACCCGCTGTCCGCCCTCGACGTCCACACGGAGGCGCTGGTGGAGGCGGCGCTGCGGCGGGTCCTGAAGGACACCACGGCGCTGGTGGTGGCGCACCGCCCGTCGACGGTGCTCCTCGCGGACCGGGTCGCGCTGCTGTCCGGCGGCCGCGTCACGGCCGTGGGCACGCACCAGGAACTGCTGCGGGAGAACGCCGAGTACGCATGGCTGATGTCTGGGGGGACGGACGAATGAACACGGTCGGCGACAAGAAGACCGAACCGGGCGACGAGCACTCCGACAGAGCCGCCCAGGAAGCCCGAGAAGCCCGGGAAGCCCTCGACGACGCCTTCGACCAGGACACACTGCCCGCTCCCCCGGGCGCGACCGGCGCCCTGCTGCGCTCCCTGCTCGCACCCCGCCGCGCCCGCGTCACGCTGGCCGCCGTCCTGCTCCTCGTCCAGCAGGCCGTCATCCAGGCCGGGCCGCTGCTCGTCGCGTACGCCATCGACCGTGCCGTGCCCGCGTTCCGCGCGGACGACCACGGCCCGCTGATCGCGGTCGGCGTGGCCTATCTGGTGTGCGCGGGGGCCGCGGGGGCGTTCCAGTACGCCTTCATCGTGGCGTCCGCGCGCGTCAACCAGGACGTGCTGCTCGACCTGAGGGGCCGGATCTTCCGGCACGCGCAGGCGCTCAGCGTGGACTTCCACGAGCGGTACACGTCGGGGCGGCTGATCTCCCGCGCCACCACGGATGTGGAGTCGCTGCGGGAGCTGCTCAACGAGGGCCTTCAGGAACTGCTCACGGTGGTGCTCTCGTTCGTCACCATCTCGGCGATGCTGCTCTGGCTCGACCTGGGGCTCGGCGCGGTCGCCGTCCTGTCGTTCGTCCCCCTGTACGCGCTGATCCGGCTCTACCAGCACCGCGCGGGGAAGGTGTTCCGCGTCCGCTCGACCGCGGTCGCCGCCGTGATCGTGAAGTTCACGGAGACGATGAACGGCATCCGCCCGGTGCGCGCGTTCCGCCGCGAGCAGGCCAACGAGGCACAGTTCGCGAAGCTCAACCACCGGCACGAGCGCACCAACGGCGACGCCCTCCTGGAAATGGCGCGGTACGTGGTGGGCTCGCGGCTCGTCGCGAACACGGCCGTCGCGGGGATCGTGCTGTGGGGCGCGTACCGCGTCGCGCAGGACACGCTCGCGCTCGGCGTGCTCGCCGCCGCGGTGCTGTATCTGCGGCGCCTGTACGACCCGATCGACCGGCTCGGGATGTTCCTCAACTCGTACCAGTCGGCGGCGGCTTCGCTGGAGAAGATCGCGGGGCTGCTCGCGCAGACGCCGTCGGTGCCGGAGCCGGAGCCCGGAACCGAGAGGCAGCTGCCGCCGCTCGCCTCCGAGCACCCCGGCCGCACCGTCGAGTTCGACGGCGTGCGCTTCGCGTACCGCACGGGCGGTGAGATCCTGCCGCGCTTCGACCTGACGCTGCCCGCCGGGCAGACCGTGGCCGTCGTCGGCTCGACGGGCGCGGGCAAGTCGACGCTGGCGAAGCTGCTCGCGCGCTTCTACGACCCGTCGCAGGGGCAGGTCCTGCTGGACGGCGTCGACCTGCGCGAGCTCGCGAACGCCGAGCTGCGGCGCGGGGTCGTGATGGTCACGCAGGAGGCGTTCCTGTTCTCCGGCACGGTCGCGGAGAACATCGCGATCGGCCGCCCGGACGCCACACGCGAGGACATCGAGCGCGCCGCGAAGGCCATCGGCGCCCACGACTTCATCGTGTCGCTGCCCGACGGCTACGACACCGACGTGCGCAAGCGCGGCGGCCGCATCTCGGCGGGCCAGCGCCAGCTGGTCGCGTTCGCCCGCGCCCTGCTCGCCGACCCCGCCGTCCTGATCCTCGACGAGGCCACCAGCTCCCTGGACATCCCCGGCGAGCGGGCCGTGCAGCGGGCGATGGACACGGTGCTGCGGGGCCGCACGGCCGTCGTGATCGCGCACCGCCTGTCGACGGTGGAGATCGCCGACCGGGTCCTCGTGATGGAGCACGGCCGGATCGTGGAGGACGGCACGCCCGCCGAACTCATCGCGGGGACGGGGCCGTTCGCGGAGCTGCACCGGGCGTGGCGGGACAGCGTCGTGAGCAGCGGCGCGTAGCGGCTCCGCCGGGTGGCCGGTCCCGCCGCGGCCCTGTCCCGGCCCGGTGAGGTTAACCCCAACTCGGCTTGGGGGCCTCCCGGCTCACATCGACCGGCCGCCGCCGGAAGGCTGGAAGACAGCACGCAAACCCCAGCCATGCCCCGAGGGAGTCGCCCTGTGCACGCGCACGCACCGATCCGGTCCCGGTCCCTCAGGCGTCGACAGCGCGGCCGACGCGGTCACCGCACGGCGGCACCGACCGTGCTCGCCGTGGCCACCGGACTCCTGGCGGCCGGAGTGCTCGCGGCGCCCTCCGCGACCGCCGCCCCCCTGGCGACCTCCGCGCCCCTGGCGACCGCGGCGCCCTCCGCCACCGCGACGCCCGAGCCCGACCCCGTACAACACAGCCTCGACCGACTGGTGCGCGCCGACCACATGCCCGCGGCGCTCGCCGCCGTCAAGAAGGCCGGCGGCCCGACCCGGGCCAGCACCGCCGGGGTCGGTGACCTGGCCACCGGCGCGAAGGTGCCGAAGAACGGTCAGATACGGATCGGCAGCAACACCAAGACGTTCACGGCTGTCGTCATGCTGCAGCTCGTCGCCGAGAAGAAGGTCCGCCTGGACGCCCGGGTCGACACCTACCTGCTCGGCCTCCTGCGCGGTGACGGCATCGACGGGCGGCGCGTCACCGTCCGCCAGCTCCTCCAGCACACGAGCGGCCTGCCCGACTACATGGCGTCCCCGCGGCTCGCGGACTTCGTCGCCGTACAGCACCGGTACTTCGAACCCCGCGACCTCCTCGACCTGGCCCTGGCGCGGAAGGCCGACTTCGCTCCGGGCGAGAAGTGGGAGTACAGCAACACGAATTACCTGGTCGCCGGTCTCATCGTCCAGAAGGTCACCGGCCGTCCGGTCGGCGAGGAGATCACCCGCCGCGTCATCGACCGCGCCGGACTGCGCCACACCTACTTCCCCGCCCCCGGGGACACCACCATCCACGAGGCCCACCCCAAGCACTACTTCAAGAAGGCCGACGGCTCCCTGCACGACTTCACCGACATGGACACGTCCACGGCCTGGGCGACGGGCGCGATCGTCTCCACCAACGCCGACCTCAACCGCTTCTTCACCGTGCTCCTGCGCGGCGACCTGCTCGCCCCGGCGCAGCTCCGGCAGATGCGCGCCACCGTCCCCACGGACACCCCGGGCGAACGGTACGGCCTCGGCCTGCAGAGCAACGTTCTCTCGTGCGGCGGCGTCTACTGGGGCCACGGCGGTACGACTCCGGGCTCACGGACCCGTGGCGGTGTCACCGAGGACGGCCGCGAGGCGAGCATCACCGTGACCACCATTCCGACCGGCGCCGCCGCGCGGCACTTGGAGGACACCGTGGACAAGGCCCTGTGCCGGTGACCCGCGCGGGACCGGCCGGGGCGCGCCGCGTCAGGCGCGCGCCGGGCCGGTCACGGTGGCGAGGGCCTGGTGGAGGGCGTTGTCGGCTGCGGGCCCCGCGGGCCAACGGGCCGCGATATGGCCGTCGGGGCGGATGAGCAGGGCTCCCCGCGGGCCCAGGCCGCAGGCCTCGGCGTACTCCCCCGGCAGCGCCTCGACGCGTAGCGGCCACGTTCCTTCGGCCCCCGGCTCCCAGCGCGCGGGGTCCGGGGCGAGCACGGTGAACCACTCCCCGCACGCGTCGAGCGTGGAGCGGTCGGGGGCGAGCCAGAGGTGGGGCATGCGGCGCCCCGGCCGTGCCAACGGCAGGTAGTCCGTGCCTTCGTCGCCCCCATCGCCCCCATCACCCCCGTTGCCCTCATGCCCCCCGTCCCCCATGCCGGACGGCGATGACGATGACGACGGCTCCGGCGGAGGGCTGCCGTCGGGCAGGACGGCGGCGGAGTCGTAGCTGACGCCGAGGACGAGGCCGAGTTGGGCGAAGTACCGCTCCGACCAGGGGAGTTCCACCCGATCCGGTGTCGCGGCGCCGGACCGGAGCTGTTCGCGGCGCCGGTCCTGCACCGCGAACCCCAGCTTCGTGTTGGCCACCGCCTGGCGCAGCGTCCGGTGGGCGACAGGCAGCCGTTCCGGCTCGTACGAGTCCAGCAGGCCGGGCCCGGCCCAGCCGTGGCGGACGCCCGCCAGTTTCCAGCAGAGGTTGTGGACGTCGGCGAGGCCCGCGTTCATGCCCAGGCCGCCCATGATGGGGAGGGCGTGCGCGGCGTCGCCCGCCAGCAGGATCCGGCCGTGCCGGAAGCGTTCGGCGACGGCCGCGTTCATGGTCCAGTGCTGGACGCGCAGCACGTCGGCGTCGACGTCGGCGCCGAGTGCGCGTGACACGAGGGCGGACCAGTCGGCGCGCGCGGTGTCCTCGGGGGTGGGGGCGAGCCAGGACCAGCCGCCCTCGGGGTAGAGCGGCAGGAAGGTGCCGTGCGCGGTGAAGTAGACGCCCGCGGGCTGCCGGGCCGCCAGGCCGCTCAGGTCGGCGTCGAACACGACGGTGGTGACGCGGGCCAGCTCGCCGGGTCCTGTGGTGCCGATGTCCAGGAGCCGCCGGACGGTGGAGTTGGCGCCGTCGGCGGCGAGGACGTACCGGGCCCGTACGCGGGTCTCCTCGCCGCGCCGATGGTCGACGAGTACGGCCGTGACGCCCTCGGTGTCCTCGCCGAGGCCGACGAGTTCGGCCCCGAAGCGCACGGTCGCGTCCGCCGCGCCGAGGAGGAGGGGTTCGAGCCGGTCCTGCGAGGTGACCGCGCCGGTGACGGGACTCTCCGGTACGGGCGCGCGCACCCCCACTATCGCCGCGCTGGCGAAGTCGCGGCCGGAGAGGGTGTCGCGGAAGCGGATGCGGCCGTACTCCGGCGGGAACGCGGCGTCCGTGATCCGGGTCGCGAGGCCGAGTCCGCGGAAGATCTCCATCGAGCGCACGTTGACGAGGCGGGACCGGGGAAACGGTGACAGCTCGGTGCGCTTCTCGACCAGCGACGTCCGTACGCCCCAGCGTTCCAGGAGGACCCGGGCGGTGAGCCCGACCGGCCCACCGCCCACGATCAACACGTCCACGTCCACGTCGGCGTCCACGTCGGCGTTCGCTTCGGGCACGGCGGCCATCTCCCGCTCACCTCGGTCCGTCGGAGCACGCGGCGAGGGCGCCGCCACGACGCCCATCATCCGCACCCGGCGGCCGACCGCAACGCCCACGCGTCGGCGTACGCCCGAACGTGCTCAGGCAGCGCCCCCGTCCGCGTAGAACGCGCGGGCCGCGAGGCCGATCCACTCCGGCCGCTCCCAAGTGGTCCAACGGGCGCGGGCGGCCTTGTCGACGGCGGCGGCCGTCTCGTCGGCGGAGGCTCCCCGGGCCCGCAGCCGGGCCGTCTCGGCGCGGACGTACACCAGGTAGTCGCGGACGTCGCGGATGAGGGCCGCGTCGGTCACCTCACCGTGGCCGGAGACGACGATCTCCGGGTCGAGGGCGAGGAGTTCGTCGAGCACCGCGATCCAGCGGTCGCCGTCGACGTCGGTGTCGTACGGCGGGAAGTACGGAGCGATCGGAAAGATCCGGGTCTCGATCAAATCGCCGCCGAACAGCACCCGGCCGTCGACGAGGACGGTCTGGTCGGACGCCGTGTGCGCCGGACCGACCGGCCGCAGCTCGGCGACGCGGCCGCCGAGGTCGAGCTCGGCCCGCCCTTCGTAGGTCACGTCGGGGTCGACCAGCGTGACGTCCACCAGCTCGGCCGCCACGGCCTCGCTCAGGCCCTTGAACATGTCGAGGTACGCGGCGCCCTTGCGCCGCAGCTCGTCGCGCTGGCCCCGGTTGTAGAGGATGGTCGCGGCGCCCTTGAACGCCTGGGCCCCGAAGCCGTGTTCGGGGTGGAAGTGGGTGACGGTGAGGTAGAGCTTCCGGTCGCCCGCGAGCTCTCGGGCCCGCTCCAGGACGTACGCGCCGTTGCGCGGGCCGATGCCGGTGTCGATGACGAGCGCGGCGTCCGCGCCCACGACGATGCCCACGTTCGGGACCAGCTCCACGCGCCCGTCGGGGATCACGTGGACGCCGTCGGCCACTTCGACGGGCTCTCCGCGCACGATCGGCGGGGGTGCGGTGGTGAGGTCCGGGGCGTTTCCTCCGGTCGAGGCCCGCGTGTCCTCCGGGGTGCTCCTCGACGCCTCCGTCCGCACCCCCTCGTCGGGCTCCGCCTGCGCCCGCTCCGGCGCCCCCTCCTGCGACCCGCCCGCCTGCGACCGACCCGCCTGCGGGGCCGCCAAAGGTCCCTGCGCGCTCATGACCCCTCCAATCTAAGCAGCGTTCAGATTGCACGGGAACCGTAACACCAATCTGAGCGCTGTTAAGATCCGGCCCATGGGCAAGGGCACGGAGCGAGGGCGTTATCACCACGGAGACCTGCGCGGCGCGCTCCTGGACGCCGCCGAGGCGCTGGTCCGCGAACGCGGCGTCGACGGCTGGTCGTTGCGGGAGGCGTCCAGCCGGGTCGGGGTCAGCCCCAGCGCCGCGTACCACCACTTCGCCTCGCGCGACGCGCTGGTCGGGGCGCTCTCCCAGCGGGTGCTCGGGCAGTTCGGGGAGCGGATGGGGCGGGCCGCCGATCTTCCCGCCACGGCCGACCCGCACGGGCGGCTCGTGGCCGTGGGGCAGGCCTATGTGCGGGCGGCGCTGGAGGATCCGGCGGTGGCGCGGCTTGCCTTCGGGGCGGGGGCCTCGCCGGCCGGGCAGGGGGCGGGGCTCGGGGTCGGCCCGCTCGCCCCGCACCCCCACCGCGTCCTCGACGCCGAGCTCGACCTCCTTGTGGAAACCGGCCACTTGGCGCCCTCGGCCCGTCCCGGAGCCGACTTCGTCGTCTGGACGGCCGTCCACGGGCTCGCCACGCTGCTCGCCGACGGGCTCATCACCGTCGACGGGGCGGGGGCCGCGGATCGGCAGGCGGAGCGCGTAGTCCGGGCGACCCTCACCGGACTCCACCACGAAACACCCCCCTCCGAGCCGTGGCCAACCCCCCACTCAGCCCACACGGACCGCACGACCGGCCACCCCCACCCGTAAGCCCTCGACCTCGCTCGAGCAGAGGCCCACCGCCCTCTCGGCGACCCAGTTGCCCACAGGGTGGGACGGCAGGCACCGCTGGCCCATCGCCCCAAAGGCCGCGCGAGCCCCCCACGTCACGGGCACCGTCGTCGTGGGCTGTGCCCACCCGTTCCGCCCTCTGGGCGGCCCAGCTGCCCACAGCGAGTACCGGCAAAGCAGCCACCCCCACCGGACCGATCCCCGCCATCCGGACCGGAGGGGACGTGCCGGTATGTCCGCGCGCAGCTCGGCTCACCACGATGGACGTACACACAACGCGTACCAGGCCACACACGCGAGCACGGACATACCGGCGCGGCCCCGCCCCACAACCGGACCGAGGGCGAAAAGACCGCAACCCCCACAACCGGACACAGAGCAAAGACCGCCCCAGGAACCGGACACAGGGCGTAGACGCAACACCCCCCGCACCCCCACCGCGCCCCCGCAAGGAACCGCATACCGGACACAAAGATTCGAGCACCGAACGCATTCCAGCCAAAGTGAGTTCACCGACCTGACATGTCCCTGCCCTGAATGGCACCCTTCCCCTCACCAGTCGCACGCGCGCTCACGCGTGAGCGGCTCCCGCGCACAGCACCGTGCGCGGCGCACAGCACCACGGCACGCAGCGTCACGACGCACAGCACCACGCACAGCACCACGCACCACACCACGCACCGCAGCTCACGGCACCACGTACTGCCTGCTCCGCCCCGGACGGTCACCGCCGTCCGGTCGCCCCCTGGCCGCTCGACCAGCGGCCGCGCAGAAGGAGTCCGTGTTGAGCAACTCCCCCACACCCCGCAGACGTTCCGCTCGCAGGCGGGCCACCGCCATAGGCACCTTCACGGCCGTGGCCGCCCTCCTCGGCATGGCCGTGCAGGCGGGCACCGCGTCAGCCGACAACCCGGCCTCGGGCACCAAGGTCGACACCGGCGCCCTGCCCGCGAAGCTCTCCCCGTCGCAGCGCGCCGAGCTGCTGCGCGACGCCGACTCGGCCAAGGCGACGACGGCCGACACCCTCGGCCTCAGTGCCAAGGAGAAGCTGGTCGTCCGCGACGTCATCCAGGACCGCGACGGCACCACGCACACCCGCTACGAGCGCACCTACGCCGGACTCCCCGTCCTCGGCGGCGACATGGTCGTCGCGACCGACAAGAGCGGCAAGGTGACGGACGTCAACCGCGCCTCCAAGGCGAAGCTCGCCGGGACCGGCACCGGGGCCGAGGTGAAGCCCGCCGCGGCGGAGAAGCAGGCGCTGGGCACGGCCAAGTCGCAGAAGTCCACGAAGACCAAGGCGTCGCAGGCACCGCGCAAGGTGGTGTGGCTGGCCGACGGCGCCCCCGTCCTCGCGTACGAGACGGTGATCGGCGGGCTGCAGAAGGACGGCACGCCGAACGAGCTGCACGTCGTCACGGACGCGGCCACGGGCAAGCAGCTCCGCCAGTGGCAGGGCGTGCACAAGGGCACCGGCAACACGCAGTACAGCGGCCAGGTCCCGCTCACCACGCAGCAGTCGGGCTCGCAGTACACGCTGACCGACACCGCGCGCGGCAACCACAAGACGACCAACCTCAACCGCGGCACGTCCGGCAACGGCACGCTGTTCTCCGGGCCCGACGACACGTGGGGCAACGGGCAGGCATCCAACGCCGAGACCGCGGGCGCGGACGCCCACTACGGCGCGGCGCTGACGTGGGACTACTACAAGAGCGTGCACGGCAGGAACGGCATCAGGAACGACGGCCGCGGCGCCACCTCGCGGGTGCACTACGGCAACAACTACGTCAACGCCTTCTGGCAGGACTCCTGCTTCTGCATGACGTACGGGGACGGCTCCGGCAACGCCAAGCCGCTCACGTCGATCGACGTGGCCGCGCACGAGATGACGCACGGCGTCACGGCGGCCACGGGCAACATGCAGTACAGCCGCGAGCCCGGCGGTCTGAACGAGGCGACGAGCGACATCTTCGCCGCGGCCGTCGAGTTCAACGCGAAGAACCCGAGCGACGTGGGCGACTACCTGGTGGGCGAGAAGATCGACATCCGGGGCAACGGCACGCCGCTGCGCTACATGGACAAGCCCTCCAAGGACGGCCGTTCGCTCGACAACTGGAGCAGCAGCGCGGGCAACGTCGACGTGCACTACTCCTCGGGCATCGCCAACCACTTCTTCTACCTGCTCAGCGAGGGCAGCGGGAAGAAGGTCGTGAACGGCGTCTCCTACGACTCGCCGACGTACGACAACAAGCCAGTGACCGGAATTGGTATCGACAAGGCCGCCAAGATCTGGTTCAGGGCACTCACCACGAAGTTCAACACCACCACCAACTACGCGGCGGCGCGCACCGGCACCCTCACGGCCACGAGCGAGCTGTTCGGCGGCACGGGCAGCGCCGAGTACAAGGCGGTCGCGAACGCGTGGGCCGCGGTCAACGTCGGCGCCCGGCCGGCGTCGTAGCGACGACGCGGTAGCCGCGACGCGGCGGCCACGACCGCGTGAGGCAACGCCGTCCCGGGCGCCCCATTACCGCCAACCGCCCGGGACGGCAACCCTCTTCATCCACTGTTCGCATTGCGGACCTTGACCTTCGGCCAACGAACTTCTTTTGGCCAACATTCAATCAAGGTCCTGACATGTACCTGGCCCAAATGGCACGCTTCCCCCGCACGGCACACCAGTTACATCCCGCACAGCACTTAACGGCCCGGGTGGTCCCCCATGCCACCCGGGCTCCCCCACACAAGGAGCTTGCGTGACCCCCCACATATCGAGGAAGCGTTCCACCCTGGTCATCGCCACCGCAGTCGCCGCCGGAGCGCTGCTCACCGCCGGGCTGACCACCGGCGCCTCCGCACAGCCGGACGTCAGCGCCACCAAGGCCGACGCCCCCGCCGCCTCGCCGATGCAGCTCTCCGCCTCCGTCCGCACGGGCCTCATCAAGGACGCCGAGACGAAGACGGCGGCCACCGCCGAGAAGATCGGCCTCGGCGCCAAGGAGAAGCTCGTCGTCCGCGACGTCGTCAAGGACCGCGACGGCACCACGCACACCCGCTACGAGCGCACCTACGACGGCCTGCCCGTCCTCGGCGGCGACCTGGTCGTGCACACCGCCAAGAGCGGCGCGGTCAAGGGTGTCAGCAAGGCCACCAAGGCGGCCGTGAAGGTCAGGTCGACCAGCGCGAAGCTCGCGCCGAAGGCGGTCGCGAAGGCGGCCGAGTCGACGGCGGCGAAGACCGGCGAGACGAAGAAGGCGGACGCGAACGCGCCGCGCAAGGTGGTCTGGGCGGCCGAGGGCAAGCCGACCCTGGCCTTCGAGACGGTCGTCACCGGCACGCAGAAGGACGGCACGCCGAGCGAGCTGCACGTCATCACGGACGCGGCCACCGGCAAGAAGCTGTTCCAGTACCAGGCCGTCGAGAACGGCAAGGGCCACAGCCAGTACAGCGGTGACGTCGAGGTGGGCTCCACCAAGGCGGCGAGCGGCTTCGAGCTGACCGACGGCGGGCGCGGCGGCCACAAGACGCTCGACCTGAACCACGGCTCCAGCGGCGGCAAGCTGTACACCGACGCGGACGACACCTGGGGCACCGGCAAGCCGGCCGACACCCAGACCGCGGCCGTCGACGCCGCCTACGGCGCCGGTCTCACCTGGGACTACTACAAGGACGTGCACGGCCGCAGCGGCATCAAGGGCGACGGCAAGGGCGCCACGTCCCGCGTGCACTACGGCAACAACTACGTCAACGCCTTCTGGCAGGACTCCTGCTTCTGCATGACGTACGGCGACGGCGAGGGCAACGCCAAGCCGCTCACGTCCATCGACGTGGCCGCGCACGAGATGACCCACGGCGTCACCTCGGCCACCGGCAACATGGAGTACAGCGGCGAGTCCGGCGGCCTGAACGAGGCGACCAGCGACATCTTCGCCGCCGCCGTCGAGTTCAAGGCGGACAACGCCCAGGACAAGGGTGACTACCTGGTCGGCGAGAAGATCGACATCAACGGCGACGGCACCCCGCTGCGCTACATGGACAAGCCCTCCAAGGACGGCAACTCCCTGGACTACTGGGACACCAACGCCGGAAACGTCGACGTGCACTACTCGTCCGGCATCGCCAACCACTTCTTCTACCTGCTGAGCGAGGGCAGCGGCGCGAAGGAGATCAACGGCGTCAAGTACGACAGCCCGACCAAGGACGGCTCCAAGGTCGAGGGCATCGGGCGTGAGAAGGCCGAGAAGATCTGGTTCAAGGCGCTGACCGCGTACTTCACGACGACGACGGACTACGCGCAGGCGCGCAAGGACACCGTCAAGGCCGCGGGCGACCTGTATGGGGCCGGGTCGGCCGAGGTGAAGGCCGTCGAAGCCGCGTGGACCGGAGTGAACGTCAAGTGATCTGGCCCCTGGGCCTGTAGAGCCGGGCGGTACCCGAGGGAGCTGTCCCCCGGGTACCGCCCGCACCACGTTGTTCTTTTGCCTGCGGGTCCGCTGTGGCTTGTCGCGCAGTTCCCCGCGCCCCTTTCAGGGGCACCTCCTCCGCCGCACATGCAGTTACCGCATCAGGACGCCCGCTCCCTCCCCCGTACCCTCCAGCGGCACCGCCACCAAGCCCATTTCCGCGCCGTCCGCCAGCAGCCGATGAGTCGGCAGGACTCGGACCGTGTAGCCGAACGGGCCCGTGCGGTCCAGGGCGAGCGGGCCCTCGTACAGGAGGCGGCCTTCCGTGTCGGGGCGGCTCGCGGCCTTGAGCGGCACCGGGGTGGCGTCGGTGATGTGGTCCTCGGGGTCGACGCGGCCCGCGATGGCCTGCACCTCGACGTCGTCGGGGGTGAGGTCGCCGAGGTCGACGCGGACGCGCAGCGAGAGCGTGGCGCCCAGTTCGGCGGTGGCGCCGGTCGCGGAGGCCTCCACGTGGTCGACGGCGACGCCCGGCCAGGCCGCGCGGACCCGGGACTTCCAGGCGGCGAGGGCGGTGGCGGCGTCCGGCGCGAGGAGACGGTGGGCGCGGGCGGCGGGGACGTACAGACGCTCCACGTACTCGCGCACCATGCGGCCCGCGAGCACCTTCGGGCCGAGCCGGGTCAGGGTCCTGCGGACCATCTCGATCCAGCGGTCGGGCAGGCCGCCGGGGCCGTGCTCGTAGAAGCGGGGGGTGACGCGCCGCTCCAGGAGGTCGTAGAGCGCGGCGGCCTCCAGGTCGTCGCGGCGGTGGTCGTCGGTGGCGGCGCCGTCGGCGGTGGGGATGGCCCAGCCGAAGTCGGGCTCGAACCACTCGTCCCACCAGCCGTCGAGGACGGACAGGTTGAGGCAGCCGTTGAGGGCGGCCTTCATGCCGGAGGTCCCGCAGGCCTCCAGGGGGCGCAGCGGGTTGTTGAGCCAGACGTCGCAGCCCGCGTAGAGCTTCTGCGCCATGGCCATGCCGTAGTCCGGCAGGAACACGATGCGATGGCGCACGCGCGGGTCGTCGGTGAAGCGCACCAGGTCCTGGATGAGCCGCTTGCCGCCGTCGTCGGCGGGGTGCGCCTTGCCCGCGACGACGATCTGCACGGGCCGCTCGGGGTGGGTGAGCAGGTCCATGAGCCGGTCGCGGTCGCGCAGCATCAGGGTCAGGCGTTTGTACGAGGGGACGCGGCGGGCGAAGCCGATGGTGAGGACGTCGGGGTCGAGGACCTCGTCGATCCAGCCCAGTTCGGCGGTGGCGGCGCCGCGCTGGCGCCAGGAGAGGTGCAGCCGCCGCCGGACCTCGTCGACGAGCTGGGCGCGCAGTTCGCGGCGCAGCAGCCAGATGTCGCCGTCCTGGATGTCGGCGACGGCGTCCCAGCGATCGGAGCCGCCGACGGACAGGGCCCGGTCGATGCGCTGTCGGCCGATCTGGCGGGCGCCGAGCCGGATCACCTCGGGGGCCGCCCAGGTCGGGGCGTGCACGCCGTTGGTGACGGAGACGATGGGGACCTCCTCGGCGTCGAACCCGGGCCACAGGCCCTGGAACATCTCCCGGCTGACCTTGCCGTGCAGGGTGGAGACGCCGTTGGCGCGGCGGCCGAGGCGCAGTCCCATGACGGCCATGTTGAAGAGGTTGGGCTCGCCGCCGGGGTAGGTCTCCATGCCGAGGCGCAGGATCAACTCGACGTCGATGCGGGGCAGTTCGGCGTCGGGGCCGAAGTGGTGGGCGACCAGTTCGCGGTCGAAGCGGTCGATGCCCGCGGGCACGGGGGTGTGGGTGGTGAAGACGGTGCCGCCGCGCACGGACTCCAGGGCCGCGTCGAAGCCGAGCCCCTCGCCGACGCGTTCGTGGATGCGTTCCAGGCCGAGGAACCCGGCGTGGCCCTCGTTGGTGTGGAAGACCTCGGGTTCGGCGTGCCCGGTGAGCCGGCAGTAGGCGCGCACGGCCCGCACGCCGCCGATGCCGAGCAGCATCTCCTGGAGGAGCCGGTGTTCGCTGCCGCCGCCGTAGAGCCGGTCGGTCACCTCGCGGGCGGCCGGGTCGTTCTCCTCGACGTCGGAGTCGAGCAGGAGCAGCGGTACGCGGCCGACCTGCGCCTGCCAGACGTGTGCGCGGAGGTCCCGGCCGCCGGGCAGGGCGAGCCGCACCACCGTCGGGGTGCCGTCGGTCTCGCGGAGGAGGGTGAGGGGCAGTTCGTTGGGGTCGAGCACGGGGTAGTGCTCCTGCTGCCAGCCGTCGCGGGTCAGGGACTGGCGGAAGTAGCCGTGGCGGTAGAGCAGCCCGACGCCGACGAGGGGGACGCCGAGGTCGCTGGCGGCCTTCAGGTGGTCGCCGGCGAGGATGCCGAGCCCGCCGGAGTACTGCGGCAGGGCGGCGGTGACGCCGAACTCGGGCGAGAAGTAGGCGATGGCGTCGGGCAGTTCGCCGCCGGGCTCGCCTCGTCGCTCCTGGTACCAGCGCTCTCCGGTGACGTACTCGCTCAGGTCGTCGGCGGCCTCGCGAAGGCGGCGCAGATAGCCGTCGTCGGCGGCGAGCGCGGTGAGCCGCGCGGACGGCACCGAGCCGAGCAGCCGCACGGGGTCGCCGCCCGCGGCCTCCCACAGGGCCGGGTCGACGTCGCGGAACAGGTCGCGGGTCGCTGGGTGCCAGGACCAGCGCAGATTGCGGGCGAGCTCGGCGAGCGGGCCGAGCGGGGCGGGCAGGACGGGACGTACGGTGAATCGACGGATGGCTTTCACGGGGCACCTCTGTCGGAAAGGCGTACGTGACGTTTTCGGCGTATCGACGGTAGCGGCGCGGGGGCTCGGCAACCACGGCGCACGGGGCGCGCCCGAGGCGCCCCATTTTGTCGTGGACCTGCCGCTGCCATGGTCCCGCCGTAGGGATAACGTGACCCCCGGTCACGAGAGTTCACGCGGTCACAGGGGGTACGGGGCGGATGATCGGCCAACTTCGGGAGTCGTCACCACGCCGGATCGGCCCGTACGAGACGCTGGCGCGGCTCGGCGCGGGCGGCATGGGCGAGGTGTTCCTCGCGCGCCCGCTGGAGCTGTCCGGGTACGGGCCCGGGGACCTGGTCGCCGTCAAGGCCATCCGCAACGAGCTGGCGACGGACGCGGTGTTCCAGCGCCGCTTCCGGCGGGAGGCCGAGGTGGCCGCCTCGATCCGCAACCCGTACGTGGCGCGCCTGGTCGGCAGCGACACCGACGGCGAACAGCCCTGGCTGGCCACGGAGTACGTCGCCGGCCCCACCCTCGCCGAGGCCGTGCGCCGCCACGGACCGCTGCCCGCGGGCGCCGTCGCCTCCCTCGGCGAGGGCATGGCGCGGGCCCTGGCCGCGGTGCACGACGCGGGGGCGCTGCACCGCGACCTCAAGCCCGCGAACGTCCTGCTCGCCCTCGACGGGCCCAAGATGATCGACTTCGGTGTGGCCCGGGTGCAGGCGGCGTCCACCATGACGTCGACGGGGCTCCTCGTGGGCACGCCGGGCTTCATGTCGCCCGAGCACGTGGCAGGCGGCAGACACGTGGTGGCCGCGTCCGACGTGTTCTGCCTCGCGTCCGTGCTCACCTACGCGGTGACCGGGCGCGATCCCTTCGGCGACGGTCCGGTGGCGGCCGTCCTCTACCGGGTCTCGCAGGCCGAGACCGACCTCTCCGGCATGCCCGGGGAACTGCGGTCGCTGCTCGCGGCCTGTCTCGTGCGCGACCCCGGCGAGCGGCCCGCCCCGGCCGACCTCGTCGAGCGCTTCGGCGCGCTCCGGGAGGCGGCGGCCGCGCCCGAGTGGCCCGAGCCCGTCCGCGGGCAGATAGCCGAGGCGCGGCGGGACGTGGAGCAACTGTGCGCCTCGGGGCGGCCGTTGCTGCCGGTGCCGGTGTGGCCGGAGGCGGCGGCCGGGGCGGGGCATCCGGCGACGGCTCAGGACGGGCCCGCGACGGCGCCGGGTCCCGGCGGTGCCGGGCGGACGGCCGGGGCGGGGCACGGCCCGGGCGGCGCCCACCAGTTGCCGACGATGAGCGGCTCCCCGCCGTCCGTGCCGGGGGACGGCTCCGGTCCCGCCCGCCCCCGGCGTCGCCGCCGTGCCGTCCTCGGCGTCGTCGCCGTCGGCGTGGTGGCGGCGGCGCTCGGCGGGGTGCTCGCGGTGTGGGGTCCCGGGGCCTCGGACGAGGGCGGAGGCGGGGGCGACGGCGGGAACGCCGGGAGCCCGGGGAACAGCGCGGAGCGCGGCTGGGTCGAGCCAGGACCGAAGGACCCCGCGGCCGTCAGGAAGCTGATCGCGCGGGCCGAGGCGAGCGGCGGCGGCACGGCGGACGCGTCGGGCACCGTGCCGCAGATCGCGACCCAGCGCCCCAAGGGCTGGAAGGCCTGGCAGGGCAAGCTCAGCCACGCCCCGATGGGCTGCTCCGCCGACACCCGCGCCCTGGTGTGTCTGCTCACGAACGGCACGTACGAGGCCGTGCGCACGAGCGACGGCAAGCGGCTGTGGACGTCCGGGAAGGTCGACGCGGAGGGCTCCGTGGACGAGGCGTACTACGGGCCGAGCGGTTCCTTCTTCATGCCCGGCGACCGGCTCGAACCCGGCGTCAGGGGCGGCAGGGCGGCCATCGCCAGTGACGGCGCCCTGCAACTGCGCGACTCCACGACGGGCAGGGTGCTCTGGGATGCCGAACCCCCGGGCGATCACCGCGCGTTCGGCCAGGCGCCGCTTCTCGACGACCAGGTCGTCGTGGCCATCGAGGGAGTGACGTTCGTCCAGGAGGGCGCCCGGGCGTCGGTCCTGCACGCGTACGACGCCGCCACCGGCCGCCCCCTCTGGGAGAAGCCGCTCGGCGAGGCCCCGAAGTCCAAGGCGGAGCTCAATCTGTACGCGGTACGGGCCCTGCGCGACGGAGTCGTCTACGCCGACCAGAAGGAGGGCTTGGCCGCGTACGACGCCAGGACCGGTGACCTCCTCGGCCAGTCCGCCGAGACGTGCGGCGCGGTCCTCGCGACCGCGAAGGCGGTGCTGTGCGTCACCGACGACGAGAGCGGCGGCGCGGCGCGCACGGCGATGGTGCGCCTGACGCCGCGCACCCTCAAGAGGATGGACGGCAAGCTGCCGTACCCGTCGTCGCAGGGCAACGGCCCCGCACCCTTCGTGACCGCCGTGGACAACGCCGTCGCGGTGGTCAAGGACACCCGCGCGGGCCGGGTCCTCGTGCTCGACGTGCGCACGGGGAAGTCCCTGTACGCCGAGCGGACGCCGAAGGACAACGTCCCGCCGTCGGCGCCGCTCATCCTCGGCAAGCGCGTCGTCTACGCCAGCAACGAGGCGCTGTACGCGCTTCCGCTCGGCGACGGCGGCGGCAAGGCGACCCGCCTCCCGGTGCCGGGCGCGCCCGGCGACCGCCCCGAGCCGCCGCCGAACGCGGCCGGCACGGTCATCTCCGAGACCCTGCGCCCGCCGACCGTCCTGGCCCTCGGCGGCGTGGCGCACATCGTGTACGACGAGGGCAGGATCTCGTCGGTGGCCATCCCGTAGCGGGCCCGTCCCGCTGCCCTGAACCGGCCCTGAACCGGCCCTGAGCCGCGCCCGATCACCGTCGCCCCACCGCCCCGCCGCCCCGCCGACCCGAGGAGCCCCATGCTCGCCCCCCTCCCCCCGGGCACCCCCCGCCGCATCGGCCCGCACACCCTGCTCGCCAGGATCGGCGCGGGCGGCATGGGCGAGGTGTTCCTCGCGCGCAGGGACGGCCAGGGCGGCGGGGCGGGGCAGGGCGCGTCCGCGCTGGTCGCGGTGAAGGTCGTACGGCAGGACCTGGACCTCGACGACGCGTTCCGGGCGCGGTTCCGGCGGGAGATCGCCGCGGCGCGCGCCGTGACGGGCCCGTTCACCGCGGCCCTGGTGGACGCCGACGCGGACGCCGAACGCCCCTGGCTGGCCACGGAGTACATACCGGGCCCGTCGCTGGCCGACGTGGTCGAGCGCTGCGGTCCGCTGCCCGTGCCCGCGGTGCGCGCGCTGGGTGCCGCGCTCGCCCGCGCGCTCACGGCGGTGCACGGGGCGCGGGTCCTGCACCGGGACCTGAAGCCGGGCAACGTGCTGCTCACGCCGGAGGGACCGCGCCTGATCGACTTCGGGATCGCCCAGGCCTTCGAGGCGACGGCCCTGACCATGACGGGTGTCCTGGTGGGCACGCCGGGCTTCCTCGCCCCGGAGCAGATCGAGGGTTCGCACGCGGTCGTGCCCGCGTCGGACGTGTTCTCGCTCGGCGCGGTCCTGTGCCACGCGGCGACCGGCCACGGCCCCTTCGACGACCCGGAGGCCGCCGCCGTCATCTTCCGCATCGTGCGGGGCGACGCCGACCTGTCCGGCGTACCGCCCGAGCTGCGCGACCCCCTCGCCGCCTGCCTGCACCCGACCCCGGACGGCCGCCCCACCCCGGCGGACCTGGCCACAACCCTGTCCGGACCCGAGGGCCCCGCGTCCCCCTTCCCCTGGCCCGCCGGCGTCCTGTCGCTCTTCGCCGAGTACCGGGAGGCCGTCGCGGCGAGCGAACGCGCCCACGACCAGGGCGGGTTCGCCGACGCCGCGACCACGGCGGGCAGCTCGGGGCCCCGGCTGCGGGCCGAGCCGTCCCCGACGCTGGGCGCGGCTCCGGCGCCACAGCCGGTCCCGCCACCGCCCGCCACCGCACCCCGGCGCGGCCGCCGTCGCCTGTGGGTCCTCGCGGCGGCGCTCACCACGGCCGGACTCGCGGTGGCCGCCGTGACGCTGCCGGACGCGCTGCGGGACCGCCCCGGCGACGACCCGTCGAAGAAGCCGCCGAGCGCCCCCCGGGCCGTGGCCGACCGGGTGGTCACCGCGTACGGGAACCAGGACCACTCCGGCGAGTTCGGCCCGTCGGCGGCCGACCGTGCCGAGCGCCCGGACGACTGGCGGTTCTGGTCCCGCGAGCGGTCCCGGGGCATGGACGGCATGGGGAAGGGCTGCGTCCTGTCCGGGGAGAGCCTGGTGTGCCGGGACGGGCGTGGCGCCGCGCGGGCCCTGAACACGGCCACGGGCGCCGACCGCTGGTCGACGCCCGGCTTCTCCGGCACCCCGAGCGGCTTCCAGGAGCTGCCGCCCGAGGCCGACGCCGAGCGGGTCTTCGTCCCGAGCGAACTGGGCGTCAGCGCGCTCGGCGTGCGGCGGGGCGACGTGGTCTGGCGGCACCGGACGCCCCGGTACGCGGGCCTGATCTCGATGACGTACGCCCAAGGGGTGGTGTACACCGCCGAGTTCAACCTCGACGGCGCCCCCGACCCGTACACCACCACCGTGCGCGCCAGGAACGCCGTGACGGGCGACGAGCTCTGGCGGACCCGGATCGAGGGCAAGCCCCAGGGGACACCTCTCGTCCGGGGCGGCGTGCTGTACACCGCCCTGGAGAACGGCGGCGTGGTCGCGTTGTCCGCGAAGGACGGCGACCGGACCGCCCGCGTCGCGAAGCCGCGGTGCGACAGCCTCCTCGGCCATCGCGACGCGGTGGTGTGCTGGTCACGGACGGAGGACGGGGTGCGGGTCCTGGATCCGGACACCCTCGCCGTGCGCCGGACCATCGGGACGGGCAAGCCGCTCGCCCCGCCGGTCGTGGGGAGCGCCGACGTCCTGGTCATCTCCCATTCCCCCGGCCCACGGACCCCCAACCGCCTGACGGGCTACGCCTGGCGGTCGGGGAAGCGGCTGTGGGACCTGCCCGCGGGCGGCGACGCCACGGCGCTCGCCCTGTCCAAGGACCGGGTGTTCGTCGCGAACTCCCACGACGTCCGCGGCGTTCCGCTCGACGGCGACGCGGAGCGGGTCACCACCTGGTCGATCCCCTACTCCGCCACGGGCCCCGAACCCAAGACGCTGTACACGCCCCTGTTCCTGGGCGGCACGGTGTTCGCCGAGTCCGGCAAGGGACCGATCGTCTCGGGCCGGGTCCTGTGAGCCCCGTCGCTCACCGGTCCTCGGGGTACCAGCGCAGCTCCACGGAGTTCCCGTCCGGGTCCCGTACGTAGATCGACTGGGCGTCGCCCCGGGCGCCGAACCGGCCGACCGGGCCCTCCAGGACGGTGAAGCTGCCGGAGTCGATGACCTCCTGCCAGTCCAGCGGCTCCACGACCAGGCAGATGTGGTCGACGTTCGACTCCTCGGCCTCGCCGCGCTCGCCGGAGACCAGGTCGATGATGGTCACGGGGCTGACCCGCGCCGAGGGGAACGGGACCTTCCCGGCGCGCCACTCCTCGACCCGGACCGGTTCCAGGCCGAGGGTGCCGCAGTAGAACTGCAGGGCTCGCTCGACGTCCCCGACGTTCAGGACGAGGTGGTCGAAGTCCTTGACGCGCACGGCGCTTCTCTCAGTGGTCACTGCCGATCCTTCCTCCGGTGCGGGCGCTACCGGCGGGAACGCTACCTCGGCGAGCACCGGAACCAGCCAGGTCTCCTCGTACTCCAGGTGCCGCGTCAGGTCCGCCGCGAGCCGGTCGAACTCCCCGAGGAACTCCGCGGGGTCGGCCGCGGCGAGGTCGGCGAGCAGCCCGACCAGGCTCTCCTTGAGCCTGGCGATGGCGCGGTGCTCCTCGCTCAGCCGGGCCAGGGCGGGCCGCAGGTGCGGGTGGTACTCGGCGACGCCGGGGAAGACGTGGTCGTCCTCGCTGGTGTGGTGGAAGGTCAGCGCGTCGCAGAACTCCAGGCAGCGCTGTCGGATCTGGAGGCCGAGGCCGGGCGCGGGCGGGCGGCCGGGGCCCTGGTGGGCGGAGCGTTCGGCGAAGTGGGCCGCGGCCTCGGCGCGCAGCTGGACCAGCTGGTCGCGCAGCCAGTCGTGCACTTCGAGGAGCTTGTCGGCGAGGGTGTTGATCTCCCGGGGGGCCTGCGGGGCGGGCGCGGGCGAGGTGGTGGGCGTGGGCATGCGGAAGGGGTTCTCCAGACAGGTGTGTGCGCGGCGAAGAGACCGCGGAAAGGAAGCGGGAAGAGCGCGGGAAAAGCGCTGGAAGAGAAGGAAGAGCGAAGGAGGAGCGAAGAACGGGAGGTGCGCGGGGCGCGCTCAGGCTCGAAGGGCCCGGCGCGCGGGCACGGTCACGTCGAGGACGTCGTGCCGGTGCGCGGCGAGGTGAAGTGATCAGTACACAAGGTCATGTCCCTTGGTGTGGGTGCTCGCCCGGTCACCGGCCCGCCCACTGCTCTTCGGCCGGTGCCACGCGGCACTCACCCATTACAAACGGCGTTCGCGCGTCCTGTCAACGCGGATCGGGGCGCCCCGCCGACGCTCCGGTCCGAGCCGTTCCGGGACGGGTCGGCACCCGCCCGCTCCCCTGCCGGAGTCCGGACTCCGGCAGGGATCCGGGACGGGTTGCCGCCCAGGGCCCTGCCGTGATCTTCCCGAACCCCCAAACCCCAAGTCAATCCTCGGAATTGCTCGTACGAACCCAAGCTCAAGCTTGGGCTGATGGCGCTTTGATCATGCTTCGTGGCGATACCACCCGTTCCACCCGCCGGTGCGGCCTTGTCGCACCTTCTCCCCGCACGAGACGCTGCGGGGGACGGCGTCGCCGAACACCGTGCCCGCGGACGCGCGCGCACCCCCGGCGGGACCTGTCGTCGAACCCAGGGGAGGGAACCCAGTCATGGCTGAACCACGGGCAAGACACCTACGCCTCACAGGAGTTCTGGCGGCGGCCGGCACCGCGGCCGCGCTCTCGATCGTCCCGACCGCCGCCCACGGCGCACCCGCCGGACCCGACACGCCCACCGGCCCGGGGGCGGCCCGGAACGGCTACGTCGTGACGCTCGCGCCGGGCACGCACGCCGCGTCCGACGCGGGCAGGGACCTCGCCGAGCGGTACGGGGCGAGCATCGACCGCACGTACAGCGCGGCGCTGAACGGCTTCGCCGTGCGGGCGGACGCCGCCCAGGCGGCCCGCCTCGCCGCCGACCCGGGGGTCGCGTCCGTCGTCCCGGACACACGGGTGCGCACGGGCGCGCGGCAGCCGAACCCGCCGTCCTGGGGCCTGGACCGCATCGACCAGAAGCGGCTGCCGCTCGACAAGTCGTACACCGCGCCGCGGGGAGCGGGCGCGGGCGTCACGGTGTACGTCATCGACACCGGCGTCCGCACCTCGCACCGCGACTTCGGCGGACGCGCCCGCTCCGGGCGGGACTTCGTGCAGAACGACGGGGTCGCGCAGGACGGCAACGGCCACGGCACGCATGTGGCCGCGACGGTCGCGGGCACCAAGTACGGCGTCGCGAAGAAGGCGAAGGTCGTGGCCGTGCGGGTGCTCGACGACGAGGGCAGCGGCACCCTCGCCCAGGTCCTCGCGGGCATCGACTGGGTGACCCGGCACGCGCGCAAGCCCGCGGTCGCCAACCTGAGCCTCGGCGGCCCGACCAACGCCCAACTCGACGCGGCCGTCCGCGCGTCCATCGCGTCGGGCGTGACGTACGCGGTCGCCGCGGGCAACGACAACGAGCCCGTGAGCCGGTCCTCACCGGCCCGCGTCAAGCAGGCCCTGACGGTCGGCGCCACCGACGGCCGCGACGCCCGCGCCACGTTCTCCAACCGGGGTGCGGGCCTCGACCTGTTCGCGCCCGGCGTGGCGATCCGGTCCGCGTCGATCAGGAACGACACCGCGTCCACGGTCTCGTCGGGTACGTCGATGGCGGCGCCGCACGTCGCGGGCGCGGCCGCGCTGTATCTCTCCGGCCATCCGTCGGCGCGGCCCGCCGATGTCGCCAAGGCGCTCGTCGCACGCTCCGTCAAGGACCGCGTGTCCGGCCCGGGAGCCGGGTCGCCCAACAGGTTGCTGCAGGTGAGCGGCCTGTAGTCGGCGATCTCACGAAGCTCGCGCCGGTGCCGCACGCTCGCGGGGACCGGCTCCGCCCACCCGGGCGGAGCCGGTTTCACGCCTTCCGGACCAGGCCCGGACAGCGGCTGGCCTTGTGCGTGCCATTACGCGCGAGTAGTTAACAAAGCGCCGGATTGCCCACCCGAGGAGCGTGGGAAGGCTCCTCCGGTACGCACCCGCACACGCCCCCTCGGGCCCGGCGCGGGTGCGCCGCGGAACCCCTCCACGACTCACCTCCGCCCACTCGCACGCGGAACAGGAGCGGTCATGCCTCAACCCCGTAAGGCCCCAAGGGAGTTCGCCGTCCGACCCCGTACCGGACGGATACCCGTCCTGGACGTGACACCGGTCGTGCACGGCGGCCGCGCCCCCGCCAAAGCCGTCGTCGGTGAGACGTTCCAGGTCACCGCCACCCTCTTCCGCGAAGGGCACGACGCGGTGGGCGGCAACGTCGTGCTGCGGGATCCCTCGGGGCGCCCGGGGCCCTGGACCCCGATGCGGGAGCTCGCGCCGGGCACCGACCGGTGGGGCGCGCGGGTCACGCCCGACCGGGAGGGCGAGTGGACCTTCGCCGTGCAGGCGTGGGGCGACCCGGTGACGACCTGGCGGCACCACGCGGGGATCAAGATACCCGCAGGCATCGACACCGAACTGGTCCTGGAGGAGGGCGCCCGGCTGTACGAACGCGCCGCCGCGGAAGCGCCCGCGCCGCCGGCCACCACGACCGCCCCCGCCGCCACGGCCACCCCCGCGACCGCGCACGCCCCCGCCCTCGGCCCCGCCGGGATCCTCCGCGCCGCCGCCGAGGCCCTGCGCGACCGCACCCGCCCGCCCGCCGCCAGGCTCGCCGCCGCCCTCACCCCCGAGGTGGACGCCGTCCTCGCCCGCCATCCGCTGCGCGAACTCCTCACGTCCACCGAGGAGTTCCCGCTGCGGGTCGACCGCGAGCGGGCGCTCTTCGGGTCCTGGTACGAGTTCTTCCCACGCTCGGAGGGGGCCGTGGTGCGCCCGGGCGCCCCGCCCGTCAGCGGCACCTTCCGCACGGCCGCCGGGCGCCTGCCCGCGATCGCGGACATGGGCTTCGACATCGTGTACCTGCCGCCGATCCACCCCATCGGCAGCACCTTCCGCAAAGGGCCCAACAACTCCCTGTCGGCCGGCCCCGACGACGTCGGCGTGCCCTGGGCCATCGGCTCCCCGGAGGGCGGCCACGACGCCGTCCACCCGGACCTCGGCACCCTGGACGACTTCGACGCGTTCGTGGGCGAGGCGGCGCGGCTCGGCCTGGAGGTGGCTCTGGACTTCGCGCTCCAGTGCTCGCCGGACCACCCGTGGGTGGACAAGCACCCCGACTGGTTCGCCCACCGGGCCGACGGCACCATCGCGTACGCGGAGAACCCCCCGAAGAAGTACCAGGACATCTACCCCCTGGCCTTCGACCGGGACCTGCCGGGCCTGGTGGCCGAGACCGTCCGCCTGCTGCGGTTCTGGATCGGCCACGGCGTGCGGGTCTTCCGCGTCGACAACCCGCACACCAAACCCGTCGTGTTCTGGGAGGAGGTGCTCGCCGAGATCCACCGCACCGATCCGGACGTCCTGTTCCTCGCGGAGGCCTTCACCCGCCCCGCGATGCTGCGCACCCTCGCGGCGATCGGCTTCCACCAGTCGTACACGTACTTCACCTGGCGCAACACGAAGGGAGAACTCACCGACTACCTACGGGAGTTGGCGGGCGAGACCGCGCACTACCTGCGGCCCAACTTCTTCGTGAACACCCCGGACATCCTGCACGCCTACCTCCAGGACGGCGGACGGCCCGCGTTCGCGGCGCGCGCGGTGCTCGCCGCGACGCTCTCGCCCACCTGGGGCGTGTACAGCGGCTTCGAGCTGTGCGAGAACACCCCGGCGCGCCCCGGCAGCGAGGAGTACCTGGACTCGGAGAAGTACCAGCTGCGCCCGCGCGACTGGGCGGCCGCCGAGCGCACGGGCAGCACCATCGCGCCCCTGATCGGCACCCTGAACCGGGTCAGGCGCGCCAACCCGGCCCTCGCCACCCTCCGCGACCTGCACTTCCACGACGTCGACAACGACTCGGTGATCGCCTACTCCAAGTCGGCGGCGGGCACCGGCGGTTCGAACACGGTTCTGGTGGTCGTCAACCTCGACCCCCACCACACCCAGGAAGCCACCGTCTCGTTGGACATGCCACAGCTCGGGCTCCAATGGCACGAGTCCGTGCCGGTGCGCGACGAGCTCACCGGCGAGACCTACCACTGGGGCAGGACCAACTACGTGCGCCTCGACCCGGCCCGGGCGCCCGCGCACGTGCTCGTCCTGCGACCGTCCTCACCGCTGATCGGAGGGTCACCCACACCATGATCTTCAACGAGCCCGTCCAGGACACCTTCGAGGACACGCCCACCAAGGACCGCGACCCCGACTGGTTCAAACGCGCCGTCTTCTACGAGGTGCTCGTCCGCTCCTTCCAGGACAGCAACGGCGACGGCATCGGGGACCTCAAGGGCCTCACCGCCAAGCTGGACTACCTCCAGTGGCTGGGCGTGGACTGCCTGTGGCTGCCGCCGTTCTTCAAGTCGCCGCTGCGCGACGGCGGTTACGACGTGTCGGACTACACGGCGGTCCTTCCCGAGTTCGGCGACCTCGCGGACTTCGTGGAGTTCGTGGACTGCGCGCACCAGCGCGGCATGCGCGTGATCATCGACTTCGTGATGAACCACACCAGCGACCAGCACCCGTGGTTCCAGGCCTCCCGCAACGACCCCGAGGGCCCCTACGGCGACTACTACGTCTGGGCGGACGACGACAAGCAGTACCAGGACGCCCGCATCATCTTCGTCGACACCGAGGCCTCCAACTGGACCTTCGACCCGGTCCGCAAGCAGTACTACTGGCACCGCTTCTTCTCCCACCAGCCGGACCTCAACTTCGAGAACCCGGCCGTCCAGGAGGAGATCGTCTCGGCCCTGCGGTTCTGGCTCGACCTCGGCATCGACGGCTTCCGCCTGGACGCCGTGCCCTATCTGTACGCGGAGGAGGGCACCAACTGCGAGAACCTGCCGCGCACCCACGACCTGCTCAAGCGGGTCCGCGCGGAGATCGACGCACACTATCCCGACACGGTGCTGCTCGCCGAGGCCAACCAGTGGCCCGAGGACGTCGTCGACTACTTCGGCGACTTCGCGGAGGGCGGCGACGAGTGCCACATGGCGTTCCACTTCCCGGTGATGCCGCGGATCTTCATGGCGGTGCGGCGCGAGTCCCGCTACCCGGTCTCGGAGATCCTCGCCAAGACCCCCGCCATCCCCTCCGGCTGCCAGTGGGGCATCTTCCTGCGCAACCACGACGAGCTGACCCTGGAGATGGTCACCGACGAGGAGCGCGACTACATGTACGCGGAGTACGCCAAGGACCCGCGCATGCGCGCCAACATCGGCATCCGCCGCCGTCTGGCCCCGCTCCTCGACAACGACCGCAACCAGATCGAGCTCTTCACCGCCCTGCTCCTGTCGCTGCCCGGCTCGCCGATCCTTTACTACGGCGACGAGATCGGCATGGGCGACAACATCTGGCTCGGCGACCGGGACGCGGTGCGCACCCCGATGCAGTGGACGCCCGACCGCAACGCGGGCTTCTCCTCCTGCGACCCGGGCCGCCTCTATCTGCCCACGATCATGGATCCGGTCTACGGCTACCAGGTCACGAACGTCGAGGCGGCCATGTCGTCGCCGTCGTCGCTCCTGCACTGGACCCGCCGGATGATCGAGATCCGCAAGCAGAACCCGGCGTTCGGCCTCGGCTCGTACACCGAACTGCCCTCGTCCAACCCGGCGGTGCTCGCGTTCCTGCGCGAGGCGCCCTCCACCGGTGAGGACGGCGACGACCTGGTGCTGTGCGTGCACAACTTCTCCCGCTTCGCCCAGCCCACCGAGCTCGACCTGCAGGCCTTCAACGGCCGCCATCCCGTCGAACTCATCGGCGGAGTGCGCTTTCCGGCCATCGGTGAACTGCCGTACCTGCTGACACTCGCGGGACACGGGTTCTACTGGTTCCGACTGCGCGACGACTCGGCGTAAGGTCGCCGTGACGGGCGGCGTGAGTCGGCCTCTCCCGGCGTGACCCACCCCGCACGGGGCACTCGTACACGGCACGTCCCTGCTCGGCATCTCCCGCACACGGCACCTCCCCTGCTCGGCACCTCCCTCCGTACCTGACTTGTCCGCGCCGCGGAAAGGACGGGACATCATGTCGGAAGCCGCCACCCGCCCCAGTGCCGACCCCGGCGCGCTCCTCGCGTCGCTCGATCCGCTGCTGCGCGGCTGGCTGCCGCGCCAGCGGTGGTTCGCGGGCAAGGGCCGCCCGGTCGCGGGGTTCGATCTGGTGGCGGCGACGGAACTCCTTCCGCCCGGTGCCGAGCAGGGGCTGCTGCACCTGCTCGTCCGCGTACGCCAGTCGCTGCCGGGGGCCGCCCCGGCAGCCGAGCACGAACTTCCCGCCGACTGCTACCAGTTGCTGCTCGGCGTCCGCACCGAACTCCCGCCCCGGCTCGCGCCCGCCCTGATCGGCCATGTGACCGGCGGCGCGCTGGCCGGGCGCACCGTGTACGAGGCGCTGCACGACCCGCGTCTGGCCGGGCTGCTCCTGGAGCGGCTGCGGCTGCCGGGACGGCTCGGCGTGCTGCGGTTCCTGCGGGCACGGGCGAACGGGGGCGCCCCTGGCGCCCAGGGCCCGGACGGCGCCGGAAACGCTCACGGCGTCGACATACCGTCGGGCCTCGTGCCCCGCCCGCTCGGTGTGGAGCAGTCCAACTCCTCACTCGTGTACGGAGATACGTTCATCCTGAAGCTGTTCCGGCGGGTGATGCCCGGCGTCAACCCCGACCTGGAGCTGCCGCTCGCCCTGGCCGCGCAGGGCTGCCGCCGGGTGCCGCCGCCCGCCGCCTGGATGACGGCCGAAGGCGCCGACGAACCGCTGGTCCTCGGAGTCCTCCAGCCGTATGTGGCCGGGGCGACGGACGGCTGGGAGCTGGCCCTCCAACTCCGCGCCAAGGGCGCCGACTTCAGCTCCGAGGCCCGCGCGCTCGGCCGCGCCACCGCCGAGGTGCACGCCGCCCTCGCCGCCGCGCTGCCCACGGTGACGCTCGGCCGCGCGCAGGTCGAGCTGCTCGCCCGGGGCATGGCGGAGCGCCTGGACGCCGCGGCGCGGGCCGTCCCCGCGCTGCGCCCGTACGCGCCCGCGCTGCGCACCGCCTACGACGCGCTCGCCGACCTCGCCACCGAGGGCGACACCGGGCTCATGGCCCAGCGCGTCCACGGCGATCTGCACCTGGGCCAGTGCCTGCGCGCGCCGTCCGGCACCTGGTCCCTCATCGACTTCGAGGGCGAGCCCGCGCGCCCGCTCACCGAACGCCGTCTGCCGCAGCCGGCCGCCCGTGACGTGGCGGGCATGCTCCGCTCCTTCGACTACGCCGCCCGCGTCCAGCGCCCCTGGTCCCCGGAGTGGGCCGACACCTGCCGCGCGGCGTACTGCTCCGGCTACGCCGACGTCTGCGGCCGCGACCCCCGGACGTCCCCGGTGCTCCTGCGCGCCCACGAGACGGACAAGGCCGTGTACGAAGCCGTGTACGAGGCCCGGCACCGCCCGGACTGGCTGTCCGTACCGCTGGCCGCCCTCGACCGGCTCGCCGCGGGGTCGGCGCGGGAGCAGGCCGCCGACCCCGGCACCGACGCCTCCCTCTGACCGCCCCACCGCCCCACCGCCCCACCGCCCCGCCGCCCCGACCCACCGCGCATCCCCGCCCGCTGACAGGAGGCCGCCCCCGTGACCCGCCGCCCCACCTCCCGCACCCCGTCGGACCAGCCCGAACACCAGCCCGAGAGCACTCCCCCGCAGCCGGAACCGGCGCGGTCGACGAGGGCACCGAAGGCGGCCAAGAAGACGGCGAAGAAGGCTGCCAAGAAGACGGCCAAGAAGGTCGCCAAGAAGGTCACCGAGAAGGCGGCCAGGTCGGCCGAGGCCGCGGGGCCCGTGAAGGCGAAGAGCCGCAGGACCTCGACGCCCGCCGCCGAGGCGCCCCGCACGACGGCGACCGCGACAGCGACGGCCGAGGCGGCGCCCTCCCCCACCGCCCCCGCCACTCCCACCACCGCCGACACTCCCACCACCCCTGCCACCCCCTCCCCCTCCCCTTCCAAGTCTTCCGTCCCCGAATCCGACCGCGCCCGGCTGCTCGACGGGACCCACCACGACCCGCACTCCGTGCTCGGCGCCCACCTCAGCGGCGACGGCGTGGCGTTCCGCGCGCTGCGGCCGTACGCCCGTGCCGTGACCGTCGTCGTCGGGGAGCTGCGCGCCGAACTGGCCGACGACGGGGACGGGTTCTTCTCGGCCGTGGTGCCGCTGCGCGCCGTACCGGACTCCTATCGGCTGCGGGTGGCGTACGACGGGGCGGAGCTGGAGGTCCCCGACGCGTACGGATTCCTGCCCTCGCTCGGCGAGTTCGATCTGCATCTGCTCGGCGAGGGTCGGCACGAGCGGCTGTGGGACGCGCTCGGGGCACGGCCGATGACGCACCAGGGGGTGCGCGGCACCCGGTTCACGGTGTGGGCGCCGAACGCCCGGGGCGTGCGGGTCGTGGGGGACTTCAACTTCTGGGACGGCGTCGGCTTCCCGATGCGGTCGCTCGGCGGCAGCGGGGTGTGGGAGCTGTTCGTGCCGGGGCTCGCCGCGGGTGAGCTGTACAAGTTCCAGATCACGCGGCCGGACGGTGGCATGACGTTCCGCGCGGACCCGGTGGCGCGCCGCACGGAGGTGCCGCCCGCGAACTCGTCCGTCATCGATGAGTCGGCCCACGTGTGGGGGGACGAGGAGTGGCTGCGGCGGCGCGGCGAGACCCCCGTGCACGAGGCGCCGTTCTCGGTGTACGAGGTGCACCTGGCGTCCTGGCGGCCCGGGCTCTCGTACCGCGAGCTCGCCGACCAACTGCCCGCCTATGTGGCCGACCTGGGCTTCACGCACGTGGAGCTGATGCCGGTCGCCGAGCACCCCTTCGGCGGCTCCTGGGGCTACCAGGTCACCGGCTTCTACGCACCGACGGCCCGCCTCGGCTCGCCCGACGACTTCAAGCATCTGATCGACGCGCTGCACCGGGCCGGGATCGGCGTCCTCATGGACTGGGTGCCCGCGCACTTCCCGCGCGACGACTGGGCGCTCGCCGAGTTCGACGGGCGGCCGCTGTACGAGCACGAGGATCCGGCGCGGGCGGCGCACCCCGACTGGGGCACCCTGGAGTTCGACTACGGGCGCAAGGAGGTGCGCAACTTCCTCGTCGCCAACGCGACGTACTGGTGCGAGGAGTTCCACATCGACGGCCTTCGCGTGGACGCGGTCGCCTCGATGCTCTACCTCGACTACTCGCGGGAGCACGGCGAGTGGTCGCCGAACGAGCACGGCGGCCGGGAGAACCTGGACGCGGTGGCGTTCCTCCAGGAGATGAACGCCACCGTCTACCGGCGCTGCCCCGGCGTCGTCACCATCGCCGAGGAGTCCACGGCCTGGGACGGCGTGACGCGGGCCACCCATCACACCGGCCCGGGTGGCTTCGGCGGCCTCGGCTTCGGGCTGAAGTGGAACATGGGCTGGATGCACGACTCGCTGGGCTACATGTCCAAGGACCCGGTGCACCGCAAGCACCACCACAACGAGATGACGTTCTCGATGGTGTACGCGTACAGCGAGAACTACGTCCTGCCGATCTCGCACGACGAGGTGGTGCACGGCAAGCGGGCGCTGGTGTCGAAGATGCCGGGCGACTGGTGGCAGCAGCGCGCCGACCACCGTGCCTACCTGGGCTTCATGTGGGCCCACCCGGGCAAGCAACTCCTCTTCATGGGGCAGGAGTTCGCGCAGGGCGCGGAGTGGTCGGAGGGGCACGGGCCCGACTGGTGGCTGCTCGACCCGGCGTACGGCGCGGAGGCCGACCACCGGGGCGTCCGCGATCTGGTCCGCGACCTGAACGCCCTGTACCGGGCGACGCCCGCGCTCTGGCAGCGGGACACCGACCCGGGCGGGTTCGCGTGGGTCGACGGGGACGCCGCCGAGGACAACGTGTTCGCGTTCCTCCGCCATGACGCGCAGGGCGCGCCGCTGCTCGCGGTGTCCCACTTCTCGCCGGTGGTCCGGCAGGACTACCGCCTCGGCGTCCCCGAGGAGTACGCGGCCTGGCAGGAGGTCCTCAATACCGACGCCGCCCGGTACGGCGGCAGCGACGTCCTCAACCCCCACGCCCTCAAGCCGGACGCGACCCCGTCCCACGGCCGTCCCACGTCCCTGCGCCTGACGCTGCCCCCGCTCGCCACGATCTGGCTCCGCCCGGCCTAGGTCGGGCCCGACGCCGACGGCGCCGCCCCCGGCCGGGGGCGGCGCCGTCAAGTGCGGTGTCGTCAAGGGCGGTGCCGTCAGGCGGCGTAGCAGAGCGCCGCGGGCTCGGCCGGGGCCGAGGTGCGGGCCACGGTCGCGGGGACCGGCAGGGCGGGGCGGGGGGCGGCCGGGGCCTGGGTGCGGTTCCGGGCGAAGACGACGAGGCGGAGGACCACGAACCGCGCGACACCGGCGAGCGCGGAGGCGGACAGGTAGACGACCTGCTCGACGACCGCGCCGGGCGTCGCCACCAGCTGCTGCAGGACGAGCATCGCCGCGCTGGTCACCACGTACGCGGCCGCCGCGGACCCGGCCGACTGCGTGTGCTGGCGCCAGGTCGCGCGCCCGCCCGCGCCGAAGGTGAAGCGGGCGTGCAGCTCGGTGGCGAGGAGCGTGGAGACCACGGTGATCAGGGCGTTGGCCAGGACCCAGGGGATCCAGGAGGCGAGGGCCGCCACGGCGAAGCTGGAGGCGACTCCCACCCCGCCGCCGCAGAGCACGAAGCGGGCGAAGGCGGTGAAGGCGCCGGGTGCCGCCTGCTCCTGGCTCTGCGCTGTCTCCATGATCCGACCCCTTCGACTCACTCCGCGAAACGCGCGCCCCCCCGACCGTGCGGCCGAGGGGTGCGCTGCTCATGACGCCATCATGGCACACTCATGGCGCCATGGCGAGCCACTTATGGCACCACTGATGTCATCAATGGCGCCACGCCCCGACTGGTGTCATAAATACGCAGGTCAGCGAAGTGGCACGGCTTTGGCGCACTGGCGCCATCTGAGCCGACCGGGGCGTCCCGGTGGCACCATCCTCTGCCGAGAGCACCGTCCGGCGACATGGGGCTAGCCCCACCTGCAGGCGGCGGGGTGGCCGGATCGCCCGGAGGCACCACACCCGGACAAGCTGATTCCGGCGGTGATCATCCGCCGGTTCCGCACCTTTCCGGGAGTTGGCACATGCGTGAGCAGAGGCGACAGAGCGTTCATCCGGCCGGGCGGCGGCGCGTCGTGACGGCGGCGGCAGCGGCTGCGGTCGGCGCCCTTGTCGCGAGCGCACTGGCGCCGTCCGCAGCGACAGCGGCCACCAGGCCCGACCCCGTGCGGCAGGGCCTGAACAAACTCGTGCGCGACGACGGCGTGCCCGCGGCGCTGGCGAGCGTCAAGGACCCGGCGGGCCGCACCCGCACCTACACCGCGGGGGTCGGCGACCTCGCCACCGGCGCGAAGGTGCCCCGGGACGGCCAGGTGAGGGTGGGCAGCAACACGAAGGCGTTCACCGCCGTGGTCGTCCTGCAACTGGTGGCCGAGGGGAGGCTCCGCCTCGACGACCCGGTCGGCGAACACCTCCCCGGCCTCCTGCGCGGCGACGGCATCGACGGCGACGCCATCAAGGTCCGCCACCTCCTGCAACAGACCAGCGGCCTGCCCAACTACACCGAGTACGACCTCCCGCTCAAGCACTACGAGCCCAAGGACCTCGTCGACATCGCACTGAAGCACAAGGCGAACTTCGCGCCCGGCGCCAAGTGGCAGTACAGCAACACCAATTACGTCCTGGCCGGCATGATCATCGAGAAGGTCACCCACCACTCGTACGCCGAGGAGCTGGACCGCCGCGTCATCAAGCGCGCCGGGCTGCGCCACACCTACTTCCCCGCTCCCCGTGACGCCACCATCCGGGAGCCCCACCCCAAGGGCTACATCCAGGAGAAGCCGGGCGCGCCGCTGCGGGACGTCACGGAGATGGACCCCTCCTGGACCTGGGCGGCGGGCCAGCTCGTCTCCACCAACTCCGACCTCAACCGCTTCTACTCCGCCCTCCTGGGCGGCCGCCTCCTCAAGAAGCCCCAGCTGGACCAGATGCGCACGACCGTCAAGGGCGCCGACAAGACCTTCGGCCCCGGCGCCCGCTACGGCCTCGGCCTGGTCAGCAAGCCCCTCCCGTGCCGCCCCGGCGAGGTCTACTGGGGCCACGGCGGCAGCTTCCCCGGCTACGAGACCCGAGGCGGCGCCACACCCGACGGCCACGCGGCGAACGTGGCGATGACGACCCAGCCGACCGACAAGACGACAATCCCCCACGTGGACAAGGTCATCGAGAAAGCCCTGTGCGCCTGACTCCCCATCGCACCTCCCCCTCCAGGGCGCGACTGGTCCAACAGCAACACCCCACCCACCCACCCACCGCACCCTGCCGAACCACCGCAACACCGCACTCCCCGACAGTGCGACTGGTCCGACAGAAACGGGTGGGCGGGTGGGAAAAACCCGCCGCGCTAGCGGCGGGACTAAAGCAGCGACGCCAGGGCGTCCGGCAGCACCCCCGCCGAAAGGATCCCAAGCCGCTGCGTAGCCCGAGTAAGGGCAACGTACAGATCACTGGTCCCGTACAAGGCAGGCTCAACGACCAGCACTGAGTCGAACTCGAGCCCCTTGGCCTGCCGAGGATCGATGAGGACGACCCCCCGCGTCAGATCGACCTCGGCCCCGGGCCCAGGCACGTCCGGCAGCTTCCCCGCAAGGGCCCCGTGCAGCTCGCGAGGAGCGATCACGGCAAGCCGCCCCACCCCCGAGGCCTCCTCGGCGACGGCGTCAGCGACGGCGGCGGCGAGATCGTCGACCCGCCGCGCCCACGGCCGCACGCCAGTGCTCCGCACCGACGACGGCGGCTCGAACCCGGCCACCCCCGCGGCCCGCGGCACCCGCGCCGCGACGTCCATGATCTCGGCGGGCGTACGGTAGTTGACGCCGAGACGCGCGTACTCCCAACGGTCCTCGACGTACGGCGCGAGGATCTCGCTCCAGGAGCCGACGCCACCGGACTCGGCGGTCTGCGCCGGGTCCCCGACGAGCGTCATCGACCGCGTCGGACTGCGCCGCATGAGCAGCCGCCAGGCCATCGCGGACAGCTCCTGCGCCTCGTCGACGATGATGTGCCCGAACGCCCAGGTCCGATCGGCGGCGGCCCGCTCGGCGGCGCTGCGGTGGTCGGCCTCCTCCTGGCGCTCGGCCATCCGCTCGGCGTCCACGATGTCGTGCGCGAGCAGCACCTCGGCGCCGTCGGGGTCGGTCTCCTCCTTGTCCTCGAACTCGTAGGTACGGGAGGCGTACGACACGTCGAGCACACCCTGCGCGTACGCGACCTCGCGCTGCCACCGGGCCTCCGCGCGGGCGCGCGCGGCACTGTCGTCGACGCCGAGGAGCTCCGCGGCCTCGTCGAGGAGCGGTACGTCGGCGGACGTCCAGTCGGCACCCGGCGCCCGCCGGACCGCGGCGGCGTCCTCGTCGGACAGGTGCACGGGCTCGGCGAGGAACTCGGTGACGAACTGCTGCGGCGTCAGCGTGGGCCACAGCTCCTCGATGGCGGCGTGCACCTCGGCGCTGACGGCGACGGCCTTGCCGAGCTGGGCGATGTCGTCGGGCCCGAGGAAGTTGGGCCCGCCGTACGGGTCGTGGCCGATGCGCTCGGCCAGCTGCCGGGTGAGCGCGTCGATGACGTGGAAGGCGAACGTGGGCCGGGCGAGGTTGTGCGGCTGGTCCGCCGCGCGCGCCGCGTCCCGCGCCTCGTACGCGATCGACCAGTCGAGGACCAGCTCGCCGTCGTCGTGCTCGATGACCAACGGCGCCCCGGGCTCCGGCAGTCCCTGCCGGTCGCGCAGCGCCCGCGCGAGCACGTCGGCCATCTCCACCCGGCCCTTGACCTCGGCGGCGGCGGGCGAGTCGGCCCCGGTCGCGGTCACCCCGGGGAACAGTTCGCCGAGCGTCGCGAGCAGCACCCCGGTCTCGCCGAGCGCGGGAAGCACCTCGCCGATGTAGCCGAGGAACGCCGGGTTGGGCCCGACGACCAGGACGGCCCGCTTGGCGAGCTGCTCCCGGTGCGCGTACAGCAGGAACGCCGCCCGGTGCAGCGCGACGACCGTCTTGCCGGTGCCGGGCCCGCCCTCGACGACGAGCACCCCCTGGTGCGGGGCGCGGATCACGCGGTCCTGCTCGGCCTGGATGGTCTGCACGATGTCGTGCATGCGGCCGGTGCGCGCGGAGTCGAGCGCGGCGAGCAGTACCTCGTCGGCGTCGGCGGCCTCGTGCCCGGTGCGGGTGGTGTCGGTGAGGTCCAGGATCTCGTCGTGCAGGGCCGTGACCCGGCGGCCCTCGCTGGTGATGTGCCGGCGTCGCCGCAGGCCCATCGGGGTGTGTCCGGTGGCGAGATAGAAGGGTCGCGCCACCTCCGCCCGCCAGTCGATGACCAAAGGCGTGCGCTCGATGTCGGACGCGCGGATTCCGATGCGTCCGATGTGATGGTCCCGGCCGTCCCTGAATTCCAGGCGCCCGAAACAGAGACCGTTCTCGCCCGCGTCGAAGGCGGCGAGCAGTCCGGACTGCTCGGCCACCATCACATCGCGCTCAAGACGTGCCTGTGACCCGTTGCCCACCTGCGCCAATGACGCCTGTACGGCGGACTCGGCCTCCTCGCGCAGCGCGTCGAGGCGCGCGTACAGCCCGGAGACGAATTGCTGCTCTTCCCGCAATTCCTCGCTTGACAATTCAGCCCCTCGCCAGTTACAGTGCTCTTATACAGATTCCCGCGTTGCCCCCGCACGCAGAGATGCATGCGAATAGGCAGGGCTTCGCGAAAGAATCCAATATACGCAGAGAAAAGCCCCGGAGGTCAATTCCTCCGGGGCTTTTCTCATGAAGCGGCCCGCGGCCGGCCCGCCCGCGAGGACCGGCCCTGCTGCCGGGCTACAGCACCCCCGCGCCCGCCAGCTCCCCCACCAGCCGCCGCTTCGCCCGCGCCCCCACGACCTGCCACACCGGCTCGCCGTCGCGGAACGCCATCAACGTCGGCGTGGCCAGCACCCCGTACGCCGCCGTCGTCTCCGGATTGCGGTCCACGTCCACCTGCACCACCTTCAGCCGGTCCGCCTCCTCCCGGGCGATCTCGCCGAGGACCGGCGTGAGCTGCCGGCACGGCCCGCACCACTCGGCCGTGAACTGCACGAGCACCGGCCGACCCCCGGAAAGCACCTCGAACCCGAAGTCCGCGTCCGTCGCCTCACCGACACCCTCGGCCTTCACCACGCTCATCCCGCCACACCCCTCACGTCACTCGGTTCGCCGTCACTCAGTTCGCACCGGGGCTCCGGACCCCCCGGCGCCTCCGCGTCGGCGGCGAGCCCCGCCATCGCCTCCTCGGCCCGCGCCAACTGCGCGCCGACCTGTGCCCGCACGGAACTCAACTCGCCGATCAGCGCGTCGAGTTCACCGAGCTTGCGGTGGTAGACGGCGACGGACGCCGGACACGAGTCCCCGGCCGGATGCCCGGAGCGCAGACACTCCACGAACGGGCGCGTCTCCTCCAACTCGAACCCGAAGTCCTGCAAGGTCCTGATCTGCTGGAGAAGACGCACGTCGTCCTCCCCGTACGTGCGATATCCGTTGCCGTCGCGCCGCGCGGGCAGCAACCCGCGCGACTCGTAGTAACGCAGCGTCCGCGTGGTCGTCCCCACCCGGTCCGCGAGCTCGCCGATTCGCATGCGTCCGACGGTAATCCTTGACGTCGGGGTCAAGGCCAGCGCTCGGGACCGGGGAGGGGGCGGGACTCACGCGCCGGGGTTGCGGACCCCCTCGACCGTCGCCGTCCAGCTGTCCGCGCCGTGGCCCAGGTCCACCGCCCGCTTGGCGACGTCCCGCACCCCGCGCAGCACGGAGACGTCCAGGCCGCGGCGCTCCGCGGCGTGCAGGATGTGCTCGACGCCCTCCAGCTCCATGGCGAGGTTCCCCTGCTCGCCCGGGTACACGCCCGCGTCCACGTCCTTGGCCGTCTCGCCGATCAGCATCGCGAGGAGCGAGAAGTGGGACTGCAGGAACGGGGCGATCGCCGAGGCCGGGACGCCGTCCTTGGCGGCGAGGGCGTAGCCGTGCACCAGACCCGCCATCGACGTCCAGAAGAAGTCGAGCATCGACAGGTCGTACACGGCGGCGAGGCCGTGGTCCGCGCCGACGTAGGCGGACTGGCCGCCGAGGGACTTCAGGAGCGCCTCGTGCTTCTTGTACGCGGCCTCGTCACCGGAGTAGAAGAGCAGCGCCTCCGGGGTGCCGACCATCACGGTCGGGATCATGACCGCGCCGTCCAGATAGGCGATGTCGTGCTCGGCCGCCCACTTCGCCGCCGCGCGGGCACGCTCCGGGGAGTCCGAGGTGACGTTCACGAGGACGCGCCCGGAGAGGTCGGCGGCGAGCGGTTCCAGGATGGCCTGGGAGGCGTCGTAGTCGACGACGCACACGAGGACGAGCTCGCCCGCGCGCACCGCGTCCGCCGCGCTCGCGGCCCGGGTGGCGCCCCGGGCGACCAAGTCGTCGCCCTTGCCCGCCGAACGGTTCCAGATGGTCGTCGGGTGACCGGCCTCGAGGAAGGCCCCCGCGAGGGCCTGGCCCATGGCACCGAGGCCGAGGACGGTGACGGGGGTCGGGTTGTCGGAGGTCGGGGAGGGGGCGGAGTTCGTTTCGTTGGGCATGCCCCCATCCTTGGATCGCGCCACCCATCCCACAAGTACCTACTATTTGGTCAGGTACTCACCAAAAGGTAAGTAAGCCGTCTCGCGCACGCGTGAGGGCTCGTACTCCTGCGTGCCCACCGACTCCAGGGCCAGCGCGGCGAGCGCGCACCCGAGCCGCGCCGACCGGTCCGCCGGCCAGCCCCGCGCGACCCCCGCGAGATACCCGGCACGGAAGGCGTCGCCCGCGCCCGTCGGGTCGGCGATCCGGCGTGCGGGCACCGCGGGCAGGCGAAGCGGCGGCCTGCCCGCGCGGGCGATGCTCACGCCGTCCGCACCGAGCGTGGTGATCCAGGAGCCGACGCGGGTGAGGACCTCGTCCTCGCTCCAGCCCGTGCGCTTGCACAGCAGCCCCGCCTCGTAGGCGTTGGTGAACAACAGGCTTGCCCCGAAGACGAGTTGGCGGGTCTGGGTCTCGTCGAGCCGGGCGAGCTGCTGGGCCGGGTCGGCCGCGAACGGGATGCCGAGGGCCCGGCAGGTCGTCGTGTGCCGCAGCATCGCCGCCGGGTCGTCCGCGCCGATGTGCGCGAGGAGCAGGCCGCCGGGGCGCGGGACGAGGGTGGCGAGGTCGATGGCGCGGGCCTCGGTCATCGCCCCGGCGTAGAAGGTGGCGATCTGGTTCTGGTCGCGGTCGGTGGTGCAGACGAAGCGGGCGGTGTGCCGCTCGGCGCTGACGCGCACGCCGGAGGTGTCGACCCCGGCGGCGCGCAGGCGGGCGGCGTACTCGGCGAAGTCCCGCCCGGCCGCGCCCACGAGCAGCGGCCTGAGGCCGAGCCCGGCGAGCCCGAAGGCGATGTTGGCGGCCACACCTCCGTGCCGCACCTCCAGGTCGTCGGCCAGGAAGGACAGCGAGACGCGGTCGAGCCGGTCGGCGACGAGCTGGTCGGTGAACCGGCCGGGGAAGGTGAGGAGGTGGTCGGTGGCGATGGATCCGGTGACGGCGATCCGCGCGTCGGGGCCCGTCGGGGTCACCGCTCCCAGCGGCGTCGCGGGCAGGGCGTCGCCCACCGGGGCCCGTGTCGGGGCGGACACCGGCTCAGACCCCGGCCGCCGCGCGCAGCGCGACCGCGCGCAGCGCGTCCGCGCGGTCGGTGCGTTCCCAGGTGAAGTCGGGCAGTTCGCGCCCGAAGTGCCCGTACGCCGAGGTCTGCGCGTAGATCGGGCGCAGCAGGTCGAGGTCGCGGATGAGGGCGGCGGGACGCAGGTCGAAGACGTCGGCGATGGCCTGCTCGATGCGGGCCTGGGACACCGTCGCGGTGCCGAAGGTCTCCACGAACAGGCCGACCGGCTCCGCGCGCCCGATGGCGTACGCGACCTGCGCCTCGCAGCGCCGCGCGAGCCCGGCGGCGACGACGTTCTTGGCGACCCAGCGCATCGCGTACGCCGCCGAACGGTCCACCTTGGAGGGGTCCTTGCCGGAGAACGCGCCGCCGCCGTGGCGGGCCATCCCGCCGTACGTGTCGATGATGATCTTCCGGCCGGTCAGGCCCGCGTCGCCCATCGGCCCGCCGATCTCGAACCGGCCCGTGGGGTTCACCAGGAGCCGGTAGCCCTCGGTCCCGAGCTCCGTTCCCTCGTCGTGCAGTTCCTCCAGGACGTGGTCCACGACGAACTTGCGTATGTCGGGCAGGAGCAGCGCGTCCAGGTCGATATGGGCGGCGTGCTGGGAGGAGACGACGACGGTGTCGAGGCGCACCGGGCGGCTGCCCTCGTACTCGATGGTGACCTGGGTCTTGCCGTCGGGGCGCAGATACGGCACGGAGCCGTTCTTGCGGACCTCGGTGAGGCGGCGGGCGAGCCGGTGCGCGAGCTGGATCGGCAGCGGCATGTACGTCGCCGTCTCGTCGGTGGCGTAGCCGAACATCATGCCCTGGTCGCCCGCGCCGCCGGTGTCCACGCCCTGGGCGATGTCGGGCGACTGGGCGCCGATGGACAGCGAGACCCCGCAGGACGTGCCGTCGAAGCCCTTGGCGGAGGAGTCGTAGCCGATGTCGACGACGGCTTCGCGGACGAGCTGCGCCATGGGGGCGTACGCGGTGGTGGTGACCTCGCCCGCGAGGTGCACCAGGCCCGTGGTGACCAGGGTCTCCACGGCCACGCGTGCCCTGGGGTCGGCGCGCAGCAGGGCGTCGAGGACGGTATCGCTGATCCGGTCGGCGATCTTGTCGGGGTGGCCCTCGGTGACGGACTCGGAGGTGAACAGGCGGCGCGGCATGGACTTTCCTTTCGTGTCGGGGTGTTGAGGCGATTCCGGGTGTCGATGCGGACCCGGAGGTCGGTGGGGCGGCGGTCACAGCCAGGCGGCCGCCGCCCCGAGGAGCAGCAGGTTGCAGACGCCCTGCGCGACGGCGCAGGCGAGCGCGGAGCCGGTGACGGCTCTGAGGACGCCGAGGGCGAGGCCCATCAGGAACACCGAGGGCAGCAGCCCGCAGAGCACCTTCAGGTTGAACGGGTTGAGGCCGTAGTCGCCGACGTGGACCGCCGCCCACCCGGCGGCCGTGGTCACGACGGCCGCGTAGCCGCCCCAGCGCACCTCGACGGCCCGGTAGAGGACACCCCGGTAGCAGACCTCCTCCACCAGCGGGACGAGCACGCCGAGGGCGAGCACCATCGCGACGACGTCCGCCCAGGGCGCGCCCGGCACCATGCCCTCGAAGAGCTTCGGCATCCACGTGGTCCAGTTGTCGTCGCCGTCGCCGAAGGCGTCGCGGGTGGCGAGGAACGTCTGGCCGTAGACGACGGCGACCAGGGCGGTGCCGAGGACGGCGGGCACGAGGGCGAACCGGCGCACCCCGGCGGCGGCCCAGTCCGTGCGCGGCAGGACCAGGAGCACGGCCGCGCTCAGCGCCACGGAGAGGACCATCACCACGAAGGTGAAGGCCCCGGCGACGCGCACCGCCGCGAGCACCGCGAACAGTGCGGCGGCGGAGGTCACCGGGTACGCGGCGTGGTGCAGCCGCAGCCGGTCGAGCCTGCCGGGGCGGGGCGCGCCGGGGCGGGGCGCGCCGGGCCCGGGGGCCCCGGGTCCGGGCGTGCCGGATCCCGGGGTGCCGGGCTCGTCGTGGATCTCCAGCGTCATGCGCGTCACCCCGCCGTCGCCTTGTCCAGGCGGCGCCCGCGGACGCCGATGCTGGGCAGCCACCAGTTGTACTTGCGCAGGAGCAGCAGGGTGGCCGGGACGAAGAGCATGCGGATGACGGTGGCGTCCAGCAGGACGGCGAGGCCGAGCCCGGCGCCGTACTCCTGGAGCATCAGCGTGGACGACAGGGCCATCGTGCCGAGGCTGCCCGCCATCACGAGACCCGCCGCGTTGATGACGCGCCCGGTGTCGACGACGGCCCGCATGGTGGCCTCCTCCTGCGAGAGGCCGCTGCGCAGCAGGTCGCGGACGCGGGTGACGAGGAAGATCTCGTAGTCCATGCCGAGCCCCATCATCAGGACGGTGAGGAAGATCGGCAGATCGTCGATGATCGCCTCGCCGCGCCAGTGGTGGAAGATCAGCACGGTGAGGCCGACGGCCCAGACGTTGCTGAGCATGATGGTGGCGATCAGGCGCAGCGGTACGAGCAGCGAGCGCAGCGTGAACATCAGCATCACGAAGACGCCGACGCTGACGAGCGCGACCATCTGCCAGAAGCTGGAGCTGAGCGCGGACCCGTACTGCCGGTCGACCTGGGTGGTGCCGCCGACCTCCAACTCCCCTACGCTGCCGCCCGCTTCGGCGGTGACGCGTTCGACGCGGTCGACCGTGGCGCCGGCGGCCTTGGCGTACGGGTCGCCGTCGAGGGCGATCACGAAGCGCAGGGTGCCGTCGCGGGAGACGTAGTCGTCGAGGCGGCCCGCGTCCGCGAGCTGCCGGTCGGACCAGCGCGTACCGAAGGGGTGGGTCGCCGAGTCCACGGAGGCGACGCCGGGGACGGCGGCGATGCGGTCGGTGAGCCGGGCCACCGCCGTCTGCCCCTCGGGTGTGAGGCGTCCGTCGCGGACGACGCCGGACTCGGCGCGGCCGACGGCGATCGTCGGCATGACGGCCGCGTCGCCCCACTCCCGCGCGACGGTCTCGAAGCCGTCGCGGGAGTCGGTGGCCGGGCTGAGCGCGACCGGGTCGGACGTGGAGCGGTTCCCCGCGACGAGCAGGGCGAAGGGGATGGTCGCGGCGAGGAAGGCCACCACGATCCACACCTTGCGGCGGCGTGCGAACTCCGCCGTGCGGCGCAGGTGCTTGCCCATCGCACCCTTGTGCTCCAGGTCGGACAGCGGGTCGCGGCCCACCGCGAAGAACCGGTCGCCGAGCAGCACGAGCAGGCAGGGCGTGAGGGTGAGCGCGGCGGCGAGCACGATGGGGATGCCGATGAGGCCGCCGTAGCCGAGCGGCGGGATCCAGTCCACCGGCGAGAGCAGCGTCGCGCCGAAGGCGAGGGCCACCGCGACGGCGGCGAGCAGCATGCTCTCGCCCGCGTGCACGGTGGCGTGCACGGCCGCTTCGCGCGGCGGGCGTCCCGCGAGGCGTTCCTGCCGGTAGCGCGAGGAGAGCAGCATGCTGTAGTCGACGCCCGCTCCCAGCATCACGAACGTCATGATGGTGACAGTGAACTGAGTGAGCGTCACTTGTTCGCCGAGCAGCCGCAGCCCCGCCTGGCTGACGTTCATGGACAGGCCGATGACGGCGAGCGTGAGGATCGCGGGGACCAGAGCGCGGAAGAACACCAGCAGAATGACGAAGATGATGACGTACGCCACCGACTCCATCAGCGAGTTGTCGGCCTCCGCCTGCTCGTACGTGTCGTGGATGAGGGCGAGTTCCCCGGTGACGTGCACCTCGGCGGACTTCCCGAGGCCGCTGTCGGCGAGCAGCTCGCGGGCGGTGTCGCGCAGCCACTCCACGTCCGGGTCGGCGCCCGCCTTGTCCGTGTAACTCACGGACGCGAGGGCGGACTTGCCGTCATCGGAGATGAGCCGCGCGACCGCGTCGCCCGGCACCGGCAGCGGGTAGCCGCGCCAGTCGGTGGCCGCCGCGAACTTCCCCGCGATCCGGGTGACGGCGGCCTTGCCGGACGCCTCGACGGCCTCCCCGGCGGGCCCGGCGAGCGCGGCGGGGATCCGGCCCTTTTCCCGCTCACGGTCCACGTACGCGCGCCGCCCCTTCGCGTCGTCCGCCGCGGCCCGGGCCCCGTCGCGCATCTGGGTGAGGAACGCGGCGGTCGCGTCCCGGTACAGGGTGTACGCGGACGACGTGCGCTCGACCTCGCCGGTGCCGCGCAGCTTCGCGATCCTGCCGTCCAGCGCGGCGAACAGGGACCGCACTTCACCGGCGCGCACGTCGGGCGCCTCGACGACGACGGTCACCTCCCGCTCGGAGCGGTGCGGGAAGGCCTTCTTCGTCAGCTCGTCGGCGCGGGCGCTGCTGGTGCCGGGGACGACCTTGGACGCGCCCTGGTCGGTGAGGACCGAGTCGAGGCCGAGGGCGTAGGGCGTGCACACGGCGATGAGCAGCGCCCACACCGCGATCACGGTCTTGGGCCGGGCGGCCAGTCTCTCGGCGAAGCGGTGCAGGGCCCGTTGCACGGCGCCGCGCGCCGGGCCGGGACGGGCCCGGTCGCCGTCCCCCGGCGGCGGTGTCGACGCGGGCGGTCCCGCTGCCCTGGTCGGGTTCGTCATGCGACGCCGGCCTCCTCGCCGGTGCGGGCCCCGTGCCGGGCGCGGGGGGCCACGGGCTTGGCGCCGGTGACCACGACGAAGGTGTGCTGGATGTCCAACGCGCCCTTGCGGGCGAGGAGTTCGGCGAGGGCCGCCTCGACGCGGTCGAGGACGAGCTGCTGGCGTCCGTTGTCCACGGCGGTCTTGAAGCCCGCGGCCGCGCCGGATCGCTGCACCCACTCCAGGACGGCCGCCGGGGTGTGCGCCGGGATGATCTGGGCGCCGTCGCGCTGCCCGGTGACGGTCAGGCCCGCCTTGCCGAACCAGCCGGCCACCGCCGCCGCGTTCTTCGGCAGCGACACCCGGATGAGGCTGGTCAGGAGCGAGGGGTCGTCGGCGAAGACCCGCTCCAGGCCCTCGGTGAGCGCCTGGTGGGCGTCGGCCCTGGTCTCGATGACCATGACCCGGCCGCCCGGCCTGAGCACCCGCACGATCTCCGCGAGCAGCCGCGTCGGCTTCGTGTAGCAGATGGCCCAGCCCACCACGACCAGGTCGGCGCTCTGGTCGGGCTGGGACCGGATGAACGCGTCCATGTCGTCCACGAACAGCCGGACGTCCAGACCGGGCCTGCCCTCGGTGAGCGCGTCCACCTTCCGCCGGGCGACGTCCAGCATCCCCGGCGACTTGTCGATGGCCCGCACGGAGCCCTTGCCGTCGAGCCTCCGGATGATCTCGGCCGTCAAGTGCCCGGTACCACAGGCGAGTTCGACGACCCGGTCACCGGGCGCGATGGGCACCTCGGCGAGGGCCGCGGTGGAGTGCCCGCCCATCACCGGGCTGAAGAACGTGTCGTAGTCGGAACTGGCCGCGTCGTAGTCCGCGGTCGGATCGGCATGCGCCCGATTCAACGCGAGACGCAGGGCACGGGCGGCTAGACGTATGCGGGACATGTGCGGCTCCCTGGGTGAGTTCTCGGTGGTGGTCGGTGGGGTGGTGGTCGGGCGATTCGTGTGCGGGCGGGTGGTGGGTCGGCGGGGTGGTGCGGGTCCCGGCGGTGGGCGGTACGTCGGCGGGCTGGTGCCGGTCCCGGCGGTGGCGGTACGTCGGCGGGGTCGGCGCCCGCACTTGTGGTGGCCGTGCTTCGGCGCGCCGGTCTCCGTCCTTGCGGTGGGCCGTACTTCGGCGGACCGGGGTCCGCCGTCGCGGTGGCCCCTGCGCAAGCGGTCGGGCGTCGGAGGTCCGGGTCCGCGCGGGGCCAGGCACCGGCGGTCCGGTCCCCGCGCGGAGGTCGTGCGTCAGCGGGACGGTCTCGGCGCCGGGGCCGCACGGGCGAGGTACAGGAGTCCGGCCGCGCAGGCCAGGGCGCCCGCCGCGCCCTGCGCCTGCGGCAGCCACCAGGCGGCGGTGAGGGCGCCCGCGGCGAGGGCGACGACGGTCTGGGCGGCGTACCGGGACACCACGGCCCCACCGAGGCCGGACACCCGCGACGCCCCGGGCGCCGCTGACACCCCAGGCGCCGCTGACACCCCGGGCGCCGCCGATGCCCCGGACACCCCGGCCATCCCCGACACCGCCGGTACCCCGGACACCCCGGACACCCCAGCCACCGCCGCCACGCCCACGAACCCCACCCCCGCCCCGCACACGCACAGCGCCGCCACCGCCGCGGCGACCGCTCCCCCGCCGCCCGCGCACAGCAGCGCCGTGCCGAGGACGAGGAGCGCGGCGGCGACAACGGGGCGGAGGTCGCCGCCGCGCGGACCAAGGGCACTGCGGTGGGCGACACGGCTCCGGCCGACGAAGCCGCCCCGCCGGGCCAGCACCGCGCCCGCCGCGAGCGCGAGGGCCCAGCCCAGCAGCGAGAGCCTCGGCACGCCGGGGCCGCCCGCCGGGTCGAAGCAGGCCGCGGCGGACACCCCGGCCGCGCCCGCCGCGGCGACCAGGGCGAGACCAGGACCGGAGGAGTCGGCGCCCCCCGGACCCACGCGCCCCGCCTCAGCCGAGGAGTTCACGCCACGCTCACCGACGAGGCGACCCGGTCCCCGGCGCGCCGCAACTCCGGCTCGGAGCCGAGGACTTCGACGACGCGGTCGAGCTGGGCCCGGGTGTGGGTGGCCATGTAGCTGGTCCGCAGTCGGGGCGTGGCGGCGGGCGGGAGGACCGGGTTGACGTAGACGCCCGCGCGGACCAGGCGTTCCCAGATGGCGAGGGTCCCGGCGGCGTCGGGCACCGGCACGGGGATGATCGGCGTGGTGCTGTCGCCGGTGCCGACCCCGGCGGCGGTGAGCCCGCGCCGGACGTGGTCGGCCTTGGCGCGGACGTCGGTGGTGAGGTGCGGTTCGGCGCGCAGTATCCGCAGCGCGGTGAGCGCGGCGGCGGTGCTCGTGGGCGTCATGGAGGCGCTGAACATCAGGCTGCGGGCCTTGTGCTTGAGGTAGTGGATGGCTTCCTCGCTGCCGACGACGGCGCCGCCGAGGGAGGCGAGGGCCTTGCTGAAGGTGACGGTGATCAGGTCGACCTGGTCGGTGAGGTCGAAGTGGGCGGCGGTGCCGCGGCCGCCCGCGAGGACGCCGAGGCCGTGCGCGTCGTCGACCAGGAGCCGGGCGCCGTACTGGGCGCAGACCTTGGTGATGGCGGGCAGGTCGCAGATGTCTCCTTCCATGGAGTAGACGCCGTCGACGATGACTAACCGGGCGGCGCTGTCGGGCAGTTGCTCCAGGGTGCGCCGCAGGCCCTCCGCGTCGTTGTGCGGGAACCTGCGCACCTTGGCGCCGCTGAGCCGGCAGCCGTCGACGAGGGAGGCGTGGGCGTCCCGGTCGACGACGGCGTAGTCGCGCGGGGTGAGCAGTCCGGCGAGGGCGCCGAGGTTGGCCTGGTAGCCGGTGGAGAGGACCAGGGCGGCGGGCTTGCCGAGGAAGTCGGCGAGTTCGGCCTCCAGTTCCTCGTGCAGGTCGGTGTTGCCGTTGAGGAAGCGGGATCCGGTGCTTGAACTCCCGTACCGGTCGAGGGCGGCGCGGGCGGCGGCGTGGACACGCGGGTCCGCGGTGAGGCCCAGGTAGTTGTTCGAGCCGCACATGATCAGTTCCCGTCCGCTCCTGCGCACGGTCGCTCCCTCCTGGCCGGCGAGCGGCAGGAAGTAGGGGTAGAGACCGGCCTTCATCAGGTCGGACGCCTCGGTATAACTCGCGCAGCGGGAGAATAGGTCGGGCGGTTCAGATGCATTGAACATTTATTTCCCTCTGTGAATTCAGGCGCATCACGGAAAGCAAAGCGGCACGGTACGGCCGCACCGGATTCAGAGATGCGCGCAGGACTTTGCATGCCACCGGATTCACCTGGGCACGGGCAGACACAGGCGCCCTCGGCGGAAACATCCGAAGCATGGGAGCGAACCGGTACGGGCATCCGCGGCTGCCGCAGCGGACTCGAAAGGTCGCCTTTGACCTGGGCAGATACCGGCCCCTGCGGGCAGCGTGAAGCCCGCGGGCAACGGGCGTCAGGGGCCCGTCCACCGGCTGACACAGAGAGTTAATACGCAGATGACTCGAACATGCAGCCCCCGATTGATGATCAATTCTGGCCGGGATTCGTCGATCGAATCAGCCAGGCAGCGACTTTAGACAACCTTCGACGAAAGCGTCAACCAATCTTTTGACCAACTCGGTGCGGTGAAATGCAGAATTAACCGTTCCGCTTCCCCCGCGCCCCCCGCGGAATGCTCACGCACCCCGCTCTCGGGCCATGCTAGCCTGCATTCGACCGTCCAGACGGTCGGAAACTCGGAACATGACCACGGAAAACAAGATCAGCGATCTTTTGAAAGTGATCAGAGAAGAAGAACGACCGGCTACCGAAAGACGGTGTGAGGCGTGCGCAACCGGCTCCTGAACGCGGCGGAGAGACTCCTGGTCAAGCAGGGTGTGGACGCCATCCGCCTGGACGCGGTGGCGGCGGAGGCAGGCGTCAGCAAGGGTGGCCTGCTCTACCACTTCCCGACCAAGCTGGCCCTCGTACAGGGCGTGGTGGAGCGGCTCGCGGACCGCTTCGAAGAAGTACTGCCCGGCCCGGACGCGCCACCGGGCGCGTTCGCGCGCGCCTGGCTGGACGCCTCGATCCCGGCCGACGCCCCCGAGGGCGAGGCCACCGCGTCCGACTCGGTCCCGGTCGCCCTGCTCGCGGCGGCCAATGGCCCGGAGGTGCTCGACATCCTCCAGGAGCGTTATCGGACCTGGCAGGCGCGCCTGGAGCAGGACGGTCTGCCCCCGGGCGTCGCCACCCTCGTCCGCATGGCCGTCGACGGCTGGTGGACCGCCCGCCTGCTGGGCCTCGCCGACCCCAAGGGCGAGGACCACCGCCGACTGCGGCGACTGCTCACCGACTTGACCGAGGAGCCCGGCTTGCCCGAGCAGACCACGAAGACCGACGCGGCCGACGTGGCCGACGAGACCGGCCCGACCGTGGGGACCGACCTGACCGGGGAGGCCGGCTGATGGGCATCCTCCTGGTCGCGGGCGCCATAGTCTCCGAGATCGCCGCCACCCTCTCCCTGCGCGCCTCGCACGGCCTCACCCGCCTCTGCCCGAGCATCCTCGTGGTCCTCGGCTATGGCGCCGCGTTCGTGTTCCTCGCCCAGGCACTCAAGACCCTCGACGTCGGCCCCGTGTACGCGGTGTGGTCCGGTCTCGGCACGATCGGCGCGCTGGTCGGCGGGGTGCTCCTGTTCGACGAGAGCGTCCGCCTGGCCACGGTCGCGGGCGCCCTGCTCATCGCGCTCGGAGTGGCGGTCATGTATGTGGGCGGAGGCCTGGAGCACTGATGGTCCAGGCGACGCCACAGCCACGCACCGACCGTCCCGCCACCCCCGGTTTCACCGCCGTCAAGGTGGCGATGCTGGTCACCGACGTCGGCTTCCTCGTGTACTGGAGCGCGGCACTCCTTGGCCTGATCCCGGCCGAGTACGCGTACAAGGACTACGACGATCCGGTGATGAGCGACTGGAACTACTCGTTCCTGCCGCTGGACGTCGCCGCGAGCGCCACCGGACTCGCGTCCCTCTACCTGTGCCGCCGCGAGCGCTGCGACGACCGCCCGCACCGGATCGCCTGGCGCCCCCTCATGCTGGTCTCCCTCACGCTCACCAGCACGGCCGGGCTCCAGGCGGTCGTCTTCTGGGCGCTGCGCGGCGACTGGTCCCCGACGTGGTGGATCCCGAACCTGGCGCTGCTCCTGTTCCCCGTCCCGGCGATCGCGCGACTGCTGCGCCAGGAGGGTCCGGCGGCGCGGGTGCGGTGAGCGGACCCGTCGGTGCGACGACCCGAAGATCCCGCCAAGTCCCTTTCCCCGTCCCCCTCATGTCGTACGTTCATGGCATCCGGGAGTACTACGGGGAGCGCGCATGGAACTGTCCGGGGTGACGCTGGCCGGGCGCTACGAGCTGAAGGAGCTGCTCGGCCGCGGGGGCATGGGCGAGGTGTGGCTGGGCCGCGACCGTTCGCTGCTGCGCCGTGACGTCGCCGTCAAGGTTCTGCCGACGCCGGTCCGCACGGACGCGGTGCGGCGCTTCCAGCGGGAGGCGGCGACCCTCGCGGGGCTCCAGCATCCCGGGATCACCGTGGTGCACGACGCCGGGGAGCACGACGGGTTCCTGTTCATCGTCATGGAGCTGCTGCGCGGCCAGGACGTGGCGCGCCTGATGGCCGGGCACCGCGCGGGTCTGCCCGTCGGGCGGGCCGTCGACCTGGCGCGGCAGACGGCCGTCGCCCTCGCCGCCGCGCACGAGAGCGGCGTCGTCCACCGCGACCTCAAGCCGGGCAACCTCTTCGTGCGGCCCGGCGACCAGATCAAGATCTGCGACTTCGGCATCGCCCGCTCCGCCGATGCCTCCGCCGTGCTCACCACGGTCGGCCGTGTCGTGGGCACGCCGCTGTACATGGCGCCGGAGCAGTGGCGCGCCGAGGACCCGGCCGCCCCGGCCGACCTGTACTCCCTGGGCTGCGTCCTGTACGAACTGCTCACGGGACGCCCGCCGTTCACGGCCGACGCGTCCCTCTACGCCCTGATGCACCACCATGTGACGGAGGTGCCGCGGCCGCCGCGCGAGCTGCGGCCCGAACTCCCCGCGCCACTGGCCGACTTGGTCCTTGCGCTGCTCGCCAAGGATCCCGGGGACCGGCCGGACGCGGCCGCGCTGGCCCGTGAACTGGCCGCGCCGAGCGGCACGGCCGAGGGCGCCGCCGACGCGCGGCCGACCGCCCCCGCTCCCGCCCCCCGGCGACGCGCCCGAGGGAGTGTGCTGACAGCCATGGGCCGCAGCACCCTCTCCGGGCACCGCACCGCGGTGCTGTCACTCGCGTTCAGCCCCGACGGCGGCCTCCTCGCGTCCGGCGGCGGCGGCAACTGCGTGCGCCTGTGGGACCCGGACATCGGCGAAGCACACAATCCGCTCCCCATGGGCAGCTCCCACAACGCGCTCGTGGTCTTCAGCCCGGACGGCCGGACCCTCGCGACCGGTTGCGGAAGGTACGCACGCCTCTGGGACAGGCAGGCGTTCGTGGAGCGTATGGCCGTGAAGTATCCGGGCTGGTCCAGGGTGGTGAGTTCCGTGGCGTTCAGCCCGGACGGCCGCACCCTCGCCACCGGCGGCAGCGACGGGGCGATCCGGCTCTGGGACGCGCACACCGGGTTCGCGGGGCGGGAGATGCGCTGGCCCGGTGGCTGGGTGACGCGGGTCGCGTTCAGTCCCGACGGCCTCGGCGTCGCCGGTGGCGGCCAGAACAAGACCACCCTGCTCTGGGACGTCGCCACGGGCGAGCCGCGCTGGGAGATCCCCGGGCGGACGGCCGACACCGCCCTCGCCTTCAGCCCGGACGGCACCGTCCTCGCCACCGCCCCGCGCGGCGACCTGCTCGTCCACCTCAAGGATCCGGACACGGGCAAGGACCGCCGCGCCGTGGACGCGCACGCCCAAGGGGCGACGGCCCTGGCCTTCAGCCCGGACGGTCATATCCTCGCCACCGCGGGACGCGACGGCCTGATCTGCCTCTGGGACCCGGACACCGGCGACCAGCGCATCGCCCTGACCGGGCACGCGGGCGAGGTGCTCTGTCTGGCCTTCAGCCCCGACGGCCGCACCCTCGCCAGCGGCGGCCAGGACCGGGTGATCCGTCTGTGGGACATCACCACCGGCCAGTAGCCGTCACCCCACCGAGGGCGTCACCGCACCACGACCGTCACGGCAGCCGCCGGGGCGGCGGACGGTACGACGCCGCCGTGAAGAACCCGCCGCCGTTCTCGCCCAGGCGCCCCGGGCCGGGACGATGGGGGCGCGGGCGTCGGCCACCGCCCCCACCGCCGTCATCGTCATCGTCGTCATCACCCTCGTCCTCGAAGGCGAAGTCGTCCTCCGGCTCGTCGGGGTCCTCGTCCGCCGGGACGCCGAGCAGCCGACGCGTCAACTGGTCCCGGTCCGACAGGAGTTCGCCGACGGCCGCGCGGACGTCCTCGGCGTCGGTGTCCGCGTCCCGCTCGGCGGCGATGAGCACGGCCCGCCGCACCAGCTCCTTCGCGAACGACGCCGTGGTGCCCTCCGTGCGCTCGACGGTCTCCGCGAGGACCTCCTCGTCGAGGCCGAGCGCGCCGCCGTACAGGTCGAGCAGGCGGCGCCGTCCCAGGGGGTCGGGCAGCGGGATCTCGACGGCGAGGTCGACGCGGCCGGGGCGCTGGGCGAGGGCGGGCTCCAGGAGGTCGGCGCGGTTGGTGGTGAGCAGGAAGGCCACGTCGGCGTCGTCGCCGATGCCGTCCATCTCGTTCAACACCTGGAAGAGCAGGGGCTGTTCGCCGCCGCCGAAGTCGCGGGACTCGGCGATGAGGTCGCAGTCCTCAAGGATCACGAGGGCGGGCTGGAGCATCCGGGCGAGGGCGCAGGCCGGGCCGATGGCGCCGATGGTGGTGCCGGAGAGCAGGACGACGGTGAAGTCGGGCAGGCCGGAGAGGAGGTAGCGGATCGTGTGGGTCTTGCCGGTGCCGGGCGGCCCGTACAGGAGCAGGCCGCGGCGCAGGTGCTGGCCCGCCGCGCGCAGCCGCTCGCGCTGCCGGGCGACGCCCACGACCTGGCGTTCCACCCGGTCGAGCAGGCCGTCGGGGAGCACGATGCCGTCGCGGGTCAGGCCCGGGCGGCGGTGGAAGCGGAACGGGCCGAGGCCCTCGCCGAAGGCGTCGCCCTGGAAGGACAGGACCTGGCCGCGGAAGATGTTGTGCTCGCTCAGGTACGCGTCGATGCCGGCGAGCAGCCGCCGGGCGGTGTCGCGGGACGCGGCGAGCACCTCCAGCTGGACCTTCTCGCGGCCGAAGTCCTCGCTCGTGCCGCGCAGCAGGGCGACACAGCGCTCCTCGCGGCCGTCGGGGGTGCGCTCCGTGCCGAGGTAGAACCCGAAGGACACGCAGGCGAGTTCGTCGTCCGGTGAGATCGGCAGGTGGGTGTAGTCGACGGCGCCGACCACGAACTTGTCGTAGCGGTCGGCGGATTCGATGATCTCCGAGAGCGAGTAGTGGTTGCGGTGGTCGGAGCCCGTCATGCCGAGCAGTTCGTACGAGCGCGAATCGGCCGTGAACCAGCGCTCCAGGGCGAGGTGGACGTTCGGGTGGTCGTACGCCGCGTAGGTGGCCTTGACCACGGGGGCCTCGCCGGGCTCGATGCCGAGGTGGGCGCGCAGGCGCGCGGTGAGGTCCCGGTCCGTGCCGTCGGTCCTGGCCGGGCGGGCGACGGCTTCGAGGAACTCCTCGAACAGCTGGCTCACGCGCTCCAGGCCGCCGTTCCCGTTCCCGTTCCCGCCCCCGTCCCCGTTCCCGTCCGGGCGCTCCGCCCCGATCTTCGTCACCCTGTCTTCCCCCTGGTCCATTCGTCCACTCCCTGTGAGGCCGCGTCCGGCCGCCGCTGGTCAGGCGGCACGCCGGTGATGACCTCTCAGCCTGCGGGGCGGCCGGGGCGGGGCGCAACCGGATTGTGGGCCGGGGAGGCCGCGCGGACTCCGCACGACGTACTCCCCGCCCCCTTCGGGAAGTTGACGGCGTACAGCCATTGACGGCACCGCCGCCCACAACTACAAAACCCTGAGAGCGCTCTCAGCGAACAGCCCCGCCCCACCACCCCCAGCCTCACGGAGGTGCCCCATGGGCACGAGCCGCACGAGCCGCCTCTTCCGTTTCCGTACGAGACGCACGACCCCGCTCCTCGCCGGGCTCGCCGCGGCGGGCCTGTGCGCCGCGCTGCTGAGCCCCGCCGAAGCGCGCGGCGACGTCCCCCCGGCCCCCGGCTGGACCCTGCAGTGGAGCGACGACTTCAACGGCCCCGCCCGCTCGCTGCCCTCCGCCGCGAACTGGCAGATCGACACCGGCCACAACTACCCCGGCGGCCCCGCGAACTGGGGCACGGGCGAGATCCAGAACTACACCTCCTCCCCCGACAACCTGAGCTTGGACGGCAACGGCAATCTGCGCATCACCCCGCTGCGGGACGGCGCGGGCAACTGGACCTCGGCCCGGATCGAGACCAAGCGCGCCGACTTCAAGGCACCGGCGGGCGGCACCCTCGCCATCGAGGGCCGCGTCCAGATGCCGAACGTCACCGGCGAGCAGGCGCTCGGCTACTGGCCCGCGTTCTGGGCGCTCGGCGCGCCCTACCGGGGCAACTACTGGAACTGGCCGGGCATCGGCGAGTTCGACGTGATGGAGAACGTCAACGGCATCAACTCGGTGTGGGGCGTGCTGCACTGCGGGGTGAACCCGGGCGGCCCGTGCAACGAGACGAACGGCATCGGCGCGAGCCGCGCCTGCCCGGGCGCCTCCTGCCAGTCGGCCTTCCACACGTACCGCTTCGAGTGGGACCGGGCGGCGAGCCCCAACGTGCTGCGCTGGTACGTCGACGGGCAGCTGTACCACAGCGTCGACCAGAACCGGGTGGGCGCCGAGGCGTGGAACAACATGACGAACCACGCGGGCTACTTCATCCTCCTGAACGTGGCGATGGGCGGCGCGTTCCCCGACGGCGTCGCGGGCCGGGCGACGCCGGTGGCGGCCACCGTGCCGGGCCGCGCGATGGCCGTGGACTACGTGGCGGTGTGGACGCGCGGCGGCGGGGGCGGCGACCCCGACCCCGGCACGCCCTCCACCCTGCATCTGCGCCCGGGCGGCAGCCTCGGCCCGGCGACGGGCGCCGCGGCGGCCACCACCCTCGCCTCGGCGGGCGGCGCCAACCACGACGGCGCCCCGCACAGTCCACAGACGTTCACGGCCACCGGCGTGAACGGCGCCTACGGCGGCGGGTCCACGCAGTTCGACCTGCTCGTCGACGCGGGCTCGGCGGTCGCCAACGGCCAGCAGGTGCGGGTGAGTTACGACCGGACGGGCGACGGCTCCTGGGAACGCACCGAGACGTATCAGTACTTCGCCACCGATCCGGTACCGGGTTACGAGCACTACACCCAGTCCAAAGGGCTCAAATCAGCCACCGGCGCGCACGGCGCCATGACGAACGGCACCGTGCGCGTCGAGGTGTGGAACGCGATCGGGAACGCGGCGAGCACGGTCGGGACCGGCAACCAGTCGTTCGTACGGATCCCGTACGCGTAGCCCCGACTGGTCACCCCGGCCGCCGTCAGGCGGCGTCGAGGGCCTCGGTGATCTTGCGGTCCATGTCGACCAGGACCGGGCTCGGCTGCCCCTTGGTGGCCCGGGCCGCGGTCTCGACGGCGACGAGGACGGCCGTGCGGTAGTTGTCGGCCTCGGCCTGGTCCTGCTTCTTGAGCAGGGCCATGGCCGCCGTCAGGTTCGGCAGCACGCGGTCGGCCAGGTCGGCCACGGACGTGCCGCTGAGGTCGCTGTCCTTGGGGTACTCGGCGAGGACGTGTCCGACCACGCCGGTCGCGGCGGTCAGGGCGACGGAGCCCTCGGCGGCGACCTTGCCGGGCTTGCCGGTGGCGTCGGCGGCGGCCATCAGCGCGACGGCGCCGTACGCGGCGGTGCGGAGGGTGGACTTGTCCTGGTCGGTGAGGGTGACGGACATGGTGGTGTGCTCCTTCGATTCGGTAAGAGAAAGGTTCTGAAAGGGAGTTCTCGCGTACGGGTCCGGGCCGGGGCTCAGTCCTCGATCGCCTGGTAGAGCGTGGTCCAGAAGTCGTGGATGAGCCGCGCCGGGTGCGGCGTGGTCAGGCCGACCTGGGTCAGCAGGATCCCGGTGAGGCCCGTGTGCGGATCGGCGTACGTGGAGGTGCCGGTGCCGCCGTCCCAGCCGAACTGGCCGATGGGCGCGTAGTCACCGCGGTAGGTGCGCACCGCCATGCCGAAGCCCCAACCTCCTTGCTGCCCCTGCCCGAAGGACACCTGGACGCTGTCGCGGGCCAGGGCGGTGCGGGCGGCCTCCTGCTCGGGCGTGAGGCAGTTGGTGGTCATCAGCTCGACGGCGGGCCGGGACAGGATCCGTTCGGTGCCGTGCGTGCCGCCGTCGAGCAGCATCCGGAAGAACGCGTGGTAGTCGTCGGCGGTGGAGACGAGGCCGCCGCCGCACGCCTGGAACGGCGGGGGCGAGCTGTACTGCCCGCCCACGGCCTCGTCCCAGACGTTGAACTTGCCGGACTCGGGGTCGGGGGCGTAGCTGGGCGGCAGCCGGTCGATCTTGTCGGCGGGGACGTGGAAGCCGGTGTCCTTCATCCCCAGCGGGTCGAGGACGCGTTCGCGCAGGAACGTCTCGAACGGCTGCCCCGTGACCCGGGCGACGAGCACGCCGAGCACGTCGTGGCTGAGGTGGTACTGCCAGCGCTCTCCGGGCTGCCCCATCAGCGGCAGTTCGCCGAGGCCGCGCATCCACGCGTCAGGACCGGGCAGCGGCGACGCGCCCTGGCTGAAGACGCCGCTCTCGAAGATCGCGTTCATGATCGGGGTGCCGATGGCCGTCAGGTCGATGCCGAGCCCGAACGTGGAGGTGACCAGGTCGCGGACGGTGATCGGCCGGCGCGCGGGCTCGGTGTCGTCCAGCGGGCCGTCGATCCGCTTGAGCACCCGGCGGTCGGCGAGTTCGGGCAGCCACTCGTCGACCGGGTCGTCCAGGCGCAGCCTGCACTCGTCGAGCAGGACCATCACCGGCGCCATCGTGACCGGCTTGGACGTGGACGCCATCCGGAAGATCGTGTCCCGGGCCATCGGCGCGCCGCCCTCGTGGCGCATGGTGCCGACCGTCTCGACGTGCGTCTCGTCGCCCCGGCCGACCAGGGCGACGAGCCCGGGGATCCTGCCGGACTCGACGTGCCGTGCCAGTACCTCGCGCAGCCGGTCGAGCCCTGCCTCGGAGAAGCCGTTGCCCTTGCCCATCACGAACCCCCTTGCGTACCGTCGCCTTCGTTCAGCAATCACTGAACGAGCACGAAGGTACATTGCATTCACCGATCCGTCAAAGGTCAAAAAGGGCCGACTCCCCATCTCACATCGGGAAGTGCGGATTGCTATTGCAATGGGCATGGAGCTGAACGCAACGGGCGGCCCGGACCGTGATTGCAATGGGCTGTGAATGAACGCATACTTCGCAGGTGCGGGCACCGAGCCCCGCGCAGGGCGACAGACCGGAGAGGAACACCGATGCCCGGAGGCAGGCTCACCAATGAGGAGCGCCGATTCATCGCCGCGGGACTGGCGGAGGGGCTCGGATACACGGAGATCGGCCGCCGCCTGGAGCGGCCCGCCTCGACGATCATGCGGGAGGTCTCCCGCAACGGCGGCCCCGAGAGCTACGGCGCGGACCGGGCGCAGGAGGCCACCCGGCACCGCGCGCGCCGCCAGAGACAGGACGCGCCGCCCGCGCCGCCGCTGCCCGACAGCAGCCATGGGCGCGACCCGCGGGCGGTCCAGGACTTCACGGAGTCCTTCACCGAACTCCTTTTACAGCAGGGTCTCCCCCGGATGATGGCCCGGGTGCTCGCCTGTCTGCTCGTCGCCGACTCCGGCACGCTCACCGCGGCCGAGCTGGTCCAACGGCTGCGCGTGAGCCCGGCGTCCGTCTCGCACGCGGTCACGTTCCTGGAGGAGCAGGGGATGATCACGCGGGACCGGGCTCCCGGCGCGCGCCGCGAACGCTATGTCGTCGACGACGAGATCTGGCTGCGGTCCACGCTCGCGGCGCTGCAGATGAACGACGTGCTGGCGGCGGCGTCGCAGCGCGGCGCCGATGTGCTCGGTGCCGCGACCCCGGCCGGGGCCCGCTTCGGATCGTCCGCCGAGTTCCTGCTGCTCGTGAACGAGGCGCTGCGGAACGTCATGGAGCAGTGGCGGCGGAGCCAGGCCGCCGCGCGTTCCGACGCGCCCCAGGACTGAGGCCGAGGCCTGGCCTCAGCCCCCTGACCTCAGCCCCTTGGCGTCAGGCCCCTGGCGTCAGGCCCTTGGCCCCCGACCCCGCCCTCAGGCCACCGGCTCCTTGACCGCATCCCCGGCGTTCGCGGGCGCCGCATCGACGGGCTGCCGCTTCTCCTGCCCCTTCCTCGGCAGCAGGAAGGCCACGATCACCGTGCCGGTGCCGAGGACCAGCGCCCCGACGAGGCTCGTGTGCGCCACCGCGTCGGAGAACGCCGAGCCCACCGCGTGCTTCATCTGCTCGGCGTTCTGGGCGAGTTCGCCTGCCTGGGCCTTCAGTTCGGCGGCTTTCTGGGGCGTGGTGCCGGGCGCCGCGGCCTGCTCGGCGAGCTTGCGGGCCTGGCCGCCGACGGCCTGGGCGACGCCGCCGCCCGCGCCCACGGAGTCCTGCGCCTGCTCAAGGGCGTACGCCGGCAGCTTGCTGCCCTTGGTCTCGTCGGCGAGCCCGTCGGCGTACGAGGTGGCGAGCACCGAGCCGAGGACGGCGATGCCGAGGGAGCCGCCGAGTTCGAGGGAGGTGTCGTTGACGGCGCCGCCGACGCCGAGTTCGGACTCCGGGAAGGCGCCCATGATGGCGTCCGTGCACGGCGAGACGGCGAAGCCGAGGGAGACGCCGAGGATGATCAGGGAGGGCACGAAGTCGGCGTACGTGGAGCCCTCGTCGGTGGCCGTGAGCAGGGCGAGGGCCGTGGTGCCGCCGACCATACCCGCCGTCACCATGACCTTCGCACCGAGGCGCGGGGTGAGGAAGCCGGTGAGGGCCGTGCCGACGAACACCGCTCCGGCCAGCGGCAGCATGCGGACACCGGTCTCCAGCGGGTCGTACAGGAGGACGAACTGGAGGTGCTGGGTGAGGTAGAGGAAGGCACCGAAGACGGCGACGAAGAACAGGGCGACGGCGAGGTTGGCGCCGGAGAAGCCGCGCTCGGCGAACTTGCGCACGTCCAGGACGGGCCGCGGGTGCCGCAGCTCCCAGACGACGAACAGGGCGAGGCCCACGGCGGCGATCACGGCCGCCGTCACCGCGCTGGCGCCCCAGCCGAAGCCCGGACCCTCGATGATCATGTAGATGAGCGCGCCGATCCAGACGACGGAGAGCAGCCCGCCCACATAGTCGATGCGCCCCCGGGCCGCGGCCTTCGATGGCGGTACGAGGGCGAAGGCGCCGACGATCGCGACCACCGCCACCGGGACGTCGATGAGGAACGTCGAGGCCCAGCCGTAGTGCTCCAGGAGCGCACCCGCGATCAGGGGCCCGGCGGCGATGGCGATGCCGGACGTCGCCGCCCACAGCGTGATCGCCTTGGCCCGCTCCTCGCGCGGGAACGTCGAGGCCAGCAGCGAGAGGGTCGCGGGCATGATCATGGCCGCGCCCACGCCCATCACCGCGCGTGCGGCGATCACGGCGGTCGAGCTGTCCGCGAGCGCCCCGGCCCCGGCTCCCGCGCTCAGCACCACGAGCCCGAGAACGAGGGCGCCGCGACGGCTGTACTTGTCGCCGATCGCGCCGAACAGCAGCATCAGGGCGGCGTACGGGACGGTGTACGCGTCGATGACCCACTGCAGGTCGGAGCTGGACAGGTCGAGGTCGCGGGTCATGTCCGGGGCCGCGACCGTGAGCGCCGTGTTCGCCATGACGGCGATCAGCAGGCTCAGGCACAGCACACCCAGCGCCCACCAGCGGCGGGCGTAGGGCCGGTCCATCCGCTCGACCGGCTCCCTGATCAGCAAAGGCATCGGGTCCACCCCTCACGATTTCCGCCGTCGCCCGCAGGGCGCGCACGGCACACATCGGATCTCGCACAACGCAGATCTTGCACAGCGCTGTGCAATTGCACGCACCTGTGCAATGTACGTGATGAACGGCCATGTTGCACATCGGTGTGCAAGCACGGGAAGCGCGGCAGAATGAGCGCATGAGCCGTACGCAGCCGACGCCGACGCCGTCCGTGCCCCCCGAGGGGCCGACCTCCACGGAGGTCGCCTCCTCGGGGATCGCCTCCACGGGAGCCACCGCCGCGCCTGCCGCCGTGTCCGCCGCACCTGCCGCCGTGTCCGCCGCGCAGGCCCGCGCCGACGCCAACCGGCGCCGCATCCTGAACGTCGCCTTCGCCGAGCTGACCCGGGACCCGGACGCGTCGATGGACCAGATCGCCCGCGCCGCCGGTGTCGTACGCCGCACCGTGTACGGCCACTTCCCGAGCCGCGACGCCCTCGTCACCGCGATCCTCGACGAGGCCGTCGAGGCGGTCACCGCCGCGCACGCCGCCGGGTACGAGGGCGTCGACGACCCGCCCCGCGCGGTCGCCAGCGCGATGCTCGCCGTCTGGGACGTCACCGACCGCTACCGCCTGCTGATCTCCCTCGCCCAGCGCGCCATCGCCATGGAGGGCATCCGCGAACGTCTCGCCCCCGTCCACGAGCGGGGCACGGCAATGCTCCAACGGGGCCTGGACGAGGGCCGGTTCGTCTCCCCGATGCCCGCGAACGCCCTCGCCTACGTCGTCGAGAACATCATGTTCGCCCTGATGGAGTCCGCGAACGACGGCCTCATGGAACCGGCGGATGCCGGACGTGCGGCGGCGGTCACGTTCCTGTGCGCGGCGGGGTTGCCTCCGGCGGAGGCGGAGGAGTTGGTGGCGGAGGTGGCCGCCGAGCAGACGTCCGGGGGCGCGCCGGGACGGGCGTAGGAGCGGGGCGCCTGCTCCTCACCCTCCCCGCCTGGAAGTCGTTCCTGACCGGGCCCTGAGGCCCCCTCCCCCCTGGTCCGGGCACCCCGGGCGTTCACGCGCGGTACTCCACCAGCACCGGCGACTCCCCGTATACCACCCGCTCCCCCGCCCGCACCCGCTCCACCCCGCCGTCCATCCGGCGCAGCCGATGGGCCCCCTTCCCCAACTCGGCTGCCGCGCGGCCCTGTTGGGTCCAGCGGATGGAGAAGCGCGGGCCCGCCGGATCGGGTTCGCGGGTGCCGCCGGGGCGGAAGACGCATTCGTAGACGCCGTCCGGGAGGCCGACTCCAGTGCCCTTGCCGCAGGAGGTGATCTGTTTGTCGGCGAGCCAGCCGTGCAGGCGGCCGATGCGGCGGCCGGGTTCCGCGGGGGGACCGCCCACGGGCTGGACGACCAGGGGGATGTTCCTGCCGCCCCAGGCGTAGAAGTACATCCTTTCGATGAAGGATTTACGGGCATAGAGGCCGACCAGGTAGAAGCGCACGGCGTAGTCGTTGGCGCGGCGGGCGGAGAGGCGGGCGCCGTCGTCGATCTCCGCGCCCGGGCCGGTGTTCCACACCCGCCGGCCCACGTTGTGTCTGCGGAAGACGTCCTCCGCCTTCTCCGCGAGTTCGATGATCTCCTCGGGCGGCCCGTCGGCCCGGCGCGGGTGCAGCTTGAGCGCCGCGGTGTCGCAGAACTCGTACGCCCCGGTGCGCACGAACTTCGCAAGCAGTTCCCTGCCTTCGGGCTCCCACAGCTTGCCGAAGGAGGGGCACGCGAGTTTCGCGTCCGGGTCGACGCGCCGGATGATCCGTGCCGCCCCGCGCACCATCTTGGCCAGCGTGGCCATGCTCCCGGTGTAGTGGGACGTGGCTCCCACGCTGTCCCAGAGCTCGTACGCCGCGATCCGGGAGCGGTAGCGCGTGGCGACCTTCTCGACGAAGTGCTCCCAGTCGGCGAGATCGTCGGGGGGCGCGGCGCGCGAGTCCTCCGGGTACGCCGACTTCGGCCCTTCGGGAGCCGCCCAGCCCGGAGTGCCGCCGAACACGAACAGGACGGGCAGGTGCTTGCGTTCGGCGCCCCGCACCGTGCGCTCCAGGATCTTCCAGTCGAACTTCCCGCGCTCCGGCTCGACCTGGGCCCAGCGGGTCTCGCTCTCCCACAACCGGACCCCGCTGACGGCGAAGTCCGGCATGAGGCCGGTGTCGGTGTTCATCGTGACGCCGAAGAACTCGGGGTCGATCGGCTTGGGCGCAAGGGCCCAGTAGGGGCCGTCGATCCGCTGGCCGGAGGAGCGGTCGACCGTGCCGCCGCTGTTCCCTGGGCCGCCGCTCGCCGTGGCGCCCCCGCCTTCGCCGCCCGGGTCCGGCCGTCCGTCGAAGGTCACGACGCTCACCACGGCGACGGCCACGACCATGGCGAGCAGGAGGGTGCGTAAGCGCCGCGGAGGGAGGGGGATCGGCCGCCGGGTGGCCCGTGCGGCGGGCTCCGCTGCGGCCGACGCGGCGGGCGGTTCGGCGGGCGAGCCGGCCTCCCCCGACGGGACCTCCCCCGACGCTGCCTCCGCCGACGCGGACGCCGACGCCGCCTCCGCCCGCGCCCACGCCCCGTACAGCCGGTCCAGCTCCTCCTGCCCCGCCCCGCACACCCGCGCGATCCGCTCGACCGTGCCGAAGCTCGCGGGCACCGTCAGGCCCTGGCAGTAGCGGTGCACCGAGGAGCGGCTCAGGCCCGTACGGCTCGCGAGAGCCGTGTAACTACGACCGCTGCGCTCCTTCAACCCCTGCAGAAGATCGGCCAGTTCGTGAGTCTCACTCATGGGCTTGCCCCTGTGTCCGTCCCACAGCGGCAGAACATAGCAGGCAGGGGGGTTTCGGGCGTCCCATCGTCCCAGCGGGACGCGTCCTGCTTGCCGACGGCGCGTCTCATCGAGATCGTCGTCCCTGTCGCCGTTCGGGGGAGCGGCGACCGCTCAACACCATCGGGGGAACCACCGTGCTGCGTGTCCACTTCACCGCGACCGATCTCGTCCGCACCCGGGTCTCCGACGGAGCCGATCCGCTCTGGGAGACCGTCCTCAGCCTCCACCGCCTCCAGGACCAGCGTCCCGATCCGGCCCTCGCCGTCTGTCGCCGTTCAGGGCACGGCGACAGACAGGGGCCGCTCGGGATGCTCCTGCCGCTCGTACCGCGACGCGGGTACTTCCCGGACTTCCTCACGCCACCCGCCGCGGCGGCCGGGATGGAGCCCGGCCTCGACGCGCTGATGTCCACACCGCGCACCCGGCTGCGCGCCGAGCTGACCGTCCTCGCCGACCGCAATCCGCTGCCGTCCTGGACCCGCTCCCTGGCCGACGGCGAACCCGCCGCCCTGCGCCGACTCGCCCGCGCCCTGCGCACGTACCACCAGGGGACGCTCGGCCCCCGCTGGCCCCGCATCACCCGGCGCGCGAACACCGACCGCGCCCTCAGGCTGCACGCGCTCTGGCACGGCGGCGCGGAGGCGATGCTCCGGACGTACGGCCCGTCGATGCGCTGGCGGTCACCGGTGCTCGAAGTCGCCTACCCGGTGGACCGCGACCTGCGGCTCGACGGACGCGGGCTGCTCCTGGTGCCGTCCTGCTTCGCCCGCAGCCCGGTCGCCCTCGCGGACACCGCGCTGCCGCCGACGCTCGTCTACCCGGCCCGGCCGCGCACGGCCGACGACGTCCGCCCCGCGTACGAGGGCCTGGCGCCCCTGCTCGGCCACACCCGGGCCGCCGTGCTCCAGGCACTCGGCGGCGATCCCACCACCACGGAACTCGCCCGCCGAGCCGGCGTCTCCCTCTCCTCGGCGAGCGAACACGCCGCCGTCCTGCGCGAGGCGGGCCTGGTCTCCAGCGTCCGCCAGAGCAACGCGGTACGCCACGCGCTGACGCCGTTGGGCTCGGCGCTGCTCAGGGGGGTCGCCTGACGTGCGGCGATGCGGCGGGAGACGCTGTGCCGGTGCGGCGATGATTTGAGCCTGTCCGGCGATTGAGGACGAGGCCGAAGGCCGATCGGCCCCGGCCTCGTCCAAGGGTCACGCAAAGGTCAGACCTTGACGGCGGCCGCCTCGTCCACAGGCTGCCCCGACGCAGCCTCATCGTCGGCCCCGGAGCCGGGCGCGGGCTTCTTCTCCAGGGAAGGCCCCACGTCCCCGTGGTCGTCGTCGAGAAGCGTCCGCTCGTCGAAGGGAATCTTGCCGTCCAGGACGGCAGCCACCCGCTCCCGGTCGACCTCCTTCGTCCACGTACCGATCAACAACGTGGCCACCGCGTTACCGGCGAAGTTCGTCAGCGCACGGGCCTCGCTCATGAAGCGGTCGACGCCGATGATGAGGCCGACGCCGTCGACGAGGGCGGGCTTGTGGGACTGGAGGCCGGAGGCCAGGACCGCGATGCCCGAGCCGGAGACGCCCGCCGCGCCCTTGGAGGCGATCATCATGAACAGCAGCAGCGAGATCTGCTCACCGATGCCCAGCGGCTGGTCCATCGCGTCGGCGATGAACAGCGAGGCCATCGTCAGATAGATCATCGTGCCGTCGAGGTTGAAGGAGTACCCGGTGGGGACGGTGATGCCGACGACCGGGCGGCTCACGCCCAGGTGCTCCATCTTCGCGATGAGCCGCGGCAGCGCGGACTCCGACGAGGACGTGGACAGGATGAGCAGGAACTCCCGGCCCAGGTAGCGGAGCAGCTTGAACAGGTTCACGCCGGTCGCCAGGCGCAGCAGCGTGCCGAGCACCACGAGGATGAACAGCGCACAGGTGATGTAGAAGCCGATCATGATGGTGGCGAGCGCCTTGAGGGCGTCCGTACCGGTCTCGCCGATCACGGCGGCCATCGCGCCGAACGCGCCGATCGGCGCCATCCACATGATCATGCCGAGGATGCGGAAGACCAGCTTCTGGATGTGCTGCACCCCGCGCAGGACCGGCTCGCCCGTCTTGCCCATGGCCTGCAGGGCGAATCCGACGAGGAGGGCGACGAGGAGGGTCTGGAGGACCTCGCCCTCGGTGAAGGCGGAGACCATCGTCTTGGGGATGATGCCGAGCGCGAAGTCGACCAGGCCCTTGTCCGCCTCGTCGGCGGCGGTGTGGCCCGCCTTCTTGTCCGACGAGGTCAGGTCCATGCCGTCGCCGGGGTGCAGGATGTTGCCGACGATCAGGCCGATGGCCAGCGCGACCACGGACATCGCGACGAAGTAGGCGAGCGCGAGCCCGCCGACCTTGCCGACCTTCGCCGCCTGCCGGACCGAGCCCACGCCGAGGACGATCGTGCAGAAGATGATCGGCGAGATCATCATCTTGATCAGGTTCACGAAGCCCGTGCCGATCGGCTTGAGCTCCTTGGCGAAGTCCGGCGCGATGAAGCCGACGGCGATACCGATCAGTACGGCGACGATGACGGCGATGTACAGATAGTGGGTCCGGTCCCGTTTCGCGGGCGGTGCGCCCGCGTCGGCGGTGTCGGCCGCCGTCTGTCCCTGTGCCACGGGGTGCCTCCTTGGGCTACGTACGACTGGCGTCTGCGTCCTCGCTAGTCGTGCGGCTCACGTCCTGGCGATTCCGGGTGACTATCTCCCGGCCTGTGACGGCGGTCACGGTTACGTTCATTTAGTTCGCACATACACGTCACGGCAGACTGGCAACATGCCCCAGGTCCCCCGACCACCCCGCTCGCCCCGCCGACCCCGCGGCCCCCGCAGCCTCGCCGGTCAGCTCTTCGCGATGCAGGTGGTCCTGGTGGCGGTCGTGGTCGCGGGCTGTGCCCTGTTCACGTACCTGAGCGACCGGCACCAGGCCGAGGAGGCCGCGCTCCGCCAGGCCACGGCCGCGGCGCGCGCGGTGGCGGACTCGCCGTCGGTGCGCGAGGCGATCCGCGGCGAGGACCCGTCCCGCAGGCTCCAGCCGTACGCCACCGACGTGCAGCTGCACACCGGCGTCGACTTCGTGACGATCATGGACCGGCGGGGCATCCGCTGGACCCACCCCGACCCCGACCGCATCGGCGAGCGCTTCCTCGGCCACACCGCGGAGGCCCTGCGCGGCCAGACCTTCACCGAGATCTACACCGGCACCCTCGGCGCGTCCGCGCGCGTCGTCACGCCCGTCTTCGACGGCGGTGACGACCGGCGCGGCGAGCACGGCCGCATCGTCGGCCTGGTCAGCGCGGGCATCACCATCGACGCGATCAGCGAGAAGGCCCGCGGCCAGCTCGTGGCGCTGCTCGGCGTCGCGGTGGCCGCGCTCGCCCTCGGCGCCGTCGGCACGTACGTGATCAACGCCCGGCTCCGCCGCAGCACCCACGGCATGAACGCCGCCGAGCTGAGCCGCATGCACGACTACCACGAGGCCGCGCTGCACGCCGTCCGCGAGGGACTGCTCATGCTCGACGGGCGGCGCCGCGTCGCCCTCATCAACGACGGCGCCCGCGAGCTGCTCGGCGCGCCCGAGGGCGTCGTCGGCCGGTACGTCACCGACCTCGGCCTGCCCGCGCCTCTCACCGGCGCGCTGCTCGACGCCCGGCCGCGGGTGGACGAGGTGCATCTGACGGCCGACCGGGTGCTGGTCGTCAACACCTCACCCGTCTCCGGCGGCGACCGCAAGGGCACCGTGGTGACGCTCCGCGACCACACCGAACTCCAGGCGCTCGCGGGCGAGTTGAGCTCCGAACGCGGCTTCACCCGGGCGCTGCGCTCACAGGCCCACGAGGCCGCGAACCGGCTGCACACCGTGGTGTCCCTGATCGAGCTCGGCCGCGCCGACGAGGCCGTGGAGTTCGCCACCGCCGAGCTGGAGCTGGCCCAGGCCCTCACCGACCAGGTCGTCGCCGCCGTCAACGAACCCGTCCTCGCCGCCCTCCTCCTCGGCAAGGCCGCGCAGGCCAACGAGCACGGCGTGGAGCTGGTCGTCTCCGCCGACACCAGCGTCGACGACGGCATGCTCCCCGCGAGCCTGCCGCCCCGCGACCTCGTCACCGTCCTCGGCAACCTCATCGACAACGCCGTCGACGCCGCCCAGGGCTCCCCCTCGGCCCGCGTCACCGTGACCGTCCGCGCCGAGTCCGGCGGCCTCATCCTCCGCGTCACGGACACCGGCCCGGGCGTCGACCCCGCCCAACGCGAGTCGGTCTTCCAGCACGGCTGGAGCACCAAGGCCCCCTCGGGCCGCGGCCTCGGCCTGTCCTTGGTGCACCAGACCGTGACGCGTCACGGGGGGACGCTGACCTTGACGGAACCGGAGGGGGGCGGTGCAGAGTTCACGGCGAACCTGCCCCTGACGGCGGCGTCCATCGGCGCCCGCCCCGGCCCACGTACAGACGGAAAGGCCGACAGATGACCGACCCCACCCCGATCCGGGTCCTGGTCGTCGAGGACGACCCCGTCGCGGCCGACGCCCACGTCCTCTACGTGAACCGAGTGCCAGGCTTCGAGGTCACCGCCACAGCCCACACGGCCGCCGAGGCCCGCCGCGCCCTCGACAAGACCCCCGTCGACCTGATCCTCCTCGACCTGAACCTCCCCGACGGCCACGGCCTGGCCCTCGCCCGCACCCTCCGCGCGGCGGGCCACCGCGCGGACGTCATCGCGGTGACGTCGGCCCGCGACCTCGCGGTGGTCCGCGAGGGCGTCTCCCTCGGCGTGGTCCAGTACGTACTGAAACCCTTCACCTTCGCGACGCTCCGCGACCGCCTCACCCGCTACGCGGAATTCCGCACCGCCGCGGGCGAGGCGACGGGCCAGGACGAGGTGGACCGCGCCCTCGCGACCCTCCGCGCCCCCGCCCCCGCGGCCCTGCCGAAGGGCCTCAGCGGCCCCACCCTGGAGAAGGTGACCCGCACGCTCCAGGACGCCGCCCCCGACGGCCTCACCGCCGCGGCCACCGCGGACACCACGGGCCTCTCCCGCATCACGGCCCGCCGCTACCTGGAGCACCTGGTGACGACGGGGCGGGCCGCCCGCAGCCCCCAGTACGGCCACGTGGGCCGCCCGGAACTGATCTACCGCTGGCTCCCGCCGTCCTGATCAACACCCGAGGGACCCCCAAACCCCCACCCCATAACAACGTTGTCACGTTAGCGACAAGCGTCAACGCACAGCCTCCGCAACCCCGTTGCAAGGGCATTGACCTTGCTCCGAGCCCGCGCTTACGTTCACCGGCAGCAGCCCCGCGCGGCAGCACCCCCGCGCCGCGGCGCGGCCGCGTCGGACCGTAGGAGGTCGTGCCCGTGCGCCCCACCGCCCCCGCCCCTCTGCTCCTGGCAGCCGTGCTCGCCGCCTCCACCCTGACCGCGTGCGGCGGCGGCTCCGGCGACGACCCGGACACCGTGAAGGTCTCGTACAAGCAGTCCATGGACAACAAGATCCGGGTGATGGACGACTACCTGGAGTCGATGAAGAAGCAGTTCGAGAACGCGAACCCCGGCAAGAAGGTGAAGCTGGTGCCGATCAAGGCGCCGGACGCCGAGTACTACACGAAGGTGCAGCAGATGCTGCGCTCGCCGAAGACCGCCCCCGACCTGGTCTACGAGGACACCTTCCTCATCAACTCCGACATCACCAGCGGGTACTTGAAGCCGCTCGACCCCTATCTGGAGAAGTGGAAGGAGTGGCCGAAGTTCATCCGCACGGCCAAGGCGGCGGCGAAGGCGGAGGACGGCAAGACGTACGGCGTGCCGGACGGCACGGACACGCGCGGCCTCTGGTTCGACAAGGACATCTTCGAGAAGGCGGGCCTGCCCGCGAACTGGCAGCCGAAGAACTGGGACGAGATCCTGGACGCGGCCCGCACCATCAAGGAGAAGGTCCCGGACGTCGTCCCGCTGAACGTCTACACCGGCAAACCCGGCGGTGAGACCTCGTCGATGCAGGGCATGGAGATGCTGCTCTACGGCACGGGCGAGAACCCGCTGTACGACCCGAAGGCGAAGAAGTGGGTGGTCGGCGGCCAGGGCTTCAAGGACTCCCTGAAGTTCGTGGAGACCGTCTACAAGGAGAAGCTCGGCCCGGACGTCGAGGACGCCCTCGACCCGAACATGGCGACGCGGGTGCGCGGCGAGTTCCTGCCCAAGGGCAAACTCGGCATCAACCTCGACGGCTCCTGGCTGCCGCAGGACTGGCTGCCGGGCTCCGGGCACGAATGGCCCGAGTGGTCCAAGGAGCTGGGGCTCGCGGCGATGCCCACGCAGCACGGCCAGGCCCCCGGCAAGGTGAGCATGTCCGGCGGCTGGACCTGGGCGATCCCGTCGAAGGCGGACAACGCCGACCTGGCGTTCAAGTTCATCGAGACGATGCAGACCAAGGAGAACGCGAAGAAGTGGTACATCGCGAACTCCGGCATCTCGGTGCGCGAGGACGTCGCGAGGGATCCCGCGTACATGAAGGCGCAGCCCGGCATCAAGTTCTTCACCGACCTGGTCGCCTCGACGCACTACCGGCCCGCCTTCCCCGCGTATCCGAAGGTGTCCACGGCGATGCAGGAGGCCATGGAGCAGGTCACGACGGGGGACGGCTCGGTGGACAAGGCGGCGAGCGGCTATGACGACGAGGTCAAGTCGGCGACCGACGGCAAGGTGATCGAGAAGTGACGGCTCCCCCGGGCCACCGGCGGCTCGCCCGCTCGCTGGCCCGGGCCCTGCCGGTGTCGCCCGCGGTCGTCCTGCTGCTGCTCTTCCTCGCGGGCCCGATCGGCTACTGCGCGTACATCGCCTTCACCGACCTCCAGCTCACCGGCCAGGCCCAGGAGTCCTTCGTCGGCTTCGAGAACTTCCGGACGGCGTTCGACGACGAGGACTTCGTCAACGCGGTCTGGCTGACGCTGGTCTTCACGTTCCTGTCGTCGATCGTCGGCCAGAACACCCTGGGCCTGGCCCTCGCCGCCCTGATGCAGCGGGCGTCCAAGCCGGTCCGCACCCTCACCGGGGCCGTGGTCGTCACGGCCTGGGTGCTCCCCGAGGTCGTGGCGGGCTTCCTGCTCTACGCCTTCTTCCGCCGCGACGGCACCCTCAACGCCGTCCTGGACTTCCTCCATCTGCCGTCCCAGAACTGGCTGTTCACGCTGCCTATCCTCGCGGTGTCGTTCGCCAACGTCTGGCGCGGCACGGCCTTCTCGATGCTCGTGTACTCCGCCGCCCTCAACGAGATCCCCAAGGAGATCACCGAGGCCGCGGAGGTCGACGGCGCGAGCGGCTGGCGCCGCATGTGGCACATCACGCTCCCCATGATCCGCCGCTCCATCGGCACCACCCTGATGCTCAACACCCTGCAGACCCTGTCGGTCTTCGGTCTGATCTGGGTGATGACGCGCGGCGGTCCGGGCAACCGCAGCCAGACCCTCCCGCTGTTCATGTACGAGCAGGCCTTCCAGAAGAGCATGATCGGCTACGGCACCGCGGTGGCCCTGCTCCTGCTCCTGGTCGGATCCCTGTTCTCGCTCCTCTACATGCGCCTGCTCCGCACGGAGGTCTGAGTGTCGCGACGCCGCACGAGAAGCCGCCGACTGGCAGCGGACATCGGCCTGTTGGCCGTCGCCGCGGCCTTCGCGGTCCCGCTCGCCTGGGTGATCCTCTCCGCCCTGGACCCCAAGGCCGACGTGGGTGTGAAGGCCCCCGACGGCATCACCTTCGACAACTTCGACGCGGTCCTCACCGACGAGATCACGTACACGCCGATGCTCAACAGCCTGCTGCTGTGCGGCGGCGGCACCCTGCTCACCGTGGTCTGCGCGGCCCTCGCGGCGTACCCGCTGTCCCGCTACACGTCCCGCCTGAACCGCCCGTTCATGCTCAGCATCCTGTTCGCGACGAGCCTCCCCATCACCGCGATCATGGTTCCGGTGTACGCGCTGTTCGTCCGCGTCGACCTCATCGACACCATGCAGGGCACGATCTTCTTCTTCGCCGCGTCCCAACTCCCTTTCGCCATCTGGCTGATGAAGAACTTCATGGACGGCGTCCCGAAGGAGCTGGAGGAGGCCGCCTGGACGGACGGCGCCTCGCCCTTCCAGTCCCTGCTGCGCATCGTCCTGCCCCTGATGGGCCCGGGCGTGGCCGTAGTGACGGTCTTCTCCTTCGTCATGATGTGGGGCAACTTCTTCGTCCCCTTCATGCTGCTCCTGTCCCCCGACCAGATGCCGGCGGCGGTCAGCATCAACGACTTCTTCGGCTCCAAGGGCGCCATCGTCTACGGCCAGCTGGCGGCGTTCTCCCTCATCTACTCCACGCCGGTGATCCTGCTGTACGTCCTGGTGGCGCGGCGGTTGGGCGGGGGGTTCGCCTTGGGAGGGGCGGTCAAGGGGTGATTTCCGGACAAAGAGGGGCGCGTGGAGCACGTGGAGGGCGCTCGCCCGCCGTACTTTCGTACGAGCCGCAGCCCTGTGTGAACAGACCGTAGTCGCCGCCCCCGTACGGCCATACCGTGTGCCCGTGCAACCGAGCCAGCCCACGCCGCCCTTCAACTTCCCCGCCGCGCGCCGCCTCCGGGAGGCGCTGGGCATGGCGCCTGGTCACGTCGCGTACGGCATGCGGGCGAGCTACGGCCTCGCTCATGTCACGCCGGACACTGTTATGTCCTGGGAGCGCGGCCTCTCCTCGCCGACGTCCGCCGAGCTGGCCGCGCTCGCCGCGACGCTGTGGTGCTCGCCGGGCGAGCTGATGGGCGCGGCCACGACGCTGCGGGAGCACCGCCTCGCCCGCGGCCTCGCCCCGGAGGACGTGGCGCGCGGGGCGGGCGTGGAGATCCAGGCGTATCTGCGCATGGAGGAGACCAACCAGTGGCGCGGCACGGACCGCCAGTCCGCGGCCCTGAGCCGCACGCTGCGCCTGCCGCTGCCCGACTTCGTCACGGTGACGGGCCGCGCCGACGATCTCGCGGAGCTGTTGCGCAGCGCGGTCACGACCCGCTGGCAGGGCTACGCACGCCCGGTCAGCAAGCTGCTCGCCCTGGAGAAGCGGGACCTGGAGGGCCCGCTGCGCCGACTCCACGAGGACTACCAGTCCCGGATGGTGCGCACGCTCAGCTGGGGCGGCGGGGCGGGCGCGGACGCGTCGGGGCACGCGGGCCGCGACTTCCTGGACCGGATCCTGGACCACTTCTGGCCGTTGATGCCGGAGAATTGAGCCCGTCCGGCGATTGAGGACGAGCCCGAAGGGCGACAACCACCCACGACCTGCACGGTCGCACGCACAGGCGCCCTAGAAAACCGACTCCGCCTCGTCCATGCGGTCCTTCGGGACCGTCTTCAGCTCGGTGACCGCCTCGGCGAGCGGCGCCATCACGATGTCCGTGCCGCGCAGCGCCGTCATGTGCCCGAAGTCCCCGCGGTGCACGGCCTCCACGGCATGCCAGCCGAACCGAGTGGCGAGCACCCGGTCATACGCCGTCGGCGTGCCCCCGCGCTGGACGTGGCCGAGGATGACCGGCTTGGCCTCCTTGCCGAGGCGGCTCTCCAGCTCGAAGGCGAGGGCGGTGCCGATGCCCTGGAAGCGCTCGTGGCCGAACTGGTCGATGGCGCCCTTGCCGTAGTTCATCGTGCCGTCGGCGGGGTGCGCGCCCTCGGCGACGCAGATCACGGCGAACTTCTTGCCGCGCGCGAACCGCTCCTCGACCATCTTGACCAGGTCGGCCGGGTCGAAGGGCCGCTCGGGCAGGCAGATGCCGTGGGCGCCGCCGGCCATGCCGGACTCCAGGGCGATCCATCCCGCGTGCCGGCCCATGACCTCGACGACCATGACGCGCTGGTGGGACTCGGCGGTGGTCTTCAGGCGGTCCATCGCCTCGGTGGCGACGCCGACGGCGGTGTCGAAGCCGAAGGTGCGGTCCGTGGAGGAGATGTCGTTGTCGATGGTCTTGGGCACGCCGACCACCGGCACTCCGGCGTCCGACAGCATCTTCGCGGCCGTCAGGGTGCCCTCGCCGCCGATCGGGATGAGCGCGTCGAAGCCGCTCTTCTCGATGAGTTCCTTGGCGTTGTCGCAGGCGGCGCGGAAGCGGGCGCGCTCCAGGCGGGAGGAGCCGAGGATGGTTCCGCCGCGGGAGAGGATGCCGCTGACCGCGTTCAGGTCGAGGGTGCGGTAGCGGCCGTCCAGCAGGCCCGCGTATCCGTCCTCGAAGCCGATGACCTCGTCGCCGTAGTTCGTGACCGCTCGGTGCACGACCGACCGGATCACTGCGTTGAGGCCCGGGCAGTCGCCGCCCGCGGTGAGAATTCCGATACGCATCGCGCTGTGTCTCCTGCTCGCTGTTGATACTTGTGAGCCGATCCGATTGTTCCACGGCCCCAGCGGGGCCGCCGCCCGTCGCCGCTCTGCGACTTAGCCAGCCGCAGAGGTATTGTCAAGAGGGCACAGCCAACAATATCGGGTGTATTTCGGCGCTGCCGGAGCTGCCCTTCCCCCGCCTCACCAGGCAAGACAGCCAAGCCGGCCGGCCGGCGACGACAGCGACGAAACGGAGAGCACGCGTGACGCGCAGCGTGTACGTGACCGGGATCGACCGGGGCGACGGCCGCCAGGTCGTCGAGCTGGGAGTCATGGAGCTCCTGACCCGTCAGGTCGACCGCGTGGGCGTCTTCCGCCCGCTCGTCCACGACGGACCCGACCGCCTCTTCGAGCTGCTCCGCGCCCGCTACCGGCTCGCGCAGGACCCCGCGTCCGTGTACGGCATGGACTACCACGAGGCGTCCGCGCTGCAGGCCGAGAAGGGCACCGACGAGCTGGTCTCCCAGCTCGTCGACCGCTTTCACGCCGTCGCCCGCGCGTACGACGTGGTCCTGGTCCTCGGCACCGACTTCGCCGCCACCCAGCTCCCCGACGAGCTGGCGCTGAACGCCCGGCTCGCGAACGAGTTCGGCGCCTCGGTCCTGCCCGTGGTCGGCGGCAAGGACCAGACCGCCGAGTCGGTGCGCGCCGAGACCCACAACGCCTACCGCGCCTACGACAGCCTCGGCTGCGACGTCCTCGCGATGGTCACCAACCGGGTCGCCCCGGCCGACCGCGCCGAGATACACGAGCGCCTGGCCGCCCGCCTCCCGGTGCCCTGCTACGTCCTGCCGGACGAGCCCGCGCTCGCCGCGCCGACCGTCGCGCAGATCACCCACGCCCTCGGCGGCAAGGTGCTCCTCGGCGACGACTCGGGCCTGGCCCGCGACGCCCTCGACTTCGTCTTCGGCGGCGCCATGCTGCCGAACTTCCTGAACGCCCTGACCCCGGGCTGTCTGGTCGTGACCCCCGGCGACCGCGCCGACCTGGTCGTCGGCGCCCTCGCCGCGCACAGCGCCGGGACGCCGCCCATCGCGGGCGTCCTGCTGACCCTGAACGAGCAGCCGGGCCCGGAGATCCTGCGCCTGGCCGACCGGCTCGCGCCGGGCACGCCCGTGGTCGCCGTGACCGGAGGGTCCTTCCCGACGGCGCAGGAGCTGTTCGCCCTGGAGGGCAAGCTCAACGCGGCGACGCCGCGCAAGGCGGAGACCGCGCTCGGCCTCTTCGAGCGGTACACCGACACCGCGGACCTCCTGAAGCGCCTGTCCGTGTTCGGCAGCGACCGGCTCACGCCGATGATGTTCGAGCACAAGCTCCTGGAGCGGGCCCGCGCCGACCGCCGCCGCGTCGTCCTCCCCGAGGGCACCGAGGAGCGCGTGCTGCGCGCCGCCGACGTGCTCCTTCGCCGCGGCGTCTGCGACCTGACCCTGCTCGGCCCGGTGGAGACGATCCGCAAGAAGGCCGCGGACCTCGGCGTCGACCTCGCCGACTCGCAGCTCATCGACCCCCAGGCCTCGGAGCTGCGGCAGGGCTTCGCCGAGGAGTACGCGCGCCTTCGCGCCCACAAGGGCGTGACGGTCGAGCTGGCGTACGACGTGGTGGCGGACGTGAACTACTTCGGCACGCTGATGGTGCAGGGCGGTCTGGCCGACGGCATGGTGTCGGGCTCCGTGCACTCGACGGCGGCGACGATCCGGCCTGCCTTCGAGATCATCAAGACGAAGCCGGACGCGTCCATCGTCTCGTCGGTCTTCTTCATGTGCCTGGCCGACAAGGTCCTCGTGTACGGCGACTGCGCGGTCAACCCGGACCCGAACGCCGTCCAGCTCGCGGACATCGCCGTGCAGTCGGCCGCGACCGCCGACCAGTTCGGCGTCGAGCCGCGCATCGCGATGCTGTCGTACTCCACCGGCACCTCCGGCTCTGGCGCCGACGTCGACAAGGTCCGCGAGGCCACCGAGCTGGTGCGCGAGCAGCGCCCGGACCTGAAGATCGAGGGCCCGATCCAGTACGACGCGGCCGTCGAGCCGTCGGTCGCGGCCACCAAGCTGCCGGGCTCCGACGTCGCGGGCCAGGCCAGCGTGCTGATCTTCCCCGACCTGAACACCGGCAACAACACCTACAAGGCCGTGCAGCGCTCGGCCGGCGCGATCGCCGTCGGCCCGGTCCTGCAGGGCCTGCGCAAGCCCGTGAACGACCTGTCCCGCGGCGCGCTCGTCCAGGACATCGTCAACACGGTCGCCATCACGGCCATCCAGTCCCAGTCCCCGGGTCAGGCCAAGCCCCAGTCCCCCACCGAGAAGGCAATCCCCCAGTGAGCTCGTCCCGTGTCCTCGTCCTCAACTCCGGCTCGTCGTCGGTGAAGTACCAGCTGCTCGACATGGCGGACAGCAGCCGTCTGGCCGTGGGCCTCGTCGAGCGCATCGGCGAGGAGACCTCCCGGCTGAAGCACACCCCGCTGACGGGTGACGGCGCCGAGCGCGAGCGCACCGGGCCGATCGCCGACCACGAGGCCGCCCTGAAAGCCGTCGCCGCGGAGCTGGCCGCGGACGGGCTCGGCCTGGACTCGCCGGAGCTGGCCGCGATCGGCCACCGCGTCGTGCACGGCGGCAAGCACTTCACCGAGCCGACGGTCGTGGACGACGCCGTGCTCGCCGAGATCGAGCGCCTGATCCCGGTGGCCCCGCTGCACAACCCGGCCAACCTCACCGGCATCCGCACGGCCCGGGCGCTGCGCCCCGACCTGCCCCAGGTCGCCGTCTTCGACACCGCCTTCCACACGACGATGCCGGAGGCCGCGGCCCGCTACGCCATCGACGTGGAGACCGCCGACCAGCACCGCGTGCGCCGGTACGGCTTCCACGGCACCTCGCACGCGTATGTGTCGCGGACGACCGCGGAGCTGCTCGGCAAGGCCCCCGAGGACGTGAACGTCATCGTGCTGCACCTCGGCAACGGCGCGTCCGCGTCCGCCGTGCGCGGCGGCCGGTGCGTGGACACCTCCATGGGCCTGACGCCTCTTGAGGGTCTGGTGATGGGCACCCGGTCGGGAGATCTGGACCCGGCCGTCATCTTCCATTTGGCGCGTGTCGGCGGACTGTCCATCGACGAGATCGACACTCTTCTCAACAAGAAGAGCGGCCTTATCGGACTGTGCGGCGACAACGACATGCGGGAGATCCGCCGCCGCATCGACGAGGGCGACGAACAGGCACGTCTCGCCTTCGACATCTACATTCACCGGCTGAAGAAGTACATCGGCGCCTATTACGCGGTTCTCGGCCGGGTGGACGCGATCGCGTTCACGGCGGGTGTCGGGGAGAACGCGGCGCCGGTGCGCGCGGCCGCCGTCGCGGGCCTGGAGGAGCTCGGCCTCGCGGTGGACGGCGAGCTGAACTCCGTACGGAGTGACGAGCCGCGGCTGATCTCGCCCGAGTACGCCCGGGGGAAGGTCGCCGTCGTACCGACCGACGAGGAACTGGAAATCGCCGCACAGACTTATGCACTGGTCGGGCGGCATTGACAGCGCTCCGCGGCGTGGGCAACTGAGCACCGACCCGCCCATTTGTATCTTCCGCCAGATGGAATATTCCGAAGCGAAACAAACCGATAGGATCGCCCCCATGCGCCGTTCCAAAATCGTTTGCACGCTGGGCCCCGCCGTCGACTCCGAAGATCAGCTCGTTTCGCTGATCGAAGCCGGAATGAACGTGGCCCGCTTCAACTTCAGCCACGGCACGCACGCCGAGCACCAGGGCCGGTACGACCGCGTCCGGGCCGCGGCGGAGCGCACGGGCCGCGCGATCGGCGTCCTCGCCGACCTGCAGGGCCCGAAGATCCGTCTGGAGACCTTCGCCGAGGGCCCCGTCGAGCTGGTGCGCGGTGACGAGTTCACCATCACCACCGAGGACGTGCCCGGCGACAAGTCGATCTGCGGCACGACCTACAAGGGCCTGCCCGGCGACGTCTCCAAGGGCGACCAGGTCCTCATCAACGACGGCAACGTCGAGCTGCGCGTCGTCGAGGTCGCCGGGCCGCAGGTGAAGACGATCGTGGTCGAGGGCGGCGTCATCTCCGACCACAAGGGCATCAACCTGCCCGGCGCGGCCGTGAACGTCCCCGCCCTGTCCGAGAAGGACATCGAGGACCTGCGGTTCGCGCTGAAGATGGGCTGCGACATGGTCGCGCTGTCCTTCGTCCGCGACGCCGACGACGTCAAGGACGTCCACAAGGTGATGGACGAGGAGGGCCGCCGGGTCCCCGTCATCGCCAAGGTGGAGAAGCCGCAGGCGGTGGCGAACATGGAGGGCGTCGTCGCGGCCTTCGATGCCGTCATGGTGGCGCGCGGCGACCTGGCCGTGGAGTATCCGCTGGAGAAGGTCCCGATGGTGCAGAAGCGCCTCGTGGAGATGTGCCGCCGCAACGCCAAGCCGGTGATCGTCGCGACCCAGATGATGGAGTCGATGATCACCAACTCCCGCCCCACGCGCGCCGAGGCGTCCGACGTCGCCAACGCGATCCTGGACGGCGCGGACGCGGTGATGCTGTCGGCCGAGTCCAGCGTGGGCGCGTACCCGATCGAGACCGTCAAGACGATGTCGAAGATCGTCAAGGCGGCCGAGGAGGAGCTGCTCGCCAAGGGCCTGCAGCCGCTGGTCCCGGGCAAGAAGCCGCGCACGCAGGGCGGTTCGGTGGCCCGCGCCGCCTGCGAGATCGCCGACTTCCTCGACGGCAAGGCCCTGGTCGCCTTCACCAAGTCCGGTGACACCGCCCGCCGTCTGTCCCGCTACCGCGCGGCCCAGCCGATCCTCGCCTTCACCACCGACACCAGCACCCGCAACCAGCTCGCCCTGAGCTGGGGCGTCGAGGCGCACGTCGTGCCGCACGTGGACAACACGGACGCGATGGTCGAGCTGGTCGACGCCGAGGTGCTCAAGCTCCAGCGCTACAACGACGGCGACACCATGGTCATCACGGCCGGTTCGCCCCCCGGCATCCCCGGCACCACCAACATGGTCCGCGTCCACCACCTGGGTGGCGGCGACCGCGACTGAGCCACGGGTCCGCGGTCCGGCTCCCCGACCAGATCCGGACCGGGACCCGTTTTCTTCCGTACGGCACCGAGGGCGCCCCCTGCGACAGGGGGCGCCCTCCGGTGTTCGACGTGCCGCGGCTCCCGGAACGGGTCCCGGGCTCAGTCGGTGATCGACTGGTGCAGGCCGGGGATGGTGAGTTCACCGCCGAACTGGCCCGCCTGCTGGACCTTCACGTTGGTGAAGTAGATCAGCGGCAGATTGAGCGGCGGCGGATGCTCCGGGTCGAACGTGATCGGGATCAGACCGAAGAGGTTGCCCGAGATCCGCTCCGTGTACATCGTCGTGTCGCCGTTGCGGATCGTGGACGTGGAGCCCTTGGCGGCCTGGACGTGGTACTTCTTGCCGTTCGGGCTCTCGACGATCTGGTGCAGGTCGCCGATGTCCGTGCCGCCGCTGATGATGTACTTCAGCGCCTGCTTGGTCCGGCCGTCGGGCATCTTCAGGTTCACGACGCCCTTGTAGTCCGCGCCCTTCAGGAGCAGCGAGCTGGCCTCAAGGTGCCACGGCTGGTTCGGGATCGGCGCGGGCGACTGCTCGTCGTCACCGTCGACCTTCTTCTCCACCACGCACGGGAACGGCTTCTTGCCGTCCTCGTCCGGCGCCATCGGGTCCTTGGACTCCTCCGGGTCGGCCTCGTCGTCCTTGCCCTCGGCCTTGTCCTTGGCCTTCTCCGCCGCCTTCTCGGCCTTCTCCGCGACCTCGTCGGCCTTCTCGGCGGCGTCCTTCAGCCGGTCCTCGGCCTTGTCCGCGGTGTCCTTGAGGCCGTCCTTCGCCTTGCCGAGGGTGTCGTCGACGGGCTTGGTGGCCCTGTCGCCGTCGTCGGAGTCCTTGGCGTCGTCGTCCGAGGAGCCCGAGGACTTCTCGTCGCCCGACTCCTCCTTCGCCGCCCTCTCCTCCTGGGCCTTCTCCTCCTGCGCCTTCTTCTCCTCCGGCGTCAGGATGTCCTTGATGGCGTCGCCGAGGCCCAGCGGGTCCAGCGGGTTCCTGGGCTTGTCGGGGGCGGGCTCGTCGGCCGCGTCCTCGTCGCCCTTGTCGCTGCCCCCGGAACCCTTGCCGGAGTCGGCGTCACCGGACGAGCCGGACCCGGAGGCGTCCTCGTCCGCGTCGCCGCCGCCCGAGGGCTTCGACGTACCGGACCCGTCCGAGGACTTGTCGCCGGACTTGTCGCCGTCCTCGCCGTCGGCCTTCTCCTTGGCCTCGTCGGCCTTCTTGCGCGCGGCCTCGGCCTTCGCCTCGGCCTCCTTCGCGGCCTTCTCCTTGGCGTCCTGCTCGTCCTTGGCGTCCTTCTCGGCGTCCTTGGACTGCTCGTCCGGCGCCGTGACGCAAGGGCCGTCCCGGAAGGGGTTCTTGGGCACGCCCGGCTTCGCCTGCGCGAGCTGCGGGGTCAGGCCCATGCCCATCAGTACGGCGGTGGGCATGGCCGCGAGGGCTATCGCCTTCCCCGCGGGGACGTGCAGCCGGGTCAGCAGTGGCTTCTTCGGGGCCGCGTGCCGCGGCCCCGTTCTCACCCGGGACGTGTCCGCATCAGTCCCGCGGCGCGCCTCGTCAGCCGGCACGGTTCCTCCCGTTCGTCCCGTTCATCGGGCTCGTTCCTGAGAAGTCGTCGGTCGCACCGCCCGCCTCCGGTACGGGTCCGTTCGCGGCCCCCGCGGCCGCGGGCTCCGGAGCCCCGTCGTCGGATCCCCCGGCGTCCGGCGTCCTCGCGCCTCGCCTGGAGCGCTTCTCGGGCTTGAACGGCATCCAGGAGACACCGAGCGCACCACCGATGAGGGCGAGCAGGAAGCCCATGACGAAGCCGCCGAAGTTGGACACCACCAGGGAGACCAGGGCGAGCAGAATCGCCGCGACGCCCGCGAACACGCGGGACATCGGCTGGAACCACATGGTCAGGCCGAGCACGACCAACAGCACGCCGATGATCAGCGATCCGGCACCGGCGGTGGTCGCCATCCGGATGGTCATCGTGCCCAGGGTGAGGTTCGCATAGGGGAAGTACATGATCGGGATGCCGCCGAGCAGTGTCAGCAGTCCACCCCAGAACGGGCGCTGACCGCGCCACCCTCGGAACGATTGGCGCATCCGGCCAAGCCTGTTGCCAAGGCCCACTTGCGCTTCGGCGCTCATGTCGTACAGCTCCTCGGGTATGGCGTTTTGTTCTGTGTGTGCGGATTCGGGCACGGGGACGGCTGGTTGAAGTGAGTCACGGCGCCCCCGCGCCCGGCCGTTTCAGCGCGACAAGTGCCTCAGTAGCACTCGTGCTTGCCCTTCTTGACCGACATGCCGAGGCCAGAGAGCTTGAAGGTGCCCGCCGTGGTCGCCCACGCGCGCTGCTTCACATCCGTGAAGCGGACCTTGTCGGCCTGCTGCGCGAACGAGTCCGGGACGTACTTGTCGCCCTTGGCCGGACCCGGTCCCTTCGTCGTGCGGTCGATCGAGACACCGATGTCGACGTTGGTGAAGGTCGCGTTGGCCCTCAGGTCGTCGGCGTCGATGTACAGCTTCTTCGCCTCGACCCTCGGGCTGCCCTTGCCACCGGCCTTGAGGACCATCGACACATCGCCGAAGACCGGAACCGGGACGACCACGGACTGGCAGAGGTTGGTGATCTTCGCCGATTCCATGCCGACGACGGCGACCGGGTGGTTACCCGACTTGCCGCTGTCCATCCCGCCGTACTGGACGAATCCCGTACCGTCGAGCTGATCCGCGGTCACCTTGAACTGCTGACCGGACACACTGAACGATGCCGCGAGCGCACCCTGCGAGAGGGCCACGCCTATCGCGGCCGTCGCCGCGACGCTCGGCACCATGACCACGGCGAACCGCTTCCATCTGGTTCCGCCACGAGCCACGGACTCCATGACTTTCCTCCTTCTCGGACGTACATCTCCGGCCCTGACTGCTCCCGTTCGGGCGGCTCAGCCGGGCAGGGATGGGAGAAGTGCTACGTCCTCGGTAGGGAGAGCGCCCGCGTAGAGGGGCGCGCAGCGCGCCTCGATCACCGGCGATCACCCCCGAGCGACAACCACTGGTCGCGCCTGACGCATCACGCACAACCTTGCCGGACAGGCCCTGCCGGAACCGGCAGAGACCCCCCTGTCCCAGACCGGCGACGGCGTCGCCGGCCTGCCCGGTGGGGACCCAGAATTCCCGTCTCCCGATTGGCTGTCGGGCTGCGGGCAATGGACCGAGCGTGGCCGATCGTGGTGCATTCTCGTCGTCCGCACAAGGGGGTTCGTTACTCGCTGGTAACGGCCGGATAACCGACCCGGCACCGCCCGGCATCGGTCAACGACAGACGGTGGCCCCAACAGGCCGCCAACATCGGGAGATTGACACGCATAGACGGACAGATCACCGCCGCGCTCTTACTCCAAGTAACAGTGGCCGCGTTTGCCAAGATTCGGCAAAACGCGGCCACTGTGACGCTGCCTCGACAGACTTTTCACTTGCGCACCACGGCCCGTTGCGCATTACCACTGGTCAGCGAACGGGGCGGGGCAAATCCGACAGATTGCCGGGGTGTTGCCAGGGGGTGGGACCCAAGGGCCCCCGCCCACCGGCCAGTCGGTCGATCAGCCGGTCGATCGGTCAGTCGGCGATCAGGGCGATCAGAAGAGCACCCGGGCGAGCGCCGTACGCGCCGCCGTCACGCGGGGGTCGTCGGCGCCGACGACCTCGAAGAGTTCGAGCAGCCGCAGCCGCGCGGCCTCCCGGTCCTCACCCGCGGTGCGCCGGACCGTTTCGACCAGGCGCCCGAAGGCATCCTCGACATGGCCGCCGACCAGGTCCAGGTCGGCCGCGGCGATCTGCGCCGCCGCGTCACCGGGCTTCTCCGCGGCGTCCTTGCGGACCACGGCGGGGTCCAAGTCCTGCACCCGGCGCAGCAGTTCCGCCTGGGCGAGGCCGAGCTTGGCCTCGGTGTTGCCGGGGTCGTCGCTGAGCACGTTCTTGTACGCCTGGACGGCGCCGCCGAGGTCGCCCGCGTCCAGGGCCTGGACGGCCGCTTCGAGCAGGGCGTCGTAGGGGCCCGCCGGGGCCTCGGGGGCGGCCTGCGGCTCGTCGCCGGAGGCGTTCGGGTCGACGACCAGGCCGGTCAGGCCGAAGCGCTCCTCGCCGACCTGGATCAGCTGGTCCAGGGTCTGGCGGATCTGCGCCTCGGGGGCCGCGCCCTGGAAGAGCGGCAGGGCCTGGCCCGCCACCACCGCGAAGACCGCCGGGATGCCCTGCACCCCGAACTGCTGCATCAGCATCTGGTTCGCGTCGACGTCGATCTTCGCGAGGACGAACCGGCCGTTGTACTCCTGCGTCAGGCGCTCGAGGAGCGGGCTGAGCTGCTTGCACGGCTCGCACCACTCGGCCCAGAAGTCGATGACGACCGGCACTTCGGTGGAGCGCTGCAGGACGTCCCGCTCGAAACCCGCCTCGTCGACGTCGATGACGAGACTCGCGGGAGAGACACCGGCGCCCGCGCCGGGGCCGCCCTGCCGGGCCGCTTCGGCGCGCGCCTGCTCCGCCTTCGCCTTGGCCTCCTGGGCCGCCTTCACCGCGGCGAGGTCGACGACTCCGCTCATGGACATGTTCCGTGGCTGCATGAGTACATCCTCCCCCAAGCCGCGCGGGAACCGTGCCGGTCCGCGGCTCCCCGCCGGATTGCGGTGCCTTGGGCCGAACCGATTCGCCTGTTCCTCCGGGTCCCGAGGAGGACCGTGGGTCTCGCGGGGTCCCCACCCCGCGCTGTGGTTGCCGCCCGATGGGCGGTGAGGCTCGCTCGCAGCGGTCTGCCGCCGTACGCGGCTTTCGCTACGGCTCGTAGCGTAACTGGAGGACCCGGGGCGCGGCAGCGGACGTAACGTGATCTGCCTCACTCGACGCTGGCCACACTGGTCATACTGGCCGGTATGGTCGCGGGCATGCAGAGCCGCAACACACCGCCGACGCGCGCCGGGGGCCGACCCCGCAGCACCGAGGCGGACACCGCCATCCTCGAGGCGACCCGGCAGGCCCTGGTCGACCTCGGCTGGACCAAGCTGACCCTGGGTGACGTGGCCACCCGGGCGGGGGTCGCCAAGACCACGCTCTACCGGCGCTGGGCCGGCAAGAGCGAGCTGGTCGTGGACGCGGTGGCCGAGCTCTTCGACGAGCTGGAGCTGCCCGACAGCGGCAGCCTGGCCACGGACATCGAGGGAGTGGTGCTGCAGTTCGCCGCGTTGCTCGGGCGCCCCGAGACGAAGACCGCGCTGATGGCCGTCGTCGCCGAGTCCACCACGGACGAGCCCCTGCGCGAACGCATCCGCGCGTCCATCGTCGACCGCCAGAAGCGCCTCGTCCTCGCGGGCCGCGCCCGCGCCCAGGACCGCGGCGAACTCCCCGTGGAACCGGACCCCACCACCGCGGCCCGCACCGCCGACCTCATCTTCGACGTGATCGCCGGCGCGGTCGTCCACCGGGCCCTGGTCAGCGCCGAACCGGTCGACGCGGAGTGGGCCCGCCGCTTCACGTGGCTGGTCCTGGGCGGCCTCTCGGCGGTTTCTGGCCGGGGGCCCGAACCGGGAACTCCGGTGCCCGCCCACGACGGGGCTCCGTAGGACGGGGGTTCTCTCCCACCCGCCGGCCCGGCACCCTCAGCCCCGCCGGGGGCACCCCCGATCGGCGCTCCGCGCCTCGTCCTCAAACGCCGGACGGGCTGAAATACAGCCGGGGCGGGCCGGAAAGGTGCCGAGGCGGTTCGGGGAGGCTCTGCGGCGTGAGCCGTTTCGGGGCTGAAGGTGCCGGGCTGTTGCTCAGCTGGTGCGAGTTCGGGCGGGTGGGTGGGAGAAAGCCTGTCCGGCGTTTGAGGACGAGGCGCGGAGCGCCGATTCGGCGGAGGACCGTCCCACCCGCACGGGACACCCACCCCCGGGCGGGGGCGGCTAGACCTGGTACGTGTGGGCCGCGAAGAGGGCGAGGTTGTCGGCGACCCAGGCCGAGGTGCGGGAAAGGCCCTCGCGGAGGGGGACCTGGGGCTGCCAGCCGGTGAGTTCGCGCGCGCGGGAGTTGTCGGAGACGAGGCGTTCCACCTCACTGCCCGCGGGGCGCATCCGGGAGGGGTCGGTGACGACGACGGCGTCGCGACCGCTCGCGGTGATGAGTTCCTGAGCAAGGTCCCCGATGGAGATCTCCCGGCCGACGCCGAGGTTGACCACCTGGCCGACGGCGGCGTCGTGCTCCGCCACGGCGAGGAACCCGCGCGCGGTGTCGGTGACGTAGGTGAAGTCCCGGGTGGGCGTGAGCGAACCCAGCTTGATCTCCCGGGCCCCGGCGTGGAGTTGGGCGAGGATCGTGGGGATGACCGCGCGGGCGGACTGCCGCGGGCCGTAGGTGTTGAAGGGCCGCACGACGGCGACGGGCAGTTCGAAGGCGTGCCAGTGGGACAGCACGGTCATGTCGGCGCCGATCTTCGACGCGGAGTACGGCGACTGCGGCTGGAGGGGGTGGCTCTCGCTGATGGGAACGGTCAGCGCGGTCCCGTACACCTCACTGGTGGACGTGTGGACGAGTCGGCGTACGGAGTGCCGACGGCAGGCCTCGGCGATGTTCTCCGTACCGACGACGTTGGTCTGCACGTACGCGCCCGGAGAGTCGTAGGAGTACGGGATCCCGATGAGCGCGGCGAGGTGGAAGACGGTGTCGCAGCCGTCGACGGCGTCCATGACGCGCCCGGCGTCGCGCACGTCACCGGCGACGAACTCGACGCGCGGGTCCCCGGCGAGATGCGCGAGGTGCCCCTTGTCGCCGTACGGCTTGTAGTGCACGAAGGCGCGGACCTTCGCGCCGCGTTCGAGGAGCAGGTCGACGAGCGTGGAGCCGATGAAGCCCTCGGCGCCGGTGACGAGGACGGTGCGGTCGTGCCAAGAGAAGTCCGCGAAGGGGGCGGTGGGGGTGGGGGTGTTCGAGGTAGGGGTGTTCATGCCGCGTACTCCAGGTGATCGGTGGGGTGGGTGAGGCGCAGGACCCGCTCGGCGAGCAGGTCGGCGGCGCGGGCGTGCGGCCCGGGATCCGCGGCTCCGCTCATCGCGGTGAGCCGCGCGGGCTCGGCGAGCAGCGGTTCGAGGAGCGCGGCGAGCCGGTCGGCGGTGGTCTCGGCGTCGGGCAGGAGCAGCCCGGCGCCCGCGTCGGAGAGGACCCGCGCGTTGTGGGTCTGGTGGTCGCCGGGGGCGTGCGGGTAGGGCACGAGGACGGCGGGCACACCGGTCGTGGCGAGTTCGGCGACGGTGGCGGAGCCCGCACGGCAGACGACGAGGTCGGCGGCGGCGTAGGCGAGGTCCATCCGGTCGAGGTAGGGCACGGCACGGCCGACTGAGTCCCCGCCCTCGTGCGCGAGCCGCCGCCGCGTCTCCTCCAGCGCGGCCGGACCGGTCTTGATCAGCAGCGACACGTCACCGCGCCACCGCCAGCGCGCGGCGAGCCCGAGCGCCGCCTCGGTGAGCCGGGCGGCGCCGAGGCTGCCGCCGTTGAAGAGCACGAGGCGCGCCCCTTCGGGCACTCCGAGGGTGCGCCGGGCCTCGGCGCGCAGCGCGTCCCGGTCGAGGGTGGCGAGCGCGGCGGCGATGGGCATGCCGGTGGTGGTGGCGCGGTCGCCGCCGGGCAGATGGGCGCGGCTGCGGTCGAAGGCGACGGCGATGTTCGGGGTGAGGCGGGCGGCGAAGCGGTTGGCGCGGCCGGGCACCGCGTTGGACTCGTGGATGAGGCTGGGAAGGCCTGCCATGCGGGCGCCGACGATGACGGGGGCGCTCGGGTAGCCGCCCATGCCGACGGCGACCTGCGCGCCCTGGTCGCGCAGGATGGCCCGGCACTGGGCGCCGGACTTCACCAGGGCGGCGGGCAGCAGATAGCGGCGGGCGCCGAGGGACGGGTCGAAGGGGATCATGTCGACGGTGTGCAGCCGGTACCCGGCGTCGGGGATGAGCCGGGTCTCCAGGCCGCGCTCGGTGCCCACGAAGGAGATCACCGCGTCCGGCACGGCCCGGCGCAGGGCGTCGGCGAGGGCGAGGCCCGGATAGATGTGGCCGCCGGTGCCGCCCGCGCCGATCACGACGGACAGCGGCCTGTACGTGTGGGTCGCCGCGGCGCGGGCCGCGGCGGGAGTGACGGGAGTTCTCATGACGCCGGAGCTTCGCGACCCGTCCTAAGAGGGTTTTAAGAGCCGCATTTGGCACCTTTGGACCATGAGCCGGTTCACGAACCCCGTCACTCCCGCCCCGGGAGGCCCCGCATGACCCCCTCGGCCTCCTTGCCCTCCGGAGCGCCCGCCAAGGTCCTCGTCGTCGACGACGACCCGGAGGTGCGCGCCGCCGTCGAGGACGCGCTGGCCGTCGAGGGCCACCACGTGCGCGGCGCCGCCGACGGCCACCGCGCCCTGACGGCGGTGGCCCGGTGGGAGCCGGACCTCCTCGTCCTCGACGTGCTGATGCCGGTGCTCGACGGCCTCGCCGTGTGCCGCAGGCTGCGCGCGGCGGGCGACCGCACCCCCGTGCTCGTCCTGACGGCCCTGGACTCGGTGAGCGACCGCGTCGACGGCCTCGACGCGGGGGCCGACGACTACCTGGTCAAGCCCTTCGCCCTGGACGAGCTGGTCGCCCGCGTCCGCGCGCTGCTTCGCCGCGCCGCCCCCGACCAGGCCGCGCCCGGCCATGACGCCGACGACCTGTCGTACGGCGATCTGACGCTGGACGCGGGCACCCGCACCGGCGTGCGCGCCGGGCGCCGCATCGAGTTCAGCCGCACCGAGGCCACGCTCCTCGAACTGCTCCTGCGCAACGCCGGGCAGGTCCTCCCACGCGAGCTGATCCAGGAGTCGGTGTGGGGCCGTGACTTCGGTCCGGACTCCAACTCCCTTGCCGTGTACGTCGGTTATCTGCGCCGCAAGCTGGAGTCCGGCGGCGAGGCGCGGCTCGTGCACACCGTGCACGGCGTGGGCTACCGGTTCGGCTCGCCGTGAGCACGCCACGCACCGCTCCCGGTACGCCCGGCGCCCACCGCTCCCGGCGCGGCCTCGGGGGACGCTGGCGGCGGCGCCGTCCGCTGCGCACGCGCCTCGCGGTGGCCGCGTCCGCCGCGGTGGCGGTGGTCGCGATCTGCGTCTGCACGGCGTCGTTCTTCGTCCTGCGCTACAAGCTGTACCAGCAGCTGGACCAGAACCTGGCCCAGTCCGCGACGCTGGCCGCGCAGGAGCACCGCTCCGAGGAGCGGGACTACGGCGTGCTCGCGGGCGAGTGCCGCTTCCTGGGTGCTCCGGCCTGCGCGCAGGTCGTGCCCGCCGCCGCGGCCGACGACCCGGGGAAGCCGTACCTGCTGCCCGTGAGCCGCTCCACGCGCCAGGTCGCCGCGGGCGAGCTGTCCCCCTACTACTCGAACTTCACCCTCCCCAACGGCAAGCCGGGCCGCATGTTCACCACCACCTACGGCAAGGGTGTGGCCGTGCAGGTGGCGCTGCGCGCCGACATCGCCGAGCGCGGGGTACGGCAGACGGCCGTGATCCTGTCGGTGGTGGGCGGCGCGGGCGTGCTCCTGTCCGCGCTCGGCGGCTACTGGGTGTCCCGCACCGGCCTCGCGCCCGTCGCGCGTCTGACCGCGACGGCGGAGCGCATCGCGTCGACCCGGGACGCCCGGCACCGCATCGAGCTGCCGCCCGGGCCGCCCGACGGACGCGGCGAGGACGAGGTGACGCGGCTCGCCACGGCCTTCAACACGATGCTCGGTGAGCTGGAGGACTCGGTCACGGCGCGCCGCCGGCTCGTCGCCGACGCCTCCCACGAACTCCGTACGCCGCTGACGTCGCTGCGTACGAACGCGGAACTCCTCGCCCGCGCCGACCGCCTGACGGCGGAACAGCGGGACCGCGCCTCGGCCGCGCTCGGCCGTCAGCTGCGTGAAGTCACCGGCATGGTCAACGACTTGATCGAGCTGGCCCGCGACGAGGAGCCGCAGCCGCTCTTGGAGGAGGTGCGGGTCGCCCCGCTGGTCGAGCACGTCGTGAACGCGGCGCGCGAGCACTGGCCCGCGATCGTCTTCACCTACGACACCGCGCCCGACGCGGCCGCCCGCATCCTGCCCGGGGTGCCGTCCCGCCTCTCCCGCCTCGCCACCAACCTCCTGGACAACGCGGCAAAGTTCAGCCCGCCAGGGGCAACCGTCGAAGTCTCCCTGACCACCACCGGCCTCGCCGTCCGCGACCACGGCCCCGGCATCGCCCCGGAGGACCTCCCCCACGTCTTCGACCGCTTCTACCGCGCCGAGAAGGCCCGCGCCCTGCCCGGCTCCGGCCTCGGCCTGGCCATGGCGCGCCAGATCGCCCGGGCCCACGGCGCGGAACTGACGGCGGAACACGCGCCCGGCGGGGGCGCGTTGTTCCGTGTTACGTGGCCTACCTAGAGCCCGGCCTTCACACCGTCGACGAAGTCGGCGAACGCGGAGGCGGGGACGGTGAGGACGGGGCCGTCGGGGTGCTTGGAGTCGCGGATGGGGACTATGCCGCGTGCGGCTACGAGGTTGACGGCGAGCTCTATGCAGGCGCCGCCGTTGTCACTGTAGGAGGACTTGAACCAGAGGGGCGATGCGGTCGTCACGAGATGCCCTTTCGTAACTGGTCGAGCATGGCCATGGATGCCGCCTGAGATGGGGCTTCGGCCTGTAGCAGATGGTAGGACCTCAACAGGGGTAGAACGAATGTGCTGTCCCGCTCCAGATGGCCTCGTTGGGCAGATTCGGCGTATGACACCAGCGAGCGGTCGGGCAGCGTCAGGAGGTACACCGGCAAGTTGAACGGGCGCCGAGCCCCCATGTCGAACGGCACCACCTGAAGCACCGTGTTCGGCATCTCGGCGAACTCAAGAAGCCGGGCGAACTGTGCCCGCATGACGGCGGGTTCGCCGATCGGGCGACGGATGCAACTCTCGTCCAGCATGGCGAAGATCAGCGGTGGCGGGGTCCGGACGAGCGCGGCCTGCCGCTCCGCCACGAGGTTGATCCGCTCCTCCGCCTGCTCGTCGGTGATGGCTCCCCGTTTGAGCGCACCCTGCGCCAGCACCGTCGCGTACTCCGGCGTCTGGAGCAGCCCAGGCATGACGCCCACCTCGTAGAGCCGGATCTCCGCAGCCTCCGCCTCATGGTCCACGAACTGCGGAAACCCCTCCAGCAGGCCCGCGTTCCGCACCACGCGCCAGGCGCGCTCGAACGTGTCCTCGGCGCCGAAAGCCACATCCGCCCTGCGGGCGAGACGCAAGGTTGGCATCTTTCGTCCAGTTTCGATGGACGAGAGGTGCGTACTCGAATACCCCATGCGTTCGGCAAGCTCGTCCTGGGTCCAGCCGCGCTCCTCGCGCCAACTGCGCAGACGCGCCCCGAAGGCGGCTTTCGGCGAACTGTCCGGGTCCAACTCCTTGCGGTTGACCAACTTTTCCTCCCCAGCGTCCACGTTGAATGGTCTACCCACGGTAGGCCACGCTGAAGACCCTTGGTAGTGGAACCGCTACGGAGAGGTACCACCATGCGCGACGCCCCGCCCACGGGCACCCTCGTACGAGACGTGTCCCGCGACCTGATCGGCGAGTTCCGGGGAGAGTGGTGCGGACTCTGGTCCCTGCGCCCGGCGACCGGCGGGCGGGAGTGGACCGTTGCGCCCGAGCACGTCGAACCGGCCACGCCCGCACAACAGTTGAGCGCCGGGACCGCGAGGGCGAACGCGCGCAGCCGGGGTGAGCTGCTGTGATCGCGTACCGGCCCGGGGCGGTGGCCTACGACCGGGCGTACGGGATGCCGGGCACCGTGCGGCAGACGGACGGCGCGTTCGTCGTCCTGGACCGGCCGACGGGCATGACGTGGCGGGTCCACTACCGCCACCTGCGCCCGGCCACGGCCTGGGAGCGGCGCCAACTCCTCGCGCTGGCACGGCTGCACGCGCAGCGCCTGCGGGGCATCGGCCGGGCGGGGCGGCGGCACGCGTAAGCGCGGCCGCCCCGCGGGGCGCGAGCGGGCTAGAAGCCCGGCGGCTCCACGTACACGCCCCACTCGTCCCGCAGCACCCCGCAGATCTCCCCGAGGGTGGCCTCCGCGCGGACCGCGTCCAGCATGGGGGCGATCATGTTGGAGCCGTCGCGGGCGGCGGCGAGCATCGCGTCGAGGGAGGACCGGACCTGGGCGTCGTCGCGCCGGCCCTTGCGGTCGGCGAGCACGCGCACCTGCTCGCGCTCCACCTCATGGCTGACGCGGAGAATCTCCAGGTCACCGGTCACGGAGCCGTGGTGGGCGTTGACGCCGACGACTCGCTTGTCGCCCTTCTCCAGGGACCGCTGGTACTGGAAGGCGGACTCGGCGATCTCGCCGGTGAACCAGCCGTCCTCGATGCCGCGCAGGATGCCGGAGGTGATGGGCCCGATGGGGTGCTGCCCGTCGGGGTGCGCCCGCCGCCCCCGCTCCTTGATCTGCTCGAAGATCTTCTCGGCGTCGGCCTCGATGCGGTCGGTGAGCTGCTCGACGTACCAGGAACCGCCGAGGGGGTCGGCCACATTGGCCACCCCGGTCTCCTCCATGAGGACCTGCTGGGTGCGCAGCGCGATCTCGGCGGCCTGCTCGCTGGGCAGGGCGAGGGTCTCGTCGAGGGCGTTGGTGTGCAGGGAGTTGGTGCCGCCGAGGACGGCGGCGAGGGCCTCCACGGCGGTGCGTACGACGTTGTTGTACGGCTGCTGCGCGGTGAGCGAGACCCCGGCCGTCTGGGTGTGGAAGCGGAGCCACTGGGCCTTGTCCGTCTTGGCGCCGTACACGTCCTTCATCCAGCGGGCCCAGATCCGGCGGGCGGCACGGAACTTGGCGATCTCCTCGAAGAAGTCGACGTGGGCGTCGAAGAAGAAGGAGAGGCCGGGGGCGAAGACGTCGACGTCGAGGCCACGGCTCAGGCCCAGCTCCACATAGCCGAAGCCGTCCGCGAGGGTGTACGCCAGCTCCTGCGCGGCCGTCGCCCCGGCCTCACGGATGTGGTACCCGGAGACGGAGAGCGGCTTGTACGCGGGGATGTCGCGTGCGCAGTGCTCCATCAGGTCGCCGATGAGGCGCAGGTGGGGCTCGGGCTCGAAGAGCCACTCCTTCTGCGCGATGTACTCCTTGAAGATGTCGGTCTGGAGCGTGCCGTTCAGGACGCCCGGGTCGACGCCCTGCCGCTCGGCGGCGACCAGGTACATGCAGAAGGCCGGGACGGCGGGGCCGCTGATCGTCATCGACGTCGTGACGTCGCCGAGCGGGATGTCCTTGAACAGGACCTCCATGTCGGCGGCGGAGTCGATGGCGACGCCGCAGTGGCCGACCTCGCCGAGGGCGCGCGGGTCGTCGGAGTCGCGGCCCATGAGCGTCGGCATGTCGAAGGCGACGCTCAGGCCGCCGCCGCCGGCGGCGAGGATCATCTTGTACCGCTCGTTCGTCTGCTCGGCGTTGCCGAAGCCCGCGAACTGGCGGATCGTCCACGTACGCCCGCGGTATCCCGTGGGGTACAGGCCGCGCGTGAACGGATACTCGCCGGGCCATCCGATGCGCTCGAAGCCCTCGTAGGTGTCCCCGGGCCGGGGCCCGTAGGCAGGCTCGACCGGGTCACCGGAGAGCGTCGTGAAATCGGCGTCGCGCTTCTTCGCGGCGTCGTACCGGGCCTGCCAGCGGCGGCGGCCCTCTTCGATGGCGTCAGCGTCCATGCCACCCAATTTACTTGGACGTCCTAGTAAATGTCGATGGCCAACCGCCACGGACACGCCGTGGCGGGGGTGCGGCGCGGGTTCCTCAGGCCTTGGCGAGGGGGGTCGCGGGGTCCGTGATCAGCGGCTCGACCTCGCGGACGACGTTGCGCTCGACGAAGAAGGCGGCCGTGGGAATGGTGCCGGACACCAGCACCCAGAGCAGCTTGCCGAACGGCCACTTCGCCTTGGAGCCGAGGTCGAAGGCGAAGACCAGGTAGATGATGAAGAGGACGCCGTGGATCTGGGAGACCGCGAGCGTCAGGCCCTCGCCCTTGTCGAAGCCGTACTTGACCACCATGCAGACGCACAGGATCAACAACATGACGGCGGTGACGTAGGCCATTACCCGATAGCGGGTCAGCACGCTGCGTTTCATGGCTACGAGCGTAGCCCGCTCCCCCACGCGATCTTCAGCTGCCCCTTTTCCCCGACGACGAGGGCCGAAATCCAGCCCGTCCGGCGTTTGAGGACGAAGCCCGAAGGGCTGACAAAGGGGGACAGGGGCGCAGCCCCATAGGGCTAACCGTCGAAGTCCTGCGCAGCAACCCGCAGGGGCCGCAACATCGCAAAAATGTCCCCGCACTCCTCCGCGTCGTAGACGCCGAGCCCGAAGTCCATCGCCATCAGCTCCCGCGTCGCCTCCTCGACGACCTCGCGCCCCTTGTCCGTGATGGACGCGAGCGTGCCGCGCCCGTCGTTGGGGTTCGGCCGCTTGTCGACGAGCCCGGACCGGACCAGCCGGTCCACCGTGTTCGTGACGGACGTCGGGTGCACCATCAGCCGCTCGCCGATCTTGGACATCGGCAGCTCGCCCTCCTTGGAGAAGGAGAGCAGCACCAGGGCCTCGTAGCGCGCGAAGGTCAGTCCGTACGGCTTGACGACCGCGTCGACCTCGGCGAGCAGGATCTGGTGCGCGCGCATGATCGAGGTGATGGCGCCCATCGCGGGCACGGAACCCCAGCGCTGCTTCCAGAGTTCGTCGGCACGGGCGATGGGATCGAAGGGGAGACTGAGCGGCTTCGGCACAGCGTCGACCTTAGCCGCCGGTCACATACCGGTCAGCCCCAGTCTCAGAATTCGGCAGCCCGTTCGCCCCTCGCCGTCCTGTCGACCGGACCTCGCGCACGAGGAGCAGACAGCACACGGTGCCGAGCGCACCGGCGCCCGCGACCACCGTGCTGACGGCGAAGAACTCGGCGGCGAGCCCGGCGAGCGCCATGCCGACGCCCTGGAGGGTCATCAGGCCCGCCGTGTGCACGGTCATGGCGCGGCCGCGCAGCTCCGGCGGCACGGCGTCCACGAACCAGCGGTCGAGCCCGAGGGTGTACGCCGATCCGGCTCCGGCGAGGACGAGGGCGGGCAGCGCCCAGGCCAGGCCGGGCACGAAGGCGTACGCGAGCAGCGGGAGCAGGGTCGTCGCGGCCAGCGGCAGGACGATGCGGGAGCGGGTGGCGGGGGTGAGCGCGGAGCCCGCGTACACCTCGCCCGCGATGGTGCCGACGGGCATCGCGCACATCAGCAGGCCGACCCCGGCGGTGCCGACGCCGATCTGCTCCGCGTACGGGGCGGCGAGGGCCTCCGGGGCGACGACGAACATCGGGGGCGCCCAGAGCAGGAGCAGCAGCGCGCGCGTCCGCCGGTGCCCGAGGACCTCACGGGCACCGGCGAGCGAGTACCGCAGGAGCGCGGCCTCCCCGCCCCCGCTCCCCCGGTCGCCGCCCCGCGCGGGCCGCCGCTTCGTACCGGTCCGAAGGAGCAGCGCCGACGCGAGGAACGTCACCAGCGTGATGACGAGAGCCCCGCGCGGGGAGACGACGGTGAGCAGCACGCCCCCGAGCCCGAAGCCGACGAGGACGGCGCTCTGCGACACCATCCGCAGCAGCGAACGCCCGAGCACGAACAGGTCGCCGTCGCCGAGGACGTCGGTGAGCGTCGCCATCCGGGTGCCGTTGAACACCGGCGAGACGGCGGCGATCAGACAGCGGAGCGCGAGCAGCCCGGCGACCGGCGTCGCGGGCAGCGCCATCAGCGCGGCGCACCCGGCGCACACGAGGTCGCAGCCGACGAGGACCCGTCGCGGCGGATACCGGTCGGCGACCCCGGCGAACAGCGTCCCGCCCACGAGGTACGGCAGCATCCCCAGCGCGAACGCCAGCGCACTGAGCAACGGCGACCCGGTGAGGTCGTACACGAGCACCGTCAGAGCGATCTCACTGACGACGACCCCGAGCAACGACAACGCGTGCGCGACGAACACGACCCGGAACTCGCGGACGGCGAAGACCCGTCCGTACCCGCCTGTCGCCCGCCCGTCGTCCGGCGCCTCACCCCCGGCCCCCGCCGCACCCCTCTCCCCCGTTTCCCCCGTGCCCGCGCCCGTCGCCTCAGCCCCGTGTCCGTCGCTCATGCGCTCACCCTGGCGGGGCCCGGCGCCGGTCCCTAAAGTTTCGGCTCCGGCCGAATCTTCGGCGCCGACGGCACACGGGGGATGACGTCGACGGCGCGAGCGGCATGAGGTGAGGAGGACGGCCGTGCCCTTTGAGCTGCGGTTCGGGGAGGACGATCTGCTGCGGTGCCGGTTCGCCGTGTCGCCCTTGTGGGAGACGCAGGAGGCGGTGCGGACGCTGAAGCGGCGCGAGCGGCACGCGTACCACCCGGGGTGGCTGCGGCGGATCAAGGAGGCGGGGGCGGGACTCGATCTGGAGGCCGTCTGGCTGTTGATGCCGTCGCGCGGGCACAGCCCGGACTTCCTCGGGCCGCCGCCGCTCGGCCCGGCGACGGGGTTCGACGAGGAGATCGCGGCGGTGCGGGCGGCCGACCCCGATGCGGCCAGGGACGACATGGCGCAGGCCCTCGCGGAGACCCCGGGGGCGGCGGCGAGCCCGCTCGGACGGCATCTGCTCGACGACCCGGCGCGGGCGGTGCGGGAGCTGGCGGACGCCATGGAGGGCGCCTGGCACGCGCTGGTCGAGCCGTACTGGCCCCGGCTTCGTGCCCTGCTCGAAGCCGACGTGGCTTACCACTCCCGGCGCCTCGCCGAGGTCGGCCTCGGCGCCCTGCTGCCCGAGCTGGACCGCCGCCTGGCCTGGGACTCCGGGACGCTGACGGCGCAGTGGCGCGGGCGGCACGTACGGGACCTGGACGGGCGCGGCCTGGTCCTGATGCCCAGCGTCTTCAGCTGGCCGGACGTGATCAGCGGCTACGACCCGCCCTGGCAGCCGACGCTGGTGTACCCGGCCCGGGGCCTGGCCGGGCTGTGGAGCGCCCCGGCCGACCACGCCCCGGACGCCCTCACCCGCCTCCTCGGCCGCAACCGCGCGGCCGTCCTCATCGCTCTGGCCGAGCCCGCGGGCACCTCGGCCCTCGCCCACCGCCTGGCCCTGGCCCCGTCGTCGGTCTCGGCGCATCTGGCGGCGCTGCGGGACGCGGGCCTGCTGACCTCGCGCCGGTACGGGCACCAGGTCCTGTACGAGCGGACCCCGCTCGGGATCGCGCTCGCGGCGGGCGGCTGACCGTCGGCGCGGCACGGCTGTCGGCGGAGCGCCTGGACGCGGGCGGCTGACGGCTGTCGGCGGAGCGGCGGACCGCGGGCGGCTGACTGTGGCGGCGCGCGCGGTGTCGTACACGGGGACGATTGGCCCCTTATGTCACGATTGCCGCACTACTCGCCTGCCCGTCACCGTCGACACCGTCGCCCAAGGGGTCTGGATGCACCGGCTGCTCCGTACGTTCACGGCACTCACGGCCGTCGCGGTCCTAGGGCTCGCGGCGGGGTGCTCGTCCGGGTCGGAACCGGGCGGGGGGAAGAAGGACGAGGGGGCGGCCGCCGTCCGGCCGGAGGCGGCGCGGTCGGCGCAGCACCGCTTCTGGGTCGACCCGCAGAGCGCGGCGGCGCGGCAGGTCGAGGAGTGGCGGCAGGAGGGCCGCACGCAGGACGCCGAGGCGCTGCGCCGGATCGCCGAGCAGCCGATGGCGGTGTGGCCGGCCGGGGACGACCCGGCGCCCGACATCGCGAAGGCCACCGCGGGCGCGGCGGACGAGGGCCGCACGGCGGTGCTCGTCGCGTACAACATCCCGCACCGCGACTGCGGCCAGCACTCGGCGGGCGGCGCCCACGACGCCGCGTACTACCGCCAGTGGCTCGGCGCGTTCGCCGACGCCATCGGGCGGAACAAGGCGCTCGTGATCCTGGAGCCGGACGCCATCGCGCACATCGTGGACGGCTGCACGCCCGCCGAGTACCACGAGGAGCGCTACCAGCTCCTGTCGGAGGCGATCCAGCGGCTCAAGCGGCAGCCGAACGTCAAGGTCTACCTGGACGCGGGCAACCCCGGCTGGATCAACGACGCCCGCAAGCTCACCCTGCCGCTGAAGCGGGCGGGCATCGACCAGGCAGACGGCTTCTCGCTGAACGTCTCCAACTTCCAGAGCGACCGGACGACCAGCGCCTACGGCCGCACCCTCGCCGCCACGGTCGGCGGCAAGCACTTCGTGATGGACACCAGCCGCAACGGCAGGGGCCCGCTCGCCGGGGACCGCCAGGACGCCTGGTGCAACCCGCCCGGACGCGGCCTCGGCACCCCGCCCACCGACCGCACCGGCGACCCGCTCCTCGACGCCTACCTGTGGATCAAGCGCCCCGGCGACTCCGACGGCCCCTGCCGCGGCGGCCCCGCCGCCGGACAGTGGTGGCCGGACTACGCGCTCGGGCTCGTGCGCAACGCGAAGGCGTAGCCCATCTGATGATCGAGTGGACGGTCTGTGGAGGTCAACTCACGGACAGGGAAAGGCCCTTGGTCACGCTGGCCAAGGGCCGGGGCCACCTGGCAGCCTGAGGGCGCATGGGGCGTGAAGACTTCTCGCAGGCGGGCTACGGCGTACGGTTCGAGTGGGGCGCGTCCGGAGCGAAACGCCTCGCGCCCGCCGTCTCCTGTCTGGTGATCGTCGACGTCCTCTCGTTCACCACGTCGGTGTCGGTCGCCGTCGAGTCCGGCTCCCGGGTCTTCCCGTATCCGTGGCGCGACGAGAGCGCGACGGCCTTCGCCCGCCAGATGGACGCCCGGCTCGCGGTGGGCCGCCGCGCCGTCACGGAGGCCAGCCCCTGGTCGCTGTCCCCGGCCGCCCTGCGGCGCGCCCCGCTCGCCCCGCGCCTGGTCCTTCCCTCCCCCAACGGCTCGGCCATCGCCGCGTCGGCGGGCGCCGTGGACATCGCCGCCGGGTCGCTGCGCAACGCGACCGCCGTGGGCCGGTGGCTCGCGGACCGGGGCCACGGCACCCCCGAGCACCCCGTCGGCGTGATCGCCTCGGGCGAGCGCTGGCCCGACGGCACGCTGCGGCCCGCCCTGGAGGACCTGCTCGGCGCGGGGGCCGTGATCACCGCGCTGCGGGACCGCGGCGGCACGGCGCTCTCCCCGGAGGCCGCGTCGGCCGCGTCGGCCTTCGTCGCGGCGGTGGACGTGGAGGACGCGGTCGCGTCCTGCTCGTCGGGCCGGGAGCTGGCCGACGGCGGCTACGCGGAGGACGTGGCCATCGCGACGGAGCTGGACGCGTGCGCGGTGGTGCCGGTGCTCACGCACGGGGCGTTCGTCGCGGCCAAGTGAGGGCCGGGTTCCCTGGTTCCGGGTGCGGGCCGGGCGCCGTACCGCGGCAGGCACCCGGCTCCGGCCTCACTTCACGTGCACCCACTTCGCCTCCGAGGACGCCCCGGCCGCGTCCGTCACGAACAGCATGTACCAGCCGGGCGGCACCAGGGCCGCGTCCTCGCGGGGCACGTCCACCGTCACCGAGCCCGGCCCCTTGGTGAGCCCGAGCGCGATCGAGCGCTGCTCCACGTCGGTGGTGTGCGTGACGGCGCTCGGCCGCATGAGCCGGGCCGAGACCAGCTTCTCCGGATGCGCGGTGCGGAAGGTCGCGCGGCCGTCGGCGGGCAGCACGCCGGGGCCCTCGCCGAGCACGGGCCGGTTCTTGCCGGTCTTGTGCAGGGACGGCGGCGTGAAGATCTCCATGCGCTGCTCGAAGTGGCCGAGCTTGGTGTTCTGCTCGTTGTCGAAGAGCGGGTCGGAGCCGAAGGTGGCGACGCGCCCGTCGGGCAGGAGCAGCGCCTCGGAGTGGTAGTTGCGGCCGACCTTGGGGTCGGCGGCGGCGCGGAAGGCGCCCCGGCCCGCGTCGGCCCTCGGGTCGTAGAACTGGGCCTTGAGGATGTTGCTCGCGCTGCGGCCCCGGTAGTCGGACGAGCCGTTGGTGGTGAACACCGAGTCGTCCGGCATCAGGACGCTGTTCAAGTAGCGCGTGCCCTGGGGGAGTTCAGGGCCGGTCCGGAAGGCGGGCCTTTCCTCCTTCAGGTCGATGACGGCGGTGCGCTTGGTGGCCTTCTCGGACTCGCCCACCCCGCCGCCGCCGAGGATCATCACTTTCTGGTCCTGGGCGGGCGGGAGCAGGACGGACCCGGACGTCTCGGTCTGGTCGAGGTCGGTGAGGCCGGGCACCTTCTCGAACTTGTTGGTCTTCAGGTCCCACAGGCCGGGCGCGCGGCCCTTCTTGGCGGGCCCGTAACCGGCGTTGGAGGCGGGGTAGAAGAGCTTGCCGCCCTTGGTGAGGAACAGCGCCGGATAGGTGGGGAAGTACCGCTTGGGGCCGTCGGTCCACTTCTTCGTCTTCGGGTCGTAGATCTCGTTGTCGCCGGGGTCGATGACGCCGACGTCGTCGAGCCCGGACACGGCGAGCACCCGGCCGTCCTCCAGGCCGACCAGGGTGGGGTACCAGCGGGCCTTGTCCATCGGCTCCACGGCGATGTACTTCTCCGCCACCGGGTCGAACTCGTAGGCGGCCCTGATGCCCTGGAAGTCCTGCTTGTCCATGGTGAGCTTCTCGGCGATGCCGTACGTGTTGTCGGCCTCCTTGCCGGTCAGGCCCTCGATCTCGTACTGCGCGGACTTCTCCGTGACCGCCGGGGCGCCCTCGCGGACCGCCTCCACGAAGACCCGGGCCTCGCTCGCGACGACCTTCGTCTTCCAGGGCTGCATCGCGCCGGACTTGGAGTACGTGATCTCGAAGTCCCGCTTCGCCTTGGGGACGGTCACGTCGAACCGGCTGACGTACTCGACGCCGGACGGCGAGCGGAACTTGGTGCCCTTCTTGAGGGCGACGGGCTTGTCCGGGTTCTCGTTCTTGACCCGCATGCCGCCGCCGGCGCGCTCCACCTCGCCGTCGAGGAGTTCGTAGCGCGCGGTGCCGCCCGCGACCAGGAGGCGGCCGTCGGGGAGCTGGGCGTGGCCCGAGCAGAAGAAGTCCTCGGGGGTCTCGATCTTCTTGAAGGTGTTCTTCTCCGGGTCCCACAGCACGGTGTCGAAGGACCCGGCGTCGAACTTCTCCTGCTCGTTCCCGGACCCGGCGACGATCAGGACCTTCCCGGTGTGCAGGAGGGCCGCGTGGATCGCGTTGGTGCGGAACTCCTCGGGAATGCCGACCTGCTGCCACGACCCGTACTTCTTCATGTAGCCGGGTCGGGAGATCTTGTACGCGTGGTACTTCTCCTCGGCGAAGGAGACGGCGGCGGGGGCGTTGAGGCCGATGAGCACAGCGCCCGCGCCCACGCCGAGGACGATCTTCTTGGTGCGCTTGGAGAAATCGGGGGGCCGAAAGGGCATAGCGTCAGTTACCTCCAGTCGTCGTGCCGGTCGCGAAGGCGGGCTCCGGCTCGCCGTCGGCGTCCGCGGCGCTGCCCTGCCGCCGCCGGGCCTCGGCGGCCTTGCGGGCCCGCTGGTCCCGTACGGCGGTGAAGGACCACACCGCGACCGGCGCCAGCGAGATGGCCATGGCGAGCACCGCCCAGGTCCGCATCGCGACGTGGGTGTGGTCGAGCACGAACGACGCGACGAGCGAACTGGCGAGCACCGCGGCCCAGAACAGATGGATGCGGAAGGTGAGGAGCCGGTCGGGGGTGGCCCCGCCGCCCTTGGGGGTGACGACGAAGCGGCACGGGCGGCGCAGCGTGGCGGCGCCGAGCGACTTGGCGTAGATCGGCGCGGACAGCGCGGACATCGCCATCCCGGCGAGCCCGCCGGAGCCCTCGGGTTCGTGCGGCGAGACGTTGTGGCGCCGGTTCCACAGGTAGAGCCCGATCTGCAGGGCGGCGGCGTCGCTGTAGAGCATCAGCCACACCGACGCGGCGACTTGTGTGCCCGACGCCCCGAACCACAGGAACAGCACGCAGCTGAGGATGCCGAGCAGCCAGTTGACGGCCGTCATCGGGTAGTAGACGAGCATCAGCGTGTACGAGAAGAGGCGCCCGGGCGGCATCGTGAACGGCGCCTTCCAGTACTGCTTGATCAGCGTCTCGTAGGTCCCGCGCGACCAGCGCATCTGCTGGGTGAAGAAGTCCGTCCAGGAGGCCGGGCCCTCCCCCACGGCAAGGACGTCCGGGGTGTACACCGAGCGCCAGTGCCGTCCGGTGACCGGGTTCTTGTGCCGGTGCAGCTCGAAGCCGGTGGCCATGTCCTCGGTGATCGAGTCGTAGAGGCCGCCGACCTGGCGCAGGGCGGCGATCCGCACGACGTTGTTGGTGCCGACGAACATGGGCGCCCGGTAGCGGTTGCCGGCCCGCTGGATCAGGGCGTGGAAGAGGAACTGCTGGGACTCGGCGGCCTTGGTGACGGGCGAGACGTAGTTCCCGTACACCTGCGGGCCCACGACGAACGCCACGTCCGGGTCGCGGAAGAACCCCATCATCCGCTCCAGGAAGTTCGGCAGCGGTACGTGGTCGGTGTCCACGGAGGCGAAGAAGTCGTATTCGCCGCCGTGCATGGCGAGCCAGGCGTTGTAGTTGCCGTGCTTGGTGCGGGTCTTGTGGGGGCCCTTCTTGCGGTTCCACTCCACGACGCCGAGGCGGGTGAAGTGGCGTACGCCCAGCTCCTCGCAGAGCGCCTTCGCCTGGTCGTCGTCGCCCTCGTCGAGCAGCCAGACGTCGAGAGGTCCGGAGTGGTGTATCCGGACGGCGCCCTCCAGCGTGGCGCGCACCATCGCGATCGGTTCCTTGCCCGGTACGTACGTGGTGAGGAAGGCGACGCGGGTGCCCTCCTCGGGCACGACCGGGACGGGGTCGCGGGCGACCATCGTGGCGTGCGCGATCGACACCACGTTGACCAGCATGAACAGCTCGATCAGGCCGATCGAGACGAGCATCGTCACATCCAGGCCGACCAGCCAGCGGTCGCCGCCCTCACGTTCCGTCCAGTGGGTGGGCCAGACGAGGTACACGAGCAGGGCGCCGGTCAGGAGGGGGGCCAGCGTCATCAGCAGGAGGGCGCGTATTCGGTGGGGCTCGCGGGCGAGGAGCGGCCGGTACTGCACCCGGTATCCGGCGTGGACGCCGGTGCCGGTGCCGCTCTCAGGCTCGGTGAGCGGTCCGGCGAGCCGGCTGTGGGTGTCGTAGTCGTAGCCCTCCGGCCGCACAGCGCCCTCCAGGTGATCGAACAAGCCGATACCCACACAAAAGTGGAGATTTGTCGGCGTGTCGAACCGGACGCGTCCGTGCGAGCGGTTTTACCCTGCGGATCGCTCGAGGACGGGGCTCACCCCGGGGCCCCCTTCCCGCTCCCCGGCGGCCCGCCTGTGCCCCTTGCGGTCGTCCGGCGTCCGTCCGTCGGCTGTGGCCCGCAGCCCGCCCGCTCCGCGGCGGCCATCTCCCACCCGCCCACCCGTTTCCAGTGGCCCGCAGGCCTCGGGTCGCCTGTGCCCCTTGCGGTCGTCCGGCGTCCGCCCGTCGTCTGCGGCCAGCAGCCCGCCCGCTCCGCGGCGGATCCTTCCCACCCGCCCACCCGTTTCCACTCGGCCGTCACCTTCAGGCCGCCCGTGCCACCTAGGGCTGTTCGGCGTCAGCAGCCCGTCTGGGGCCAGTGCCCCTACCTGCACCCACCCCGTGCTACGCGCGGCGGCCACCGTCCGCCCCACCGCTGTGGGCAGCTGGGCCGCCAGGGGCGGCACGGGTGGGCACAGCCCCGTCCCGCGGCGCCGTGACGGCCGGGGAAGGGCACGGGCCCCAGGCCGACGGGGCCGTCGCGGCAGCGTCAGGGGCGTGTCGCGCGGCGCAGGCGGTGGCGGAGTGCGCGTTGGGCGACGGGGCCCAGGTCGTCCAGGGCGGCGGCCAGTGCGCCCAGCTGCTCCAGGGCGTCCAGCGCCCGCAGGGCCCCGTCCCGGTCGACGCCTTCGTACAGTTCGATGCCGACGAACGACGCCGCGACGGCGCGCGCGAGCCCGACGGGGTCGGCGAACTCGCCGAGCGGGGTCGAGCCGAGGACCCGGACGAGGACCTTCTCGACCTCGGTGACCCACAGGGAAAGCCCCGCGGCCGTCGCGGCGGCGAGCGTCGGCTGGGTCTGCGCCCCGGCGAGCAGCTGGGCGAGCACCGCCACGTGCCCCGCGTCCCGCTCCTCCTCGTGCATCTCCCGTCCGAAGGCGAGGAGTTCGGTGAGGGAGGAGACCGCGGCGAGCCGCTCCCGATAGCGGCCGACCCGCTGCTCCGTCGCGTACCGGCACGCCTCGGAGAGCAGCTCGTCGACCGACCCGAAGTGGTAGAAGACGAGCGCCTGGTTCACCCCGGCGGCCGCCGCCACGCTCCGGGCCGACGTCTTGGCGATCCCCTGCTCGGTGAGCGTCCGCACGGCCCCTTCGAGGAGCTTCTCCCGCGTCCCGGGCCCCGCCTGCGGGCTCACGCGCGCACCTCCTCGCGCACGGGCCGCAGCCCGGCCCGCACCCCGCACTCCCGCACGTCGCGGTAGGTCGCCGCGAACGACCCCTCGTACCCGAAGAGCGGCCCGAAGTACCGGTTCACCACCCGCACGCGGACGCGGAAGCGCCCGGACCGGTCGTCGAACGATTCGCGCACCTCCGCGTCCGCCCCGATCACGCCCGGAACCCGCACGTCCACGGGGCCCTCCCGGAACCGGTGCGTCCCGGAGCGGATGACGAGCGACCCGTCGGCCGCGGCCGCGAAGTGCAGGTCGCTGGCGAGGTGCTGATGGGTGCCCAGGTAGTCGAGCACGCGGTCGCCCCGGGGACCGAGGACCATCTGGGCGTCGAAGCGCCGGGCCCGTCCGGGCAGTTGGAAGGTACGCACGAAGGTCACCGTCTCACGGCCGAACGAGTCGGCGTACGGCACGTTCTCGATGGTGAAGGGGACGTGGCGGCCGGCGCGCGGGACGAGGATGTTGCGCGTCCCGCCGACCGCGAGGAACGGCTTCACGAAGCTGCGCCCGTGCCAGATCCGGTCCATCACGCCGCGCCCGAAGCACGCCTCGCCGCTGTCGAGTCCGACGGAGAAGCGCCGCTGGAGGGCGGGGTGCAGGCGCTCGAAGTCGGCGCCCATCGCGGTGCGGAAGATCGACGTCATGCGTGCGGCTCCTCGGAGTCGGCCGGGTGACCGGCGGGTGCGGTGAGGCGGTCGAGCAGGCGTGGGGCGCGCACGGACGCCGGGGGCGTGCGCAGGCAGCGCCGCGCCGCCGGGGTCGTCGGCAACGGCGGCAGGACGCACACGAGGACGGCGGCGCCGAGCGCGGCCATCAGCGCGAGCCCCACCCCGAGGGCCGGTCCGGCGAGGAGCCCGGCCGCCACGACCACCAGGGCGCGGACGACGACTTCACAGAGCCCGTGCGCGAGCCCCCGCCCGGGGCTGATCCCGCGCTCCAGCCACAGCCGCAGCCGGTCGAAGGACCAGGCCGTCGCCCAGCCCATCAGCGGCCGCAGCGCGAACCGGTCGGCGAGCGCCCCTGCCCGTCCCCAGCGCGGCCGGTAGTCGTAGCCGGTGAGGAAGCGGACGCCGTCGTCGGTCGGTACGTAACGCCAGTAGCCGCTGCCCTCGGCGAGGAGGGAGAGCGGGTGCGGCGAGGCGAACCGGAGCGCGGAGGTCCGGGTCCCGTCGGGCCTGCGCTTCTCCCCCGCGCTGACCCCGGTCCCGGCGATCGTGAGGAACGGCAGGACGCGTGTCGCGTACCGGAAGCGCTGCGGGGCCCCCGGCTCGGCGGGCAGGTAGTCGATCTCCGTGAAGCGCAGATCCCAGCGCTGGTGGGACGCGGGCTCCTGCGTGCGCTCCCACAGCGCGTCGAGGTCGGCGCGGATCAGCGCCTCGACGTACAGACTCGGCGGACTTCCGCTCCCCACGGCAAACCCCCAGGCAGACTCGCATTTGAGCGACTGCTCAAATCCTTCGGGCCGCAATCTACAGCGGGTTTGAGCAGTCGCTCAAGTGCCGGTTGCGCCTCTCCCTCACGAAGCGCCGCTCCGCTCCCTCACAGAGCGCCGCTCCACGCGGGCATGCGAAAGCCCCCGCCGGGTCTCCCTGGCGGGGGCTGGTGCGCGGTCGGCGTCCGGTCAGACGGACAGGTGGCGCTCCACCGTTTCGACCTTGGAGGTCATGCCGTCCGTCACGCCCGGGCGGATGTCGGCCTTGAGGACGACGGAGACGCGGGGCGCCCGCGCCTCGACGGCGGCGACGGCGCGCTTGACGACGTCCATCACCTCGTCCCACTCGCCCTCGATCGAGGTGAACATCGCGTCGGTGCGGTTGGGCAGCCCGGACTCGCGGACGACGCGGACGGCGTCGGCGACGTACTCGCCCACGTCCTCACCGACGCCGAGCGGCGTCACGGAGAAGGCGACGATCATGCGTTCACGACCCCTTCGCGGCGGGCGCGCGAGGCCATGACCGCGGCCTCGGCCTCGCGCTTCAGCTTGCGGTCGGCGAAGAAGCCGCCGGCGGGCAGCACGGAGAGGACGAAGTAGAGGATGCCCGTCTTGGCGTCCCACTTGGTGCGGTTCCAGGCGTCGAGCCAGAACAGGACGTACAGCACGAACAGCAGGCCGTGGATCATGCCCATCGCCGGGACGGCGTTGAAGTCCGTGGTCCGCTTCAGCACCGAGCAGACGATGAGCAGCAGGAAGGACACGGCCTCGGGAATGGAGACCAGGCGGAGGCGGCGGAGTGCGGAGGCGGTCTTGATGTCCACGGGTCACCTTCGGGGCGGGGGCGGCGTCGATCTTGTGAACGGATGCACAAGCGCCCCCATTGTGGCATCAGGGACTCCTCGGGGAGTTTCCGGGGTCCGGTCAGGGTCGGTGACCCTGTCGCCGGGCACCGCGCTGCGGATACCTTCGCCTTCGTGGCTACGTTCCGATTGCAGGGCAGCAGAATGCTCGCCGTCGACATGACAGGCGACGCCGTCAAGGCAAAGAACGGCTCGATGGTCGCCTACGACGGCACGATGATCTTCAAGAAGCTGACGGGGGGTGGTGAGGGCATCCGCGGCATGGTCACGCGGCGCCTCACCAATGAGCAGATGACGGTCATGGAGGTGAAGGGACACGGCACGTGCTGGTTCGCCGACCACGCGACGGAGATCAGCCTGGTCGGGCTCCAGGGCGACAAGCTCTACGTGGAGTCGAGCAATCTCCTGTGCGCCGAGGGGAGCCTGCGCACGGGCACGACGTTCACGGGCCTGCGCGGCGCGACGCAGGGCAACGGCATCTTCACCACCACGGTCGAGGGCACGGGCCAGGCGGCCCTGATCTCGGACGGCCCGGCGGTGATCCTGCGCGTCACGAAGCAGTACCCCCTCCATGTGGACCCGGGGGCGTATGTCGCGCACCAGGGCAACCTCAAGCAGAGCTTCCAGTCGGGCGTCAACTTCCGCACGCTCATGGGAGAGGGCGGCGGCGAGGCCTTCCAGATCCGCTTCGAGGGCGAGGGCCTCGTCTACGTCCAGGCCAGTGAGCGCAACACGATCGCGGGAGACGTGTGACATGCCGTTCCGTGAGGTCAACGCGAAGATGGTCGAGGCGACCGTCCAGCCGGGCACCAAGATGTTCAGCCAGCGCGGCGCCATGCTCGCCTACAAGGGCGACGTCTCCTTCACACCCAACGTGGCCGGCGGGCAGGGCGGTCTGATGTCCATGATCGGCCGCAGGCTCGCCAACGAGTCGGTCCCGCTGATGACGGTGGAGGGCAACGGCACGGTCATGTTCGGGCACGGCGGCCACCATGTGCACGTGATCAGCCTGACCGGCGACACGATGTACGTGGAGGCGGACCGCCTGCTCGCCTTCGACGGCACCCTCCAGCAGGGCACGATGTTCCTCGGCTCGCAGGGCGGCGTCCTCGGCATGGTGCGCGGCCAGGTCTCGGGCCAGGGCCTTTTCACGACGACCCTGAAGGGTCACGGCGCGGTGGCCGTGATGGCGCACGGCGGCGTGGTGGAGCTGCCGATCACCCCCCAGCGCCCGGTGCACGTCGACCCCCAGTCGTACGTGGCGCACCACGGCGACGTGCGCAACAAGCTGTCCACGGCGCTCAGTTGGCGCGACATGGTGGGCCGCGGCTCGGGCGAGGGCTTCCAGCTGGAGCTCAGCGGCAACGGCGTGGTGTACGTCCAGGCATCGGAGGAGAAGCTGTGAGCACGCCCGTGATCTTCGACCCGATGACGCTGCCGAGCGACGACAACGTCAACGCGTACACCTTCTGCGTGGAGCTGACGGGCGGCCAGTGGTTCCTGCAGAAGGGCAAGATGATCGCCTACTACGGGCGCATCGACTTCAACGGCATCGGGCACGGCCGCCTCGACCGCCTCGTGCGGACGTCCTTCCACTCGCCGCTGCACGCGAGCGACTGGGTGGTGGCCGAGGGCGAGGGCAAGATGCTGCTCGCCGACCGCGCCTTCGACGTGAACTCCTACGACCTGGAGGACGGGAACCTCACCATCCGCGCGGGCAACCTCCTCGCTTTTCAGCCAACTCTCGCGCTGAAGCAGTCCATTGTCCCCGGTTTTCTGACCCTGATCGGGACCGGCAAGTTCGTCGCGGTGTCGAGCGGTCCCGTGGTGTTCATGGAGCCCCCGATCCGGGTGGACCCGCAGGCGCTCGTCGGCTGGGCGGACTGCCCCTCGCCCTGCCATCACTACGACCACCAGTACATGACCGGCGTGATCGGCGGCCTGCGGGCCCTCACCGGGATCGGCGGCACCTCCGGGGAGGAGCACCAGTTCGAGTTCGTGGGCGCGGGCACGGTGCTGCTGCAGTCCTCCGAGGCGCTGATGGCGGAGACGGCGACGGGCGCGGTGCCGCACCAGGACGGGGTGCCGGGCGGCGGGGGCGGTCAGGGCGCCCCGGGCTCATCGGGGCAGCGGGGGCAACATGGCCAACGTGGACAGCAGCCGCAGGGACCGCGCCTTCCCGGACAACTAGGAGACCTCCAGCGTCGCTTCGGCCTGTGAGCGGTAGTCTGCGGAGTGTGACGGCGAACGCCTGTACCCCTCGAAATCCGAGGGGTGCGAGGCGTGTCACACCCCGACACTCGTTCACCATTCAACTTCTTAGGTAGAATCGATTCCATGGAGACCGAGACGGCCCCGCAGTGGCTGACCGACGAGGAACAGTGCGCCTGGCGCACCCACGTGGAGGTCAACAGGATGCTGACGTACCAGCTGGAGAAGGATCTCCAGCCGTTCAACCTCACCATGAACGACTACGACATCCTCGTACATCTCTCCGAGTCCGAAGACCACAGGATGCGTATGAGCGACCTCGCGGCCGCCACCCTGCAGTCCAAGAGCCGGCTCTCCCACCAGATCACCCGCATGGAGAACGCGGGCCTGGTCCGCCGGGAGAACTGCGAGTCCGACCGACGCGGCCTGTTCACCGTGCTCACCGACGAGGGCATGGACACCATGAAGCGCGTCGCACCGCACCATGTCGCCTCCGTGCGGCAGCACTTCGTCGACCTGATCTCACCCGAGGCGCTCGGCGACCTCCACAAGGCGCTCACGCCGATCGCGGAACACCTGCGCGGACTGCGCGGCAAGCCATAACGCTGTCGCTGTGCCGTAGCGGGGCAGGGCGGGCGAACCCCGCCGCTTCAGCGCTCCCCTGGAGGCGCACTGTCACACTGCGGGCCGCCAGTGGCTGGTCGCGCAGTTCCCCGCGCCCCTTCGGGGCGCTCACGTACCGCGAGGCTCAGCGACAGGCAGACGCAGCACGAAGACCGCTCCCCCACCCGGGGCGCCGTCGACCGTGAGCGTTCCGCCATGGCGCGCGGCCACATCGCGGGCGATGGCGAGACCGAGACCCGCGCCTCCCTCATCACGGCTGCGCGCGTCGTCGAGCCGTACGAACCGCTCAAAGATCCGTTCCCGCTCCTGCGGCGGCACTCCGTCGCCGTCGTCCGCCACCTCAAGCACGGCCCAGGCCCCGTCGGCCCGGGTGGTGACCGTGACCCGGGACCCGGTGTGGCGCTGCGCATTGGTCACGAGGTTGCCGAGCACCCGCGCCAACTGACCGCGGGAACCGGCCACTTCGACACTCTTGAGTTCCGTCGTCACGGCCACCCGGTCCCCCGTGCGCTGCGACAGCTCCTCACGGGTCAGGGCCGCCAGATCCACCCGGCCCTGACCCGGCTTCTCACCGGCGTCGAGGCGGGCGAGCAGCAGCAGGTCGGCGGCCAGCTCCTGGAGGCGCACGGTGTCCTCGACGGCACCGGGCACGTCCAGGAGGTCCGGGTGGGCGGCGCCCACCTCCAGTTGGGTGCGCAGGGAGGCGATGGGGCTGCGCAGCTCGTGGGAGGCGTCGGCGACGAAGCGGCGCTGGCGCTCCACCGAGGTCTGGAGGGCCGCCAGGGTCTCGTTCGTGGTCCGGGCCAGACGCGCGATCTCGTCGTGCGTGTCCGGCTCGGGCACCCGGCGCGCCAGGTCCTCGGACGCGGTGATCGCTGCCATCTCGGCGCGGATCGCGTCCACGGGCCTGAGCGCGCGGCGCGTGACCAGCCAGGTCACGCCCGCGATCACGGCGAGCAGCACCGGGAAGCCGATCAGCATCGCGGTCAAGGCGGTGTTCACGGCGTTCTGTTCGGCGGTCAGGGGGGCGCCGGCGTGGACGGTGAGCTCACCTCTCGTGTCGGTGTTCACGCGCACGGTGGCGAAGCGGTAGTCCTGGGTCTCGCCGTCGACGGTGGCCGAGCCCTCGCTGACGCGGGTCTTGCCGGAGATGTCACCGGGCTTGAGCGGGTCGCCGTCGTCGTCGCCGGAGTCCTCGGCGGCGTCTTCGGCGGCGTCCTCAGCAGCCTCCCGGCGGTCCTCGGCGGCTTCGCTCTCGCTGTCGGAGTCGTCCGCGTCATCCCCGTCGTCGTCGGAGTCGGTCTCCGTCGGCGTGGGCTTCGGCGTCTGCGACTTGGACGGCTGCGGGGACTTCGAGGCACCGGGCTTCGGGGTCCGGGCGGCGGGATCGGGTCGTACGGCACTGACTCCCGTACCCGTGATCCGCTCCAGCTCGTCGTCGGCCGCGACCAGCCTGCCCTTCTCGTCGACGACCTGGACGGGGTTGTCCTCGCCGTCGGGCAGGTCCAGCTTCTCGTCGGCGGTGCCCACCGCGAGCTGCACCGCCACCTTGCGGGCCGCCGACTCGGCCTGCGCGTCGGCCTGGTCGATCAGGCTCGCGCGCAGCGACAGGATCACGGCGGCGCCCGCGGCGACCAGGGCGAGCGCCACGACGAGGGTCGCGCCCACGGTCGCGCGGGCGCGTACGGAGCCGAACAGCCTCCTCATCGGGGGGCCTCCAGTCGGTACCCGGCGCCGCGGACGGTCTTGATCAGCGGGGCGCCGAGCTTGCGACGCAACGCGCTCACGTACACCTCGACGATGTTGGGGTCGCCCTCGTACGCGAAGTCCCAGACGTGATCGAGGATGTCGGCCTTGGACACCACCTGGCCTGCCTTGACCAGGAGCTGCTCCAGGACGGCGAACTCCTTCGCGGTGAGGGTGATCTCCGTGCCGGGTTCGCCCTCGCCCGCGCCGCGCACCACGCGCCGCGCGGCGGTGTCGATCCGCAGGTCGCCCAGGACATGTACGGGCGAGGGGGACGCGGCGCGGCGGCGCAGCAGGGCCTTCACGCGGGCGACGAGGACGACGTACGAGAACGGCTTGGTCAGGTAGTCGTCGGCGCCGGTGTCCAGGCCCTCGGCCTCGTCGTACTCGCCGTCCTTCGCGGTGAGCATCAGGATCGGTACGTCGTGGCCCGCGGCGCGCAGGGTCGAGCAGACGCGGTAGCCGTTCATGCCCGGGAGCATGATGTCCAGGATCAGCAGGTCGTACGAGCCCTCCGTGGCGCGGTGCAGGCCGTCCACGCCGTCGTGGACGACGTCCACGGCGTAGCCCTCGGCCGTCAGGCCCTTGGCCAGGGAGAGGGCCAGTCGCTTCTCGTCTTCCACGATCAACAGGCGCATGCGTTCAGGATGCCTGAGCCAACCTGAAGAGTTCTTCAGGCTCCTTCAGGAGGGCTTCAGGAACGTTCGGGCAACTTGGTTCTCGTCGGAACGGACGGCCCCGCAGCGGGGCCAACCACTCGGGAGGAACCCTCATGAAGCGCAACATCGTCATCGCCACCGTCGTCGCCGCCACGCTCGTCGGGGGCGGCACCGCGACGGCCTTCGCGCTGGGCGGCGACGACGAGTCGTCGGCCGCGGGCAAGTCCAGCGTGCAGCTGAAGCACGACGACAGCCGGGTGAACGACGACCGGGACGACGCCGACGACAGCGCGGACGACGCCCGGGACCGCCGGGACGACCTGGACGACGACCGCGACGACGCTCGTGACGACGCCAGGGACGACCGGGACGACGCCCTGGAGGACGCCCGCGAGGCCCAGGGCGACAAGGCCGAGAACGCCGCCGAGGCGAAGGGCGCGAAGGTCGACGCCGCCGAGGCCGTCGCCGCCGCGCTGAAGGCGAAGCCCGGCACCGCGGTCTCCGTCGACCTCGACGACGAGAACGGCGGCCTGATCTGGGACGTCGACGTCCTCGGCAAGGACGGCCGGACCTGGCACAGCGTCCAGGTCGACCCGGGTACGGGCAAGGTCCTCGGCTCGCACGTCGAGCGGGACGACGACGGGGACGACGCCGCGGAGGACGCGCGGATCGCGGCCGCCGTCAAGGGCGCCTCGGTCACCGCGGGCGAGGCCGCGAAGGCCGCCGCCGACAAGGGCAAGGTGACCTCCGTGGACGTCGACGACGACGGTGCCCGTGTGAACGTCTGGGACGTCGAGACCACGTCGGCCAACGGCACCGAGTCCCACTGGAACGTGGACCTCAAGACCGGCAAGGTCACCGCCGACCGCTACGACGACTGACCGCTCCCCGTCCGAGCCGCACCCCCACCCATGAGCCAGCCCCCGCCACTGCCCCCCGGTGGCGGGGGCTTCCCCTGTCCATGATCGGGGGCCGTCGCGCACGATCGGGGGCCGTCACGGAAGTGCGCGGCGAGCCCTCCGGCGGAAGCAGGCCCCGGCAGAAGCGAGCCGGACCCCGCCCCGCGGTCCGCCTAAGCCGACGTCAACCCCTCCACCAGGGAATCCGCCGCCGCATAAGGGTCCAGCTCCCCCGCCACGATCCGCTCGGCCAGCGCCCCGAGGCGTACATCGCCGTGGAGGTCGGCGATCCGCTCCCGCAGGGCGGTGACGGCGATGGCCTCGACCTCGCCCGCCGCGCGGGTGGCCCGGCGCGAGGCGAGGACGCCCCGCTCCTCCATCCACGCCCGGTGCTTCTCCAGGGCCTCGACCAGCTCGTCGGTGCCCTCGCCCCGGGCGGCGACCGTCTTGACGATGGGGGGCCGCCAGTCCCCGGGGGAGCGGGACTCCCCGAGGCCGAGCATGTGGTTCAGCTCGCGCGCGGTCGCGTCCGCGCCGTCGCGGTCGGCCTTGTTGACGACGTACACATCGCCGATCTCCAGGATCCCGGCCTTCGCCGCCTGGATCCCGTCGCCCATGCCGGGCGCGAGAAGGACCACCGACGTGTCGGCCTGCGCGGCGATCTCCACCTCGGACTGGCCGACGCCGACCGTCTCCACCAGGATCACGTCGCAGCCGGCCGCGTCGAGCACGCGGATGGCCTGGGGGGCGGCCCAGGCCAGCCCGCCGAGGTGGCCGCGGGTGGCCATGGAGCGGATGTAGACGCCGGGGTCGGACGCGTGCTCCGACATCCGGACGCGGTCGCCGAGCAGCGCGCCGCCGGAGAACGGCGAGGACGGGTCGACGGCGAGCACCCCGACCCGCTTCCCGGCCCGCCGATACGCGCTGACCAGCGCCGACGTGGACGTCGACTTGCCGACGCCGGGCGATCCGGTGAGCCCGACCACGTACGCGTGCCCGGCCAGCGGAGCCAGCGCCGCCATCACCTCGCGCAACTGCGGCGACGCCCCCTCGACCAGCGAGATGAGCCGGGCCACGGCCCGCGGCCGGCCCTCGCGGGCCTGCGCGACGAGGGAGGGGACGTCCTGCATTGCGGCTCCGTTCCGTACGTACGTGGACGAGTCGAGCGTCCGTGACGGGTCAAGCGTCCGTGGACGAGTCAAGCGTCAGCGGCGGGAGAGGGCGAGGCGGGGACGGCCCGGCCCGCCCGGCGGCCTCAGCCCTTCGCCACCTTCAGGATGAGCGCGTCACCCTGGCCACCGCCGCCGCACAGCGCCGCCGCGCCGACACCGCCGCCGCGCCGCTTCAGTTCCAGGGCCAGGTGCAGCACGAGGCGGGCGCCGGACATCCCGATCGGGTGACCGAGGGCAATGGCCCCGCCGTTGACGTTCACCTTTTCCGTGGACACCCCGAGGTCCTTCATTGACTGCACCGCGACGGCGGCGAAGGCCTCGTTGATCTCGATGAGGTCGAGGTCGCCGACGGTCAGGCCTTCCTTCTTCAGGGCGTGCTGGATGGCGTTGGACGGCTGCGACTGGAGGGAGTTGTCGGGGCCCGCGACATTGCCGTGCGCGCCGATCTCCGCGATCCAGGCGAGGCCGAGCTCCTGGGCCTTGGCCTTGCTCATCACGACGACGGCGGCGGCCCCGTCGGAGATCTGCGAGGCGGTGCCCGCGGTGATGGTGCCGTCCTTGGCGAAGGCGGGGCGCAGCTTGCCGAGCGACTCGGCGGTGGTCTCGGCACGGATGCCCTCGTCGCGGGAGAAGAGGACCGGGTCGCCCTTGCGCTGCGGGACCTCGACGGGGGTGATCTCGGCGTCGAAGAGGCCGTTCTTCTGGGCGGCGGCGGCGCGCTGGTGGGAGAGGGCGCCGATCTCGTCCTGCTCGGGGCGGGCGATGCCGAGGCGGGTGTTGTGCTTCTCCGTGGACTCGCCCATGGCGATGTTCTCGAAGGGGTCGGTGAGGCCGTCGTGGGCCATCGCGTCGAGCATCTCGATCGCGCCGTACTTGTAGCCCTCGCGGGACCCCGGCAGCAGGTGCGGGGCGTTGGTCATCGACTCCTGGCCGCCCGCGACCACGATGTCGAACTCACCGGCGCGGATCAGCTGGTCGGCGAGGGCGATGGCGTCGAGGCCGGAGAGGCACACCTTGTTGACCGTGAGCGCGGGGACGTTCATGGGGATGCCCGCCTTGACGGCGGCCTGGCGCGCCGGGATCTGCCCCGCCCCGGCCTGCAGCACCTGCCCCATGATCACGTACTGCACCTGGTCGCCGCCGATGCCCGCCCGGTCGAGCGCCGCCTTGATCGCGAAGCCGCCGAGGTCCGCACCGGAGAAGGACTTGAGCGAGCCGAGCAGACGCCCCATGGGCGTGCGCGCGCCCGCGACGATCACTGAGGTGGTTCCGGTCGTTCCAGACATGTGGCACGGCCCCTTCCAGCTGGGGAGCTGAGGAGAGTGAACGAGGGTTTACTCGAATGTACTGAGCGGTACGGCGCACGTCACCGGGCAGCCGGTGTGATCGCGCGCACGTTGCGTAATCACGGTCGGGGGCGCTGCACTTGAGGCATGCTGACGCGAATCGACCACATCGGGATCGCCTGCCGGAACCTCGACGAGACCGTCGAGTTCTATCGTGCTACGTACGGTTTCGAGGTGTTCCACACCGAGGTCAACGAAGAGCAGGGCGTGCGTGAGGCCATGCTGAAGATCAACGAGACCTCGGACGGTGGCGCCTCCTACCTCCAGCTCCTCGAACCCACGCGCGAGGACTCCGCCGTCGGCAAGTGGCTGGCCAAGAACGGCGAGGGTGTGCACCACATCGCCTTCGGCACGGCCGACGTCGACGGCGACGCCGCCGCCATCAGGGACAAGGGCGTTCGGGTGCTCTACGACCAGCCGCGGATCGGCTCCATGGGGTCCCGGATCACCTTCCTGCACCCCAAGGACTGCCACGGAGTGCTCACCGAACTCGTGACTTCCGCACCCGCTGAACAGCCGGAGCACTGACCCCCACATATCCGGGCCGGTAGGGTTGGGGGCGGCCGTCCGAAACCTAGGGCGGTCGCTTGCCGGGGTCCGGGTTTCGGGGGACGAGCATCAGGGCAGCAGCCCGAGCTCCACTGTTGATCTGACACCATTCTCCGGGGGCCCCGTTCTGCGGACGGACGGGGCTCGTGCGTCAGGGACATGAGACCAGGATCGGGGTCTCCCCTGCTCGAGCGAAGCCGAGAGCTTGGGGAAGGATGGGACCGCGCAGTGCGGGGCTACGAGAGCCAGGACAGCCGACGACCGGCTGAGGCCGACCATCTCTCACGGTTCGAAGCCGAGATGGAGCGGCTGAAGACCGAGCGGGAGAAGGCCGTCCAGCACGCCGAGGACCTCGGCTACCAGGTCGAGGTGTTGCGCGCCAAGCTGCACGAGGCGCGCCGCAACCTCGCGTCCCGGCCTGCCTACGACAGCGCCGACATCGGCTATCAGGCCGAGCAGTTGCTGCGGAACGCGCAGGTCCAGGCCGAGCAGCTGCGCGCCGACGCCGAGCGCGAGCTGCGCGACGCCCGTGCCCAGACGCAGCGCATCCTCCAGGAGCACGCCGAGCAGCAGGCCCGGCTGCAGTCGGAGCTGCACTCGGAGGCCGTGTCCCGGCGCCAGCAGCTCGACCAGGAGCTGAACGAGCGCCGCCAGACCGTCGAGTCGCACGTCAACGAGAACGTGGCGTGGGCGGAGCAACTGCGCGCCCGCACGGAACAGCAGGCCCGCCGCCTCCTCGACGAGTCCCGCGCCGAGGCCGACCAGGCCCTCGCCGCCGCCCGCGCCGAGGCCGAGCGCGTCGCCGAACAGGCCCGCCAGCGGCTCACCTCCGACGCCGAGAGCGCCCGCGCGGAGGCCGAGGCGATCCTGCGCCGGGCCCGCACCGACGCCGAGCGCCTCCTGAACGCCGCCTCCACCCAGGCCCAGGAGGCCACCGAGCACGCCGAGGCGCTGCGCTCGTCCACCGCCACCGAGTCCGACCAGGCCCGCCGCCAGTCCGCCGAGCTGAGCCGGAACGCCGAGCAGCGCATGGCGGAGGCCGAGACGGCGCTGCGCGAGGCGCGCACGGAGGCCGACAAGGTCGTCGCCGAGGCCAAGGAGGCGGCGGCCAAGCAGCTGGCGACCGCCGAGGCCGCGGGCGAGCAGCGCACGCGTACGGCCAAGGAGCAGGTGGCCCGGCTCGTCGGCGAGGCCACCAAGGAGGCCGAGGCCGCCAAGGAGGCCGCCGAGCAGAAGGTCCAGGACGCCCGCGCCGAGGCCGAGAAGCTGATCGCGGACGCCGCCGAGAAGGCCCGTTCGATCACCGCCGAGGAGACGGCGTCGGAGATCGCGAAGGCCGCGCGGACCGCCGAGGAGGTCCTGGACAAGGCGTCCGAGGAGGCGAAGGCGACCACGCGCGCCGCCGCCGAGGAGGCCGAGCGGGTCCGCGCCGAGGCGGAGGCCGAGGCCGACCGGCTGCGCGGCGAGGCGCACGACATCGCCGAGCAGCTCAAGGGCGCGGCGAAGGACGACACCAAGGAGTACCGCGCCAAGACCGTCGAGCTCCAGGAGGAGGCGCGGCGGCTGCGCGGCGAGGCCGAACAGCTGCGGGCGGACGCGGTCGCCGAGGGCGAGAAGATCCGCGGCGAGGCCCGGCGCGAGGCCGTCCAGCAGATCGAGGAGGCGGCGCGCTCCGCCGAGGAGCTGCTCGGCAAGGCCAAGGCCGACGCCGAGGAGGCCCGGCAGGCCGCGACCACCGAGGCCGAGCGCGTCCGCACGGAGGCCATCGAGCGGGCCACGTCCCTGCGCAAGCAGGCCGAGGAGACCCTGGAGCGCACCCGCGCGGAGGCCGAGCGGCACCGCACGGAGGCCGCCGAGCAGGCCGAGACGGTCAAGTCGGAGGCGCAGACCGCGGCCGAGACGCTGCGCGCGGACACCGAGCGCGCGGTCGCGGCCCGCAAGACCGAGGCCGAGGCCGAGCTGGCCCGGCTGCACACGGAGGCCGAGGAGCGCCTGGCCGCGGCCGAGCAGTCGCTGAGCGACGCCCGCGCCGAGTCGGAGCGGATCCGCCGCGAGGCCGCCGAGGAGACGGAGCGGCTGCGCACGGAGGCCGCCGAGCGGATCCGGGCGCTGCAGTCGCAGGCGGAGACGGAGGCCGAGCGGCTGCGCACGGAGGCCGCGGCGGACGCCTCGCAGGCGCGCGCCGAGGGCGAGTCGGTCGCGGTGCGGCTGCGCTCGGACGCGGCCGCCGAGGCGGAGCGGCTGAAGACCGAGGCGCAGGAGTCCGCGGACCGGGTGCGCGCGGAGGCCGCCGCGGCCGCCGAGCGGGTCGCCGCCGAGGCGGCCGAGGCCCTCTCGGCCGCGCAGGACGAGGCGGTCCGGCGCCGCCGCGAGGCCGAGGAGACCCTGGGCGCGGCGCGCACGGAGGCCGACCAGGAGCGGGAGCGGGCGCGCGAGCGGAGCGAGGAGCTCCTCGCGTCGGCGCGCAACCGCGTGGAGGAGGCCCAGGCCGAGGCGGTCCGCCTGGTCGAGGAGGCCGAGGCGCGGGCCACGGAGCTGGTGTCGGCGGCCGAGCAGAAGGCCCAGTCGGTCCGGGACTCGGTGTCGGGGCTGCAGGAGCAGGCCCAGGAGGAGATCGCGGGGCTGCGCTCCGCGGCCGAGCACGCCGCGGAGCGCACCCGCAGCGAGGCGCAGGAGGAGGCGGACCGCGTCCGCGCCGACGCGTACGCCGAACGGGAGCGGGCCGGCGAGGACGCCAGTCGTACGCGTACGGAGGCGACGCGGGAGGCGGAGGCCGCCAAGGCGCTCGCCGAGCGCACGGTCGCGGACGCGATCGCGGAGTCCGAGCAGTTGCGCGCGGACGCGTCCGAGCACGCCCAGCGGGTGCGCACGGAGGCCTCGGACACGATCGCGACGGCCGAGCAGGACGCCGCGCGTACGCGTGCCGACGCCCGCGACGACGCCAACCGCATCCGCAACGACGCGGCGGGCCAGGCCGACACCCTGATCGGTGAGGCCCGCAGCGAGGCCGAGCGCCTCACCGCGGAGACGATCGCCGAGACCGACCGTCTGAAGGCCGACACAGCCACCGAGGCCGAGCGGGTGCGGGCCGAGTCCGTGGCGAAGGCGGAGCAGCTGATCTCGGACGCCTCGGGCGACGCCGAGCGGCTGCGCGCGGAGGCCGCGGAGAACGTGGGCTCGGCACAGCAGCAGGCCGAGCGGATCCGCAGTGACTCCGCGCGCGTCAAGGAGGAGGCCGACGCCGAGGCCGAGCGGGTCACGGCGCAGGCGCGCGAGGAGGCCGAGCGCACCCTCGACGAGGCGCGCAAGGAGGCCAACAAGCGGCGTACGGAGGCCGCGGAGCAGGTCGACAAGCTCATCACGGAGGCCGCGGCCGAGGCGGAGAAGCTGACGACGGACGCCCAGGAGAAGGCGCTCAAGTCGGCGACGGAAGCGGAGGCGCAGGCCGACACGATGGTCGGTGCGGCCCGCAAGGAGGCCGAGCGTCTGGTCGGTGAGGCCACCGTCGAGGGCAACTCGCTGGTGGAGAAGGCGCGTACGGACGCCGACGAGCTGCTCGTGGGGGCCCGCCGGGACGCGACCGCGATAAGGGAGCGCTCCGAGGAGCACCGCGACCGCATCACGACGGAGATCGAGGAGCTGCACGAGCGCGCCCGGCGCGAGTCGGCGGAGGCGATGAAGACCGCGGGCGAGCGCTGCGACGCGCTGGTCAAGGCCGCCGAGGAGCAGCTGGCGGAGGCCGAGGCGAAGGCCAAGGAGCTGGTCGCGGACGCCAATTCGGAGGCCAGCTCGGTGCGCATCGCCGCCGTGAAGAAGGCCGAGGGCCTGCTCAAGGAGGCCGGGACGAAGAAGGCCGAGCTGGTGCGCGAGGCCGAGCGGATCCGCGACGAGGCGCGGACCGAGGCGGAGCGGATGGTCGACGAGGGCAAGCGGGAGCTCGAGGTCCTCGTGCGGCGCCGTGCGGACATCAATGCGGAGATTTCCCGTGTCCAGGACGTGCTCGAGGCGTTGGAATCCTTTGAGGCCCCGCAGACCGGGGGCAAGGACGGTGGCGTCAAGGCGGGGGCCGCGGCGGGTGGGACTCGTTCGGGTGGCAAGCAGTCAGAAGGCTAGCCACGGAGCCTGTTCCGTGCTCGGCAAGGACCTTCGGCACTGTCGCTGGCAAGCAGTCTGCCGGTTAGCCACTCAAAAGGGGTGTCATTCTCCAGATCAAACGGGCATACGCTCGATGACACGCCGCAACGCCCCCTAGGATTCCCTCTATCACCTCACCCGGTCTCATTCGACAGGAACCCCATGAGCGACACTTCCCCCTACGGCTTCGAGCTTGTGCGGCGTGGGTACGACCGCGCTCAGGTGGACGAACGTATCTCCAAGCTCGTCTCCGACCGAGACTCCGCTCTCACCCGTATCACTGCTCTGGAAAAGCGCATCGAGGAACTCCACCTCGAGACGCAGAACGCCCAGGCTCAGGTGGCCGACGCCGAGCCGTCGTACGCCGGTCTCGGTGCCCGCGTCGAGAAGATCCTCCGCCTCGCCGAGGAGGAGGCGAAGGACCTGCGCGAGGAGGCGCGGCGCGCCGCCGAGCAGCACCGTGAGCTCGCCGAGTCCGCGGCCCAGCAGGTGCGCAACGACGCCGAGTCGTTCGCCGCCGAGCGCAAGTCCAAGGCCGAGGACGAGGGCGTCCGCATCGTCGAGAAGGCCAAGGGCGAGGCGAGCGCGCTGCGCGCCGAGGCGCAGAAGGACGCGCAGTCCAAGCGCGAGGAGGCGGACGCCCTCTTCGAGGAGACCCGCGCCAAGGCCGCCCAGGCCGCGGCCGACTTCGAGACGAACCTCGCCAAGCGGCGGGAGCAGTCCGAGCGTGACCTGGCGTCGCGTCAGGCCAAGGCCGAGAAGCGCCTCGCGGAGATCGAGCACCGCGCGGAGCAGCTGCGCCTGGAGGCGGAGAAGCTGCGCACGGACGCCGAGCGCCGCGCCCGCCAGACCGTCGAGACGGCGCAGCGCCAGGCCGAGGACATCGTCGCGGACGCGAACGCCAAGGCGGACCGGATCCGCAGCGAGTCGGAGCGGGAGCTGGCGGCCCTCACCAACCGCCGCGACTCCATCAACGCCCAGCTGACGAACGTCCGCGAGATGCTCGCGACGCTCACCGGCGCGGCTGTCGCCGCCGCGGGCACGCCCGCGGAGGACGAGCCGATCTCTCGGGGGGTCCCTGCCCAGCAGAGCCGCTGACGCGGAGAGCGCCATCACGGGGTGAACGACGACGGAGCCCCCTGCCACGCCGAGTGGCAGGGGGCTCCGTCCCGTCTTAGCGTGTGCGCATGATCGAGCTCGAGGGGCTGACCAAGCGGTACGGCGAGAAGGTCGCCGTCAACAACCTCACCTTCACCGTCCACCCGGGCACCGTCACGGGCTTCCTCGGGCCGAACGGCGCGGGCAAGTCGACGACGATGCGGATGATGCTGGGGCTCGACAACCCGACCGCGGGCGACGTGCGCATCGACGGCAAGCACTACGCCCAGCTGAAGGACCCGCTGAAGTACATCGGCGCGCTCCTCGACGCCAAGGCCATGCACGGCGGCCGCAGCGCCTTCAACCACCTGCTGTGCCTCGCGCAGTCCAACGGCATCCCGCGGGCCCGGGTCCACGAGGTCCTGGACACCGTCGGCCTGACCGCGGTCGCCAGGAAGAAGGCCAAGGGCTTCTCGCTCGGCATGGGCCAGCGCCTCGGCATCGCGGGCGCGCTGCTCGGCGACCCCGAGATCCTGATGTTCGACGAGCCGGTGAACGGGCTCGACCCCGAGGGCATCCACTGGATCCGCAATCTGATGAAGTCCCTCGCCGCCCAAGGGCGTACGGTCTTCGTCTCCTCGCACCTCATGAGCGAGATGGCGCTCACCGCCGAGCACCTCGTCGTCATCGGCCAGGGCAGGCTGCTCGCCGACACCTCCATGTCGGACTTCATCCGGCAGAACTCCCGCTCCTACGTCCGGCTGCGCTCCCCGCAGCGCGAGCGGCTGCTCGACGTGCTGCACGAGGCGGGCATCACCGCGGTCGAGGCGGGCAACGGCACCCTCGAAGTGGACGGCGCGGGCTCCGAGCAGCTCGGCGAGCTGGCCGCGCAGCACCAGCTCGTCCTGCATGAACTCAGCCCGCAGCAGGCCTCGTTGGAGGAAGCGTTCATGCAGCTCACGGCCGAGTCGGTGGAGTACCACGCACACGCGGACCACCAGCCACCCACCGCCTCCGACCCCGGCTCGGCGCCGCCGCCGGGCGGGGCGTCGCCCGGCGGGACTCCCCCGGGGCAGGGCTGGGGCGCGGGCTGGCAGCAGCCGGGGAAGGGGAACTGAGCCATGGCCGCGACGCAGGTACTCAGGTCGGAGTGGACCAAGATCCGCTCGGTGGCCTCGACCGTCTGGACGCTCGGCCTCGCCGCCGTCGTCACGGTCGCCCTCGGCATGCTGATCAGCATCCTGTCCAAGAACGACTACGACGACCTCAGCCGCGAGGACAAGATCACCTTCGACCCGACGTACATCAGCTTCGCCGGGATGTCGCTCGGCCAGCTCGCGATGATCGTCTTCGGTGTCCTCGTGGTCTCCAACGAGTACAACACCGGCATGATCCGCACCTCGCTCGCGGCGGTCCCGCAGCGCGGCACGTTCCTGTTCGGCAAGGTCGCGGTCGCCGCGCTGCTCGCGTTCGCGGTCGGCATCGCCACCAGCTTCGTCGCGTTCTTCCTCGGCCAGGCGATGCTCGGCGAGTACAAGGCGCACCTCGGCGACCCGGGCGTGCTGCGGGCGGTCATCGGCGGCGGGCTCTACATGACGCTGATCGCGATGTTCTCGATGGGCGTCGCCGCGATGCTGCGCAGCCCGATGCTGTCCCTCGGCATCCTGATGCCGTTCTTCTTCCTGATCTCCAGCATCCTCGGCAACGTGTCGGCGACGAAGAAGATCGGCCGCTTCCTCCCCGACCAGGCCGGAAGCAAGATCATGCAGGTCAAGTCGCCCTTCGACGACGACACCCCGTACGGCCCCTGGGGCGGTCTCGGCATCATGGTGGCGTGGACGGCCCTGGCCCTCGTCGGCGGCTACGTCCTGCTGAAGAAGCGCGACGCCTGACGCCCGCCTCAGCCGCTCCCCCGCCCGTCCCCCGGCGGCAGCAGGTCGTCGAACCTCGACCAGCCGCCCCACCGCCACACGTCCTTGGCCAGGTCCGGCTCAAGGGGTACGAAGCGCCCCAGCTCGAAGTCCCCGGCCTCCAGGTCGAACCAGCGCTCGTCCGCCACCTCCGTGCCCAGGCGCACCGTCCGCGCGCTCAGCCGGACGAGGAGCTTGACCCCGCTCGACCGTGACAGGTCCTTGCCCTGGATCTCCTGGAACGGCAGCCGGGGCACCGGGGCCTCGATCGGTATCCACACGGTGAAGGGCGCGCCGCGCTCCACGGCGAGCCAGTAGCGCTCGTCGGCCGGCTCGCCCTTCTCGTCCAGGACCTTCAGCCACTTCTTGTAGATGACGAGGCTGCCGTCGTGCGGCGAGGGCTCCAGGTAGCGCAGGTGGGCCCGGGCCCTCAGGTCGACGACGGACAGGTTGTCGAAGCGGTTGTAGAAGCGGATGGCGATGATCGCGTCCCGGCTGCCCGCGCAGCGCAGCGCGTAGTCGGGGAAGTCCGCGGTCCGGGCCTGGGAGATGCTCGCGCGTCGCCTCCAGACGAAGGGCCGCAGCGCGAACATCTTGATCAGCACGATGCCGAGCAGGACCGCGGGGGCGAGCGCGCCGGTGATCGAGGCGACGGTCGCGAGCAGTTGTTGCGCCGTGCTGTCCGGCCGCGGTTCGAGGTTGTCGGTGCCGACGCAGGCCCGCAGGACCGTGAGGCTGAGATCGAAGAACCGCTCCAGGTCGCCGAAGCGGTCCGCGAGGGACCGCTCGGACGGTTCGGCGAGTGTCCACAGCGCCGCGATGACGGCGGAGAGGACCCCGAGCGCGGCCAGGGCCATCAGGAGCAGCGAGTGGACGGCGTGACCGGCGATCCACCAGCGAACGGATGTGCGGTACCGCGGATGCCGACCCCGCCCCTGTCCGCTCGACCGAAGCACCACCACCCTCAAGTCCCCTCGTTCTCGGGCCAGTTGGAGAGACAACCTAGAATGGACTGGCATCTTTCCCAGCGAACGTCCCGACCAACCGCGCCTCAGGGGGCGAGAGCAGTCCTCGGTGCGGTCGGACCCTGCGTGGCAGGCTGCGTCTCCGCATCGCGCGACCACCCCGAAAGGCGTCACCGTGACGACAAAGGACCGAAGCCTCTCAGCGCTCGGCTTGGACGACGTGCCGGCGAGACAACCGCTCACCTACCCCGGACGCCAGATCCCCGGCCCCTCCCTCCTCACCGGCGACGAACTGCTCCAGCTCGACGTGCGCCCGCTCCGGCTCGGCGAGTGGCAGGTCAGGGAGCGCGGCGGGCAGCCGCTCGACCAGGTCCTCACCGAGCTCGGGCAGGCGGCGGCGGGCGACCGCCACCCGGTCATCGCGGTCGGCTCGAACGCCTCGCCCGGCCAGGTCGCGCACAAGCTCACCCGGCTCGGCATCCCGGCGGCGGTGCCGATGGCGCCGGTGCGGGTCGAGGGCATCGCCGTGGGCTGCTCGGGGCACATCAGCCCCGCCGGGTACGTGGCGGCCACCCCGTACGTGGAGCGCGCGGCGGCAACGGGGCTCGTCCTGACCTGGCTGGATTCGACGCAGCTCAAGGCGGTCGACGAGACCGAGTTCCCGGACTACCGGCGAGCGGTCCTCCCGGGCGACCAGTTCGCGATGACGCTGGCGTCGGGCGAGCGGCTGAGCGGCGCGTACATCTACTTCAGCGCGCACGGCGTCCTCACCGACCCCACCGGCGGCCTGCCGAGGCCGGGCGGCGGCGACCAGGCGACGCTGCTCCGGGCCCTGCTCGCGGCCTCCCCCCGCCTGCGGGAACTGCTCGGGCCCACCCCGGAGAGCTGGGCGGCCCGCGCCGCAGCGGAGCGCGCCGTCCGCGCACAGGGCACGCGGATCTTCGGCGAGGAGGGCTGGGTGCTCCCGCAGACGGACTTCCTGCCGTACACCGACGAGTCCGCCGAGCTGCGCCGGTACGACGACCTGCCTCCGCTGGGCGGCTCCCTGGCCGGTGGGACGGTCTCCTGACCTCTCGGGCTTGACCGGAGTTTTACTCGCTCTTGGCTGGAACCGTCAGCCCACAGATATCCTCCTAACCCTTACGGGGGCGTGTGCCCCGACGTCCTGAACCATTCGATGGGTGCGGAGAATGATCGAGGCAGTCGGCCTGACGAAGCGCTACGGCGCCAAGACAGCCGTGTACAACCTTTCCTTCCAGGTGCGGCCCGGCACCGTGACCGGCTTCCTCGGCCCCAACGGGTCCGGCAAGTCGACGACGATGCGCATGATCCTCGGGCTCGACGCGCCCTCGCAGGGGCAGGTGACGATCGGCGGCTACCCGTACCGCAAGCTGCCGAACGCGCCCCGCCAGGTCGGCGCCCTGCTCGACGCCAAGGCGGTGCACGGCGGCCGGCACGCCCGCAACCACCTGCTGTGCCTCGCGCAGCTCTCGGGCATCCCCGCGCGGCGCGTGGACGAGGTGCTCGGGGTCGTCGGCCTCCAGGACGTGGCGCGCAAGCGCTCCAAGGGCTTCTCGCTCGGCATGGGCCAGCGCCTCGGCATCGCCGCCGCGCTGCTCGGCGACCCGCAGGTGCTGCTCTTCGACGAGCCGGTCAACGGCCTCGACCCCGAGGGCATCCTCTGGGTGCGCAACCTGATGAAGTCGCTCGCCGCGGAGGGACGTACCGTCTTCGTCTCCTCGCACCTCATGAGCGAGATGGCGCTGACCGCCGAGCACCTGATCGTCATCGGCCGCGGCCAGCTGCTCGCCGACATGAGCGTCAGGGACTTCATCTCGACGAACTCCGCCGACTTCGCCCGGGTGCGCACCCCGGACACCGACCCGCAGCAGCGCGAGAAGCTCACCGCCGCGCTCACCGAGGCCGGCGGCCAGGTGCTGCCCGAGCAGGACGGCGCGCTCCGCGTCACCGGCCTGCCGCTGCCCCGCATCAGCGACCTCGCGCACGGCGCGGACGTGCGCCTGTGGGAGCTCTCGCCGCACCAGGCCTCGCTCGAAGAGGCGTACATGCGCATGACGCAGGGCGCCGTGGACTACCGCTCCACCGTCGACCAGCGCGCGGGCCTGCAGCAGCAGCTCCCGCCGGGCGCGATGGCGCAGCCGCAGCAGCCCCAGCTGCCGGTGCCCGGCCAGGGCCAGCCCGGCTGGTACGCCCCGCCGCCGCCCCAGCAGGGCGGCCAGCCGTTCGCGATGCCCCAGGGCGCACCGCCCGCCGCCGACGCGAACCCGTACGCCGGAGCCCCCCAGCCCCCGGCCGCCGCTCCCGCCCCCGCGCCCGACATGACCAAGAGCGCCACCGACAACGAGGAATCCCGATGACCACGCCTCCGACTCCGCAGCAGCCGCAGGCGCAGCCCCCGCAGCCCCAGGACGCCGCGGCCCACGCCGCCCCGGCCCCGCAGCCCCAGCCCCCCGCGCAGCAGCCCCAGCAGGCCTACGCGCACGCCGGGGCCCCGGCGCCGCACGGCGCCCCGGCCATGGCGGCCGCCCCCGCGCCCGCCGCCCCGGCCCCGCCGTCGGCCTGGCAGCAGGCGATGAGCAACGCCTACACCTCGCCGATCCCGATCAAGAAGACCAACCTCGGTCACGCCCTCGCCTCCGAGTGGACGAAGATCAAGTCGGTCCGCTCCACGGTGTGGACGCTGAGCATCTTCCTGATCCTCGTCATCGGCATCGGCCTGCTCGCCGTCGCGAACACGCAGGCCGACGACTACCGCGACGTGCCGTTCACGGTCCCGGCGTTCTTCGGCCTGATGCTCGGCCAGATCTGCCTGATCACCCTGGGCGTCCTGGTGACCTCGTCCGAGTACGGCACCGGCATGATCCGCACCACGTTCACCGCGTCGCCGCAGCGCCACCGCGTGCTCGCGGCGAAGGCCCTGATCTTCTTCATGATCGCCTTCGTGGCGTCCGCGGGTTCGATCCTGCTCGTGGGCCTGATGGCGTCGGGCGCGCACAGCGGCCCGGAGGCGGGCGACATCGCCTGGGGCGGCACGGTCGTCAAGGGCGCTCTGTACGTCTCGCTGCTCGGCGTGCTCGCGCTCGCCGTCGGCTCCATGCTGCGCCACTCCGCCGGAGCCATCACGACGATGCTCGGCGTGGTCCTCGTCCCCGCGATCCTGCCGGGCTTCCTCGGCATCTGGGACAGCACCCGGAAGCTCGGCGACAAGATGGCCGACTACAACGCCATCAACTCGCTCGCCAAGATCTTCCGGATCGACGGCCTCGACAACACCAGCACGGGGACGTCGCAGCTGATGCTGCTCGTCGTCATCACGGCCGCCGCCGTGATCGGCGCCTTCGCCCTCCTGGAGAAGCGCGACGTCTGACCGGCCCCCGGTCGGACCGCCCTAGTACCTCGGCGCGTTACGGGACCGCTGCACCTTCGTGGTGCGGCGGTCCTTCGCGTTCCAGCACGCCGTGTGCCAGTGCCTGCGCTCGTCCACGCCCGAGTGCTCGGGCCAGGCGACCACGTGCGCGAGCCCGGAGCGGATCTCCTGGTCGCAGCCCGGGCAGCGGTAGGTCTTGCCGGCCGCGCTCGCGCCCGCGACGTGGCGCACGCTCCACTCCTCGCCCTGCCAGCTCTCGGCGCGCTGGAAGCCGCCGTAACGGCCGGAGGGCTCGGTGCCCTCGGCGGCCTGGCCCTGGCTGGGATCTGCGGCGCCCTTGGGGCGGTTGCGACGCGGCGACACGGGACACCTCACGAAGGGACGAGGGCTTGGCTGGGCTGGCCGCCGGCAACGGGCGGGCGTATGTCCAGCCTACGCACCGTACAGAGGGGTAGACGTCCCCCACCAACCCCCACGGATCCCCTCCTGCGCCGCACAGAAAATCTGCCAATCTGCCCGCGAAGCCGTGCCTTTGGCACTTGTCACGCGTTGTTGCCGGTAGGGGAGTGCCTGCGTCGGTGCCGAGGAGGCAGGAAGTTCGATGCGTTTAGGAAGTTTTGTGCTGGCCGCCCAGTTCCCGGGCCAGGGCCACGGGGAAGCACTGCACCGGGCCGTGCGGTCCGTCGAGGTCGCCGAGGAAGCGGGCCTCGAATCGGCCTGGCTCGCCGAACACCACTTCGTGCCGTACGGCACCTGTCCTTCCGCGATCACGCTCGCGGCCCTGCTGCTCGGGCGCACCCGGCGCATCCGCGTCGGCACGGCCGTCAGCGTGCTGCCCACCGTCCACCCCGTGGCCCTCGGCGAGCAGGCCGCGCTGCTGCACCTCACCTCCGGCGGGCGCTTCTCGCTGGGCGTGGGGCGCGGCGGCCCCTGGGTGGACCTGGAAGTCTTCGGCTCGGGCATCGAGGCGTACGAGAAGGGGTTCCCGGAATCCCTCGACCTGCTGCTGAGCTGGCTCAGCGGGGCCGGCCGGGTGGCGGGGCCAGGGGGCCGGTTCGCCTTCCGTGACGTCGCGGTCGTGCCACGCCCGACGGAGTCCCTCTGCGGGCCGTCGGCCCCGTTCCCGGACCTGCCCGCGCCGCCGGAGCCGGACCGGGCCGGGCCGTCGGCGGGCCCCGAGGTCGTCGTCGCGTGCACCTCGCCGTCCAGCGTCCGGCTCGCCGCCGCCCGCGGCCTGCCGATGCTCCTCGGCATGCACGTGGGGGACGAGGAGAAGGCCGAAATGGTGGCGTTGTGGGGCAGGCACGCGCGAGCCGCCGGGCGCACGCCGGAGGAGGTGGCGCGGGCCGCGCACGTCTCGGCCGGGGTCGCCCAGATCGCGGACCGGCGCGTGGAGGCCAACGAGACGCTCACCAAGGCGATGCCGGGTTGGCTGAAGTACGGTCTGGACGCCCATGTCACGGTCGACGGCCGCGTCCGCGCCATGCGCGACCCCCTCGGGTACACGGAACTGCTGTGCGGCATCCACCCCGTGGGGACGCCGCAGGTGTGCGCGGACCGCCTCGCGGCGACCTCCGAGCGCACCGGCATCACGCGCTTCGCGTTGCTCGTGGAGGGCTCGGGCGACCTGGCAACCACGGAGGAAAACGTACGCCGCCTGGGCACGGAAGTACTCCCACAACTGACATAGCAAAACCCGGAACACCCCCGAGGGGGGCGCCCCGCAAGGGGCGCGCCCCGAAGAGGAGCGCCCCGTAAGGGGCGCGGGGAACTGCGCGCCCAGCCCCCACAACCCGCACAAAAAAGGGGGGCTCCGCCCCCCCAAGGGGCACCCCACACAAGGCGCCCCCGCCAGAAGAATGCTGCCGCCCCGGACTGAAACACCTCCCGCGTACGGAGCGGCAGCAACTACCCTCAGCAGTCGCGAAGCTCGGGCGACTGATTCAGCAACTGGCCGCGAATCGAAGTGAACTTGGCCAGCCTCTCGTCTGCGGAGCCGTCCAGCGGGAACACCGCCACACGGTGGCAGTTCTGGAACGCCAGACGGACCCCGAAGTGGCGCTGCAGGGCGCCGCGAATCGCGTCACTCGCGAGCGCGCGGAGCAACTGACCACGCGCCTGCTCGTCCGGCGGCGGCGTCTGGTTGTCGGCGAACTCGCCGCCGTCGACCTTCAACTGGGCCACCAGGGAGCTGACCATCTCCCACGCGTAAGGCAGGGAGGTCCGGACGCAGTCGACGAATGCTGCTTCGTCGACCTCGCCTCGCTCGGCCTGTTCCAACAGTGCCGGTGAGACGTCGAGCGACATGGGTTCTCCTCTCGCACCCCCAGGGAGCAGGGGCCTACGGACAGGGAAGGAGCTCGCATACGCAGCGTGCACGTGCGACGACCTCCTGCTTATACGGTAGGCAACGGCTGGGTGGACCACCAGGAGATTGGGCGCATAACCGGCCAGGATCGAACGGGTTCATCGCTGGACAAGTGGTGCGGTCCAGGGGGGCTTGCCGAGTCAGGAGCGACCCACGGAATTCGCCGCACCACCTCGCGTCGAGTAGCGTTGCCGACCATGCGTCTCGTCATCGCCCGCTGCTCCGTGGACTACGCGGGCCGGCTCACCGCCCACCTCCCGTCGGCCCCCCGCCTGATCCTCGTCAAGGCGGACGGAAGCGTCTCCATTCACGCTGACGACCGGGCCTACAAGCCCCTCAACTGGATGTCGCCGCCGTGCACCCTGAAGGAGGGTTCGGGCGACGACGCCGGTGTGTGGACCGTCGTCAACAAGGCGGGCGAGAAGCTCATCATCACCATGGAGGAGGTCCTCCATGACTCCTCGCACGAACTGGGCGTCGACCCGGGCCTCATCAAGGACGGCGTGGAAGCACACCTTCAGGAGTTGCTCGCCGACCGGATCGAGACACTCGGTGAGGGATATACGCTGATCCGCCGCGAGTACATGACGGCGATCGGCCCGGTCGACATCCTCTGCCGCGACGCCGACGGGCAGACGGTCGCCGTCGAGATCAAGCGCCGCGGCGAGATCGACGGCGTCGAGCAACTGACCCGCTATCTGGAGCTGTTGAACCGCGACCCGCACCTGGCTCCGGTCAAGGGCGTCTTCGCCGCCCAGGAGATCAAGCCGCAGGCACGCGTGCTCGCCACCGACCGCGGCATCGGCTGCACCGTCCTCGACTACGACGCGCTGCGCGGCATCGAGGACGACAAGCTGCGCCTGTTCTGAACCGCCCGCCCCGCCGGGGCGACGTGCGTGCGCCTACGAAAGGGCCGGACTCCCGAGGGAGTCCGGCCCTTTCGCGTGCGCGGGCGTTCCGTCAGATCACCGGCGACGAGGCGGACCCGGACGTGCCGCCCGTCACCGGGGCGGACGTGACCGGTTCCGACGACGACGGGCCGCTCGCCGAGTCGGACGTCTCCGGCGAGGACGGCGGCGTCGACGGGGTGGTCGGCGGCGGCGTGGTCGGCGGAGTGGTGGGCGGGGTCGTCGGCGGAGTCGTGGGCGGCTTCGTCGGCGGCTTCGTGGGCTTGGTCGGCTTGTCCGTCGGCTTCGTGGGCTTGTGCGTCGGCTTCGTCGGCTGGCCGCTGGGCTTGTCCGACGGCTTCGTCGGCTTGCCGCTCGGCTTGTCCGACGGGTCCTTCGGGCCGTCGCTCTTCGACGGATTGCCGCTCGTGCCGGGCTTCGGGTCGTCGGAGGTGCCGGGCACCCCGTCCTTGCCGGGGTCGGCCGGCCCTTCCGAGGAGCCGTCGCTCGGCTTGTCCGCGCCGAGCCCGCCGCCGTTGTCGTCCGCGCTGGCCGACTGGTCGGTGCGCACCCGGTCGGGCTGCCCTTCGTCCTTGTCGGAGGTGGCGCCGAGCGTCACCACAGTGCCGAGGACCGCGACGAGCAGCGCGCCCGCCCCGGCCGCGACCAGGTTGCGCCGGGTGCCGCGCACGATCGAGCGGCGCGTCGTTCCGGAACCGGCTCCGGAACCCGCGGCCGAGCCGGGACCCGAGGTGGGGACGGCCTGCCGGGTGACGACGGTGTCGGCCTCCGGAGGCGGCGGCGCGGGCAGCGCGAACGCCGCGGGGACGCCGCCGGGCGGCGACGCCGACTCCTCGTACCGGGCGTCGGGCACCTCCTCGCCCGCCGCCGACCTGCCGTCCGGCAGCAGCCCACCGGAGCGGTCGGCGACCAGGGCGAGCGCTCTGCGGCCCGCGATCATGCCGCGCTTGTCGGCGAGGGCGCCGCGCAGGCCGATGGAGGCCTCCAACTCGGCGCGGGCCCGGTCCAGGCGTCCGGCGCAGAGCGCGAGGATGCCCAACTCATGGTGGAAGTAGGCCTCTTCGGCGACCTCGCCGGAGGTGCGCGAGGCCTCCTGCCCGGACCGCAGCGCCCGCTCCCAGGCGCCCCAGTTCAGCCCGCCGGCGAAGGCGGGCGCGGCCGTGCGGGCGAGGAGCACCGCGGCGGACGGCTCAATTCCGCTGTCGGTTCCGCTGTCGGCCCCGGCGCCGGGGCCGTTGACCAGGGCGGCGAGCGCGGCGAGGACCGCGTCGGCCTCGGCGGCGACCCGCTCGGGGGCCACCGAGGGGTGCCCGGACCACCAGGCGTAGTGCCGCGCGGCGGACTGGGCGTTCGCGGCGGCGTCGTCGGCGTATCCGGCGCCCTCCAGCTGGGTGCGCACGCCGGCCGCGAGGCGGTAGTGACCGCCGACGGGGGTGACGAGGGCGCAGTCGACCAGCTCGGCGAGCGCGGCGTCGGCGTGGGTGTCGCCGACGAGCGCGGGCAGGTGGGCCGGGTGCGGGAGTTCGCCGCCGAGCGCGACGGCGAGGCGCAGCGCGGCGCGCGCGGACGCGCTGAGCCGGGAAGCGAGCAGCGCGGCGGGCGCGGCGCCGTCGGCGAGGGACGGCAGCGGTACGTCGTGTCCGGCGGCGTCGAAGGGCGCGTCGTAGCCGCCGGGGTCCTGGTCGGGGCCGTACTCGTCGAAGGCGCCGGGGTCGGCGAGGAGCCGGTCGCGCTGGCGCAGCAGGGCTCCGGCCTGGACGAAGCGCAGCGGCAGGCCCTCGGACTCGAACCAGAGGTCACCGGCCCAGTTGGCCTCGTCGTCGGTGAGGACGCGGCCGACGACGCGCTCGAGGAGTTCCAGGCCGCCGCCGCGGCCGAGGCCGCCGAGGAAGACCTCTTCGAGGTGGGACTCGGGCGAGGGCGCGGCGATGTCGGGCGTCGCGGCGACGAGGAAGGCGCACTCGGGTGTCGCGTCCAGGAGCTCTTCGAGGGCGGCGCCGCCGAACTCCAGGTCGTCGAGGACGACGACGGCGCCGATGTCGCGGAGCAGTTCGCGCAGCAGGGCCCGGTCGGGGCGGTGCCGGGGCGCGTCGTGGACGGCGGCGAAGAGGTCGTACAGGAGGTCGCCTACGGTGCGGTGGTAGCCGCTGAGGCGGATCACGCCGTCGGGGGCGAGGTCCGCGCAGTCCTCGGCGACGGCGGCGAGCAGCGCCGTGCGGCCGGATCCGGCGGGGCCGGTGAGGCGCACGGAGCGGCCGCGGGCGAGCAGGCGCACCAGGCGCTCGCGCTCCTCCTGCCGTTCGAGCAGCGGCAGGCGGGGCAGGGCGGGGCCCGGCGGTACGGGCGGCTGGGCGGCGCGGCGGCGTTCGGCGCGCTCGACGGCGGAGTGCTTGGGCGGGTGCCCGGGCTGTTCCCCCGGCGGGCAGGGCTCTATCTCGCTGCCGTCGACGGGGTTCACGGTGAGCAGGAAGTCGCCGGACACCACTTGTACGGTGCGGGCGACGGCGGGCGGCCCGAAGTCGGCCGTGACGGACGGACCGGGCGGGCCCGGTGACGCGTCCTGTGGTGTCTGGTGCTCGGCAGGCGTCGCGCCGTCGTCGTGGGTGCCGTCGCGGCCGATCCCCGCGCCGTCGCGGTCGTCACCGTCGTGGCCGTACTCTTCAGGTCCCCGGTTCATCGGGTCCATGGTCTCAGCCCCCCAGATGCGTCGTGTGCGAAGCCCCCTCCGGCCTTGAGCACACCGCGCTGTCGCTTCTGGTCCGGTGCCCCCCGTGTGGGTTCGTCTATCGGCAGGCGACCGAACCCTAAACCTTCTTCAGTATCCCCGTGGAGGGCGGGGTACCGCCCGGTCCGAGACGTCACAGTCTCGTGAGGATTGTGGGTGAGGGAGCGCTCCCGCCCCCCTCGCGCGGCTTATACGCGAGGGAGGGATTCGACCCCGATGCCGCCTTCGATGGCGAGGATGCGGTGGAGTCGGGTGGCGACGAGGAGGCGCTGCATCTGCGGCGGTACGCCGCGCAGCACGAGGCGGCGGCCGCAGCGTCCGGCGCGCCGGTGGGCGCCCATGATGACGCCGAGTCCCGTGGCGTCCCACGAGTCGAGTTCGGACAGGTCGAGCACCAGGTCGCCGGCGCCGTCGTCGACGGCCGAGTGCAGGACCGTACGGGCGTCCGCCGCGCTGCGTACGTCGAGGCGTCCCCCGACGACCAGCTGGGCCTGGTCGCCCCTGATGTGCATATGCGCTCCCCAAGAGTGCGGTGTCGTATGTGGCGCCTGTGCCGCGAGGCGTCTGTGTATGTCACAGCAACTGACTGCCGCTCGGGTAAGGAAGTTGCCGTCTGTAAGCGAACCGATACCGAATTCACCCCGAGGGGTGATCCCAGGAGGCGTACAGGCGTCGGTATCCGCTGTCAGTGCCCGTGGCGGCTCAGTGCTTGTAGAAGCCCTGCCCGCTCTTGCGCCCGATGTCACCGGCGTCAACCATCCGGCGCATCAGCTCCGGCGGGGCGAACTTCTCGTCCTGGGACTCCGTGTAGATGTTGTCGGTGGCGTGCAGCAGGATGTCGACGCCGGTGAGGTCCGCGGTGGCGAGCGGGCCCATGGCGTGGCCGAAGCCGAGCTTGCAGGCGATGTCGATGTCCTCGGCGCTGGCGACGCCCGACTCGTAGAGCTTGGCGGCCTCGACGACGAGGGCGGAGATGAGACGGGTGGTCACGAAGCCCGCGACGTCGCGGTTGACGACGATGCAGGTCTTGCCGACGGACTCGGCGAACTCACGCGTGGTGGCGAGGGTTTCGTCGCTCGTCTTGTGGCCGCGGACCAGCTCGCACAGCTGCATCATCGGCACCGGCGAGAAGAAGTGGGCGCCGACGACGCGCTCCGGACGGTCCGTCACGGCCGCGATCTTGGTGATCGGGATGGCGGAGGTGTTGGAGGCGAGCACGGTCTCGTCGCGCACGATCTTGTCGAGTGTCCGGAAGATCTCGTGCTTGACCTCGAGCTTCTCGAACACGGCCTCGACGACGACGTCCGCGTCGGCGGCGGCGTCGAGGTCGGTGGTGGTCGTGATGCGGCCGAGCGCGACCTCGGCGTCGGCGGCGTCGAGCTTGCCCTTGCTGACGAACTTCTCGTACGAGGCCTTGATGCCGTCGGTGCCGCGGGTCAGCGCCTCGTCGGTGACGTCGCGCAGGACGACGTCCCAGCCCGCCTGTGCGGATACCTGGGCGATTCCGGACCCCATGAGTCCGGCTCCGATGACGGCGAGCTTCCGTGCCACGTTACGACTCCCCTTACCAACCGACGACTGAGCGCTTACACGCTGTTTACGCCCACCCGTCGCCCGACCACCACCCCTCAAGGGGGCCCTTCGGGCCGCTGTATCCGAGCGGGAACTCTGGCCCGGACATTAGCGCTCACAGCCGCTCAGGGGACCGCTAAGAGACGCACGCCACGTCCCATTTGACGGACATCACACCGGCAGGGGTCCCGGGGTGGCCGTCGGGGCGTCATGTGGCCGTGCGGATCCCGTAGTTGAGGACCTGCTCGCCGAGCACGTCCTCCACTTCGTCGAGCAGATCGAGGGCCTCGCGGGAGACCTCTTCGGGCACCCGGCGCTTCGTCATCTCGGCGCCGATCCAGGCGAAGACGGTGCCGTACGCCCAGCTGAGCTGGCCCGCGACGAGTTCGGGCAGGTGGCCGGAGGCGGGGCCCGCCTCCTCGCGCAGGGTGGCCTCCAGGTCCTTGAGGGTCTCCTGCTGCAGGGCCCAGAGGCGGGAGCGCAGGGCGGGCGACTCGGTGATGACCTTCATGAAGTCGGCGTACCCGTCGAAGAGCCCGACCGTCGGCGAGACGCCCTCGACCAGGGCGCGCAGCTCGCGCAGGACCGCGGCGGCGGCGGACTCCCCCACCCGGCGCCCGCGCACCCACCGGGAGAGCCGGTCGACCATCTCGACGCCCCGGTCGAGGAACAGGTCCTCCTTGGCCGGGAAGTAGTTGTAGACCGTGTTGACCGAGACGTCGGCGGCGTCGGCGATCTCGGCGACGGTCACGGTGACGAAGCCGTGCTCGACGAACAGACCGGTCGCGATGTCCGAGATCCGCTGCTTGGTCTGCCGCTTCTTCCGCTCCCTGAGTCCCTCAGTCATGCCTCCCATCGTAGCTTCGCTGGTCTCCATGAAAACTTGCCCTCGCCGAAAACTTGCCTCCCCTTAAAACTTGGGCGCATTGCAAAATTCAAGCGCCTCTGTTTTTGTGGTCTCCATGGCAATCATCAGCACGGCCGGACTGGCCAAGACGTTCACGACGAAGGCGGGCCCTGTCGAAGCCGTGCGCGGCATCGACCTGACCGTCTCCCCCGGCGAGATCCTCGGCTTCCTCGGCCCGAACGGCGCGGGCAAGACGACCACGCTGCGCATGCTCACCACGCTTCTGCCGCCCACCGGCGGCGCCGCCACCGTCGCGGGCTTCGACCTGGCCCGCGAGCCCGCGGCCGTGCGCGGCCGGATCGGGTACGTGGCCCAGTCCGGCGGCGTCGACCTGAACATCTCGCTGCGCGAGGAGCTGGTCACCCAGGGGCGGCTCTACCGCCTCACCAAGGCCGAAGCCGTCGCCCGCGCCGAGGAGCTGGCCCGCGACCTCGGCCTGAGCGACCTGCTCGACCGCAAGTGCGCGGCCCTCTCCGGCGGCCAGCGGCGACGGCTCGACATCGCCATGGGCCTGATGCACCGGCCCGCGGTCCTCTTCCTCGACGAGCCCACGACGGGCCTCGACCCCGGCGCCCGCGCCGACCTGTGGGACCTGGTGCGCCGCCTGCGCGACGAGCACGGCACGACCGTGTTCCTGACCACGCACTACCTGGACGAGGCGGACGCCCTGGCCGACCGGATCGTCGTCGTGGACCAGGGCGTCGTGGTCGCCGACGGCACCCCGAGCGCCCTCAAGCTCCAGTACGCGGGCTCGGCCGACGCGCCCCTCCAGGACGCGTTCCTCGCCATCACCGGCCGCGGCCCGGCCCCGGTCGACCGCACCCCGGTCGCCGTCTAGCCCCGACCCCTCCGCGTCCGGACCGCCGCACGACCCGGCGTCCGGCCTCCGGGCCGCCCCGGACCCCAGCCCGACCACAACCCCAGGACACCCCATGCCCGCGCTGCTCTCCGACACCGCCCTGGTCTTCGGGCGCTACGCCCGCCAGACCCTGCGCTCCAAGTTCCAGATGCTCTTCGGCGTCCTGACGCCCCTGCTCTATCTGCTCTTCTTCGGGCCGCTGCTCACCGATCTGCCGCTGGGCTCGCGCGGCGACTCCTGGCAGGTGCTCGTGCCGGGGCTGCTGCTCCAGCTCGGCCTCTTCGGGGCGACGTTCAGCGGTTTCGCGATCATCATCGAGAAGCAGTTCGGGGTGGTGGAGCGGATGCGGGTGACGCCGGTGAGCAGGCTCGCGCTGCTGCTCGGGCGGGTGCTGCGGGATGCCGCGCTGTTCGTGTTCCAGGCGGTGCTCCTGGTCCTCGCCGCGCTGGTCATGGGCCTGCGGGCGCCGCTCGCCGGCGTCCTCATCGGCTTCGCCTTCGTGGGCGTCCTGACGCTGTCGCTCGCCGCGCTGTCGTACTCCCTGGCCCTGAAGGTCTCCAAGCCGCACGAGTTCGGGCCCGTGGTGAACGCGGTGAGCATGCCCTCCATGCTGCTGTCCGGCCTGATGCTGCCGATGGCCCTCGCGCCGGGCTGGCTGGACGTCCTGTCGCACTTCATGCCGTTCCGCTATCTCGTGGACGCGGTGCGGGCGGCGTACGTCGGCGACTACGCGAGCGGCGCGCTGCTGTACGGCGTGGTCACGGCGGTGGCGTTCGCGGCGCTGTCCGTGATCGTCGGCACACGCGTGTTCCGGACGGCCGGGGCCTAACTACTCTGGCCGCATGGTCAATCTGACGCGCATCTACACCCGGACCGGCGACCAGGGCACCACCGCCCTCGGCGACATGAGCAGGACCGCCAAGACCGACCTCAGGATCTCCGCGTACGCGGACGCCAACGAGGCCAACGCCGCCATCGGCACCGCCATCGCCCTCGGCGGCCTGGCCCCGGAGGTCGTGGCGGTCCTCACCCGGGTCCAGAACGACCTCTTCGACGTGGGCGCCGACCTGTGCACCCCCGTCGTCGAGGACCCGGCGCTTCTAAAAAACAAGGTCCCGCCGCTGCGCGTCGAGCAGGCCTACGTCGACAAGCTGGAGGCGGACTGCGACCGCTTCAACGAGGACCTGGAGAAGCTGCGCAGCTTCATCCTGCCGGGCGGTACGCCGGGCGCGGCCCTGCTGCACCAGGCGTGCACGGTGGTCAGGCGGGCGGAGCGGTCCACGTGGGCCGCGCTCGACACCCACGGCGAGAGCATGAACGCACTCACCGCGACCTACCTCAACCGCCTCTCCGACCTCCTGTTCATTCTCGCCCGGACGGCGAACAAGGAGGTCGGAGACGTGCTGTGGGTGCCCGGCGGGGAGCGCTGACCGGCGCGGAAGGCGGGCTTCAGACCTTGGTGAGGTCGTGCGGCCGCTCGTCCCGCTCCCCCGGGCCGGGCGCCGGCTTCCGCTTGGGGAACAGGGTGTAACTCAGCGCGATCAGGCCGTGGATGCCGGCGGCGCGCCACGCGGTGTACATCCAGGAGTCCAGCGACCCCGTGCGGCCCGGGTCGTCCACGTACCACTTGGCGAGCAGCAGAAGGCCGGACGCGACCGCCGCCGCGAGGACCGTGCCCAGCCAGACCTTGCCCTCGTGCTGGGCGCGCGCCATGCCGTAGCGCGGCGGGCGCGGCACCGGGGTGCCGTTGAAGCGGTGCGCGGCGTGGCCGTCGAGCCACTTCACGGTGCGGTGGCCGTGGCCGACGGTGTAGCCGATGTAGACCGCGGCGAGGCCGTGCTTCCAGCTCGGGTCGGCCCCGTTCTTCAGGTCGATGGCCGTGACCACGAGCAGGAGCAGTTCCAGGAGCGGCTCGCAGAGCAGGATCGCGAGACCGAGGCGCGGCATCTTCAGCAGATAGCGGGCGCCGAGGCCCGCGGCGAGGATCACCCAGAAGCCGACCTCGCAGATGATGATCAACGTGACGATCACGGCTCGTTCCTCCTGACACCGGCCCCATGGGCCCTGGTCCTCGTACTCACCTCTCCAGGCTCCCGCCGGTCAAGGGGCGGATCGTCGTCGCGAGTGACGAATCGCGGCTGCATCCTTCGATGTACCGGGGCTTCACCCGGCATAGGGAGGCCAGGGCGCGCCGGGCCGTGTTGGATGGAGCCATGCCGCTGTCGCTCCCCCGCCGCCCGGACGTCGTCGACGTCCGCATCTGTGTGGTCAGCCTGGTCAGTGGTCTCGGTCTGTACGCGCTCGGCATCACGATGCAGTCCCGCGTGCTCGGCCCGAACTGGTCGCTCATTCCGCTGTTCGTCATGGCGGGCCTGGAGCTGACGCGCCGCACGGCCCCCCAGTTCGCGCTCGGCGTGGGCACCGTCGCGGTCATCGCCGATCAGTTCACGACCGGGAATCTGGCGACGGTCGTGATGTTCACGGACCTCGTGTACGCGGCCGTGGTGTACGGCACGCCCGCCCAGGCCCGGCGCATCCCGGTGACGACGGGCCTGATCACGGTCGCCGTGACCGTCGGCTTCCTGGCCTGGTTCCGGCAGGCGGACGCGATCCTGGTGGGCGCCGTGACCGCGCTCGTGTCGTTCGCACCCGCGACCACGGGCGTTCTGGTCCGCAACCATCGGGAGGCCGCCGACCTGGCCAGGCTGCGCGCCGAGCAGACCGCCCTGCTCGCCGAGAAGGACCGCGCGCAGGCCGTCACCGCCGAGCGCGCGCGGATGGCCCGCGAGCTGCACGACATGGTCGCCAACCACCTGTCGGCCATCGCCATCCACTCCACGGCCGCGCTCTCCCTGGACGACCCCCGCACCACGAAGGACGCGCTCACCGTCATCCGCGAGAACAGCGTCGAGGGCCTCGCCGAGATGCGCCGCCTCATCGGCATCCTGCGCGACTCCAGCGGCGACCTGGAACCAGCAGCCGCGCCCACCCTGGACGGCCTCGGCTCGCTCGCCGAGAACGCCCGCACCAACGGCCTGGACGTCCGCCTCGACGACGGCCGCACCCCGGACGACGCGCCCCTGCCCGCGCCGGTCGAGCTGGCCGCGTACCGCATCGTCCAGGAATCCCTCACCAACGCCCTCAAGCACGCCGCGCCCGGCCCGGTCACCGTGACCCTGGCCCAGCAGCCGAACGGCCTTCGGGTGCGCGTGACCAGCGCGTTCGGCGAGGTCCGGGGGCCGCGGGCGCCCGGCTCCGGCGCCGGTCTCGTCGGCATGGAGGAGCGGGCCGCGCTGCTCGGCGGGACCTTCGAGTCCGGCCCCGAGGCGGATCCGGACGTGCCCGGCGCGAAGGTGTGGCGGGTGGAGGCCCGTCTGCCCATCGACCCCAAAGACCAAGGAGTCCCCGAATGATCCGCGTGCTCGTCGCCGAGGACCAGTCCGCCGTGCGGGCGGGCCTGGTCCTGATCCTGCGCAGCGCGCCCGACATGGAGGTCGTCGGCGAGGCCGCCGACGGCGAGCAGGCGGTGGCCCTGGCCCGGGAGCTGCGGCCGGACCTGGTCCTCATGGACGTGCAGATGCCCCGGCTCGACGGCGTCTCCGCGACCCGCCAGGTGGTGGCGGAACAGCTGGCGGACGTGCTCGTCCTGACCACGTTCGACCTCGACGAATACGTCTTCGGGGCGCTGCGCGCGGGCGCGTCCGGCTTCCTGTTGAAGAACACTGAGGCCAAGGACCTCCTGGAGGCGGTCCGCACCGTCGCCCGCGGCGAGGGCCTGATCGCCCCCGCGGTCACCCGCCGCCTGATCGCCGAGTTCGCGACCCCGCGGCGCACCCCGCGCCAGGGCAGCACGGTGGATCCCGCGGTGCTCGACACCCTCACCCGCCGCGAACGCGAGGTCCTCTCCTGCCTCGGCGAGGGCCTCTCCAACGCGGAGATCGCCGGCCGTCTGGACATGGCGGAAGCGACCGTGAAGACCCATGTGAGCCGCCTGCTGGGCAAGTTGGAACTGCGCAGCAGGGTGCAGGCAGCGGTGCTGGCCCAGGAACTCGGGGTCTAGGAAATAGCCCGTCGTGGGGGTCCCCCCTGCTCCTTAAGAGCTTGGGGGAGTTTGAGGACGAGCCCGAAGGGCGATCAACGGCGCCCCACGCCGAGGCACTTCACTGCTCAGGGCCCAGGGGCCAGAACTCTTGACCGTTGGTCCAGACCTTTCTATTCTCGCGGCACTGCGGTGGGCACATGACAGGCACAGGACAGACACAGGGTGCTCACGGGCGTCGCAGGGATTCACCCCCACCCCGGAACTCGACCGAGGAGCACCCCTTGCGCGTCAGACACAGGTCCAGACATCGGCTGACAGCCGGGCTCACCACTCTCCTGCTCCCCTTCGCCACCCTCGTCGCCCTCGGCGGCTCCGCCGAGGCGGCCCCGGCCACCGCGCCACAGGCCGCCGCGCAGACGGCACAGCAGGCACCCAAGGCCGCCGCCGGGGCCACCGCCACGTACGCCAAGACCCAGGACTGGGGCTCCGGCTTCGAGGGCAAGTGGACCATCAAGAACACCGGCACCAGCGCCATCAGCTCCTGGACCGTCGAGTGGGACTTCCCCGCCGGTACCAGGGTGACGTCGGCGTGGGACGCGACGGTCACCAACTCGGGCAACAAGTGGACCGCGAAGAACCTCGGCTGGAACGGCTCCCTCGCCCCCGGCGCGACCGTCTCCTTCGGCTTCAACGGCTCGGGATCCGGCTCCCCGTCCAACTGCACGCTGAACGGCGAGAGCTGCGACGGCGGCGGCCAGCCCGGCGACAACCCGCCCTCCGCCCCCGGCACCCCGACCGCGTCCGACATCACCGACACCTCGGTGAAGCTGGACTGGAAGGCCGCGACGGACGACAAGGGCGTCAAGAACTACGACGTGCTGCGCGACGGCGCGAAGGTCGCGACGGTGACCGGCACCTCGTACGCCGACTCCGGGCTCACCAAGGGCACCGACTACTCGTACAGCGTCCAGGCCCGTGACACCGCCGACCAGACCGGGCCCGCCAGCGGCTCCGTGAAGGTGCGCACCACCGGTGGCGGCACGGACCCCGGCCCCGGCGACAAGGTGAAGCTCGGGTACTTCACCAACTGGGGCGTCTACCAGCGCAACTACCACGTGAAGAACATCGTGTCCTCCGGCTCCGCCGAGAAGATCACACACATCAACTACGCCTTCGGCAACGTCCAGGGCGGCAAGTGCACCATCGGTGACGCCTACGCCGACTACGACAAGGCGTACACCGCCGACCAGTCCGTCGACGGCGTCGCCGACACCTGGGACCAGCCGCTGCGCGGCAACTTCAACCAGCTGCGCAAGCTGAAGGCCAAGTACCCGCACATCAAGGTCCTCTGGTCGTTCGGCGGCTGGACCTGGTCCGGCGGCTTCACCGACGCCATGAAGAACCCGGAGGCGTTCGCGGACTCCTGCTACAAGCTGGTCGAGGACCCGCGCTGGGCGGATGTGTTCGACGGCATCGACCTGGACTGGGAGTACCCGAACGCGTGCGGCCTGAGCTGTGACACCAGCGGCCCGGCCGTGATGAAGACGATGATGCAGGCGTTCCGGAACAAGTTCGGCGCGGGCAACCTCGTCACCGCCGCCATCACCGCCGACGCCTCCCCCGGCGGCAAGATCGACGCCGCCGACTACGGCGGCGCCGCGCAGTACACCGACTGGTACAACGTGATGACGTACGACTTCTTCGGCGCCTGGGACGCCAAGGGTCCGACGGCCCCGCACTCGCCGCTGACCGACTACCCGGGCATCCCGAAGGGCGGCTTCAACTCCGCGGCGGCGATCAACAAGCTGAAGGCCAAGGGCGTACCGGGCAAGAAACTGCTGCTCGGCATCGGCTTCTACGGCCGCGGCTGGACCGGCGTCACCCAGAAGGAGCCAGGAGGCACGGCCACCGCGGCCGCGCCGGGCACCTACGAGGCGGGCATCGAGGACTACAAGATCCTCAAGAACTCCTGCCCGTCCAACGGCACGGTCGCGGGCACGGCCTACGCCCACTGCGGCAACAACTGGTGGTCGTACGACACCCCGGCGACGATCCGCGCCAAGATGGCCTGGGCGAAGGAGCAGGGCCTCGGCGGCGCCTTCTTCTGGGAGTTCAGCGGCGACACCGCGAACGGCGAACTGGTGACCGCGATCAATGACGGCCTGAAGTAACGGGCCCAGACGACGAAGCCGGGGAGGCGGGAACGCCCCCCGCCTCCCCGGCTTCTCCACACCCTCCCGTCAGCGGCGCAGCTCCGAGCCGTGGTCCGATCCGTACGGCGGCCCGTACTGCGATCCGTACGAGGAGCCGTGCTCCTGCCGCTGGTAGGTCCCCGCGTACGCCCCGAACTGCGCGGGGACGGGCACCTGGTGGCCGTGGCCGCCGTGAGCGCCGCCGGATCCGCGGCCCGACCGCGAGGGCCACCATGTCGCCCGGCCGAGCATCGCCACCACCGCGGGCACCAGGACGATCGAGAGGACGAGCGACGACAGGCCGATGCCGAAGGCGGTGACGAGACCGATCTCCTGGGTGGCCGGGGACGGGTTCACGGCCAGGCTCGCGAAGGAGCCCGCGAGGACGACACCGGCGGTGACGATGGCCGGGGCCGTGTGCCGCACCGCGGCGGCCACCGCCTGCCGGGCCGAGCCCGGCCGCCCCATCTCCTCCCGGATGCGGTCACTGATCAGGATGTTGTAGTCGGTGCCGAGGGCCACGACGAACAGGAAGAGGACGAGCGGCAGCGTGAAGGACACGCCCGGCCGGTCCAGGAGGTGCTGGAAGACGAGCACGCCGGACCCGAGCGTCGCCGTGAAGCCGAGCCCGATGGCGAGCATGAGCACCAGCGGCGCGAGCAGGCTGCGCAGCAGGGCAATCAGGATCAGGGCGATCAGGGCGGCGGCCACCGGGAAGACCACCTTGAGATCCTTCGACACCGCCTCGGAGATGTCCGAGAAGATCGCGGCCTGGCCGGAGACATGGGCTTCGGTGCCGGGCGGCGCCGCCTTGGAGACGACCGGCCGCACCTCGTCGGAGACGATGTCGCGGGCCTGCTGCGACTGCACGTCCACGTCCAGGTAGAAGTCCACCTTCGCGGCCGTGTGCTCCTTGTTGAGCACCGGCGGCGCCACGCGCCCGACGCCCTTGACGGCCTTCAGGTCCTTGGTGAGGCCTTCGAGCCCCGCCCGGTCGATGGTGACCTTCTTCGTCCCGTCGGCCGTGACGTACACGGTGTGCGGGCTGTCCACGCCGCCGGGCAGCGCCTTGGAGATCTCCTTGGCGGTCACGGCCGCGGGGGTGTCGTCGGGGCCCGAGTCCGTGCCGTAGTCCATCTTCATGCCGAGCGCGCCGGCACTGAGCGCCACCAGGAGCCCGACGCTGGCGGCCACGAAGAGGAACGGCCGCCGGGCGACGCGCTCACCGAGCCGCGCGCTCAGCCCGGGGCGCGGCTCCTTGCGCAGCGACCGCGAGGGCCAGAACATCTTGTGCCCGGACACCGCGAGCAGCGCGGGCATGAAGGTGAGGCTGGCGACGAGCATCACCAGGACGCACACCGCGATGGCCGGGCCGAGCACCTTGAACTGCCCGAAGCTCGCGATGCCCAGGGTGGCGAACGCGGCCACGATGGTCAGCGCCGCGGACGCGATGGCCGCGCCGACCCGGCCCGCGCACTCCGCGGCGACGTCCCGGGGCCGCGCCGCCGGATCGGCCCGGAGCAGCTCGCGGAAGCGGAACAGCAGGAACAGGAAGTAGTCGATGCCGATGCCCAGGAGCACCACGGTGATCAGCGAAGGCGTCGACGGGTCGAGCTTGAAGTCGAACAGCATGGCCGCGCCGACCACCGCTCCGGTCGCGGCGCCGCCGATGATCGTGACCGCGAGCAGCGGCAGGAGCGCGGCGAGCACGCTGCGGAAGGCAAGGACGTTCAGGAGGACGATGAGCCCCATGGTCAGGATCCCGACCAGCATCTCGGTGTCCTCCTGGTCGTCCGCCGTGTCGGCGAGGTCCGCGAGGCCACCGGTGAACCCGGTGCGCAGCTCCGCCCGGTCGAACTCCTTCTCCGCGTGCTCGCGGAAGTCACGGAAGACGTCCTGCAGCGCCGGGTCGTTCTGGTTGCCCTTGAGCGAGACGGAGACCAGGCGGAACGACTTGTCGGGCGCGTCGGCCAGCGGCCGCAGGACCGGCCGCTGCGAGTGGTCCGTCAGGAGGAACGACGGCGTGTCCTCGGGGTTCTCCATCTTCAGGCGGTGCTTGCCGAGGCCGGCCGCGATCTTGTCGATGCGCGCGCTGTCGGCGGCGGCGATCTTGCGGCCGTCCTCACGGGCGACGAGCATGGTGACGGCGTTGCCGTCGGGCTTGGCGCCGAACTTGTCCTCGGCGATCTTCAGGGCGGCCGCCGAGTCGTAGGACTTCGGCAGGAAGTTGCCGACGTCGGGCTCGGTGACGCTGTACATCTTGGACTGGCCGAAGATGGTCAGCACCATGCCGACCACCGACCAGAGCAGGATGAACTTCCAGGAATGGCGTGTGGTGCACGCCGTCAGGGATCTGAGCATGGTTCCGGGTCCTCCGGCAGGTGGGTGAAGCCCGGTCCCACCGGGCCCTTCCAGAAGATCACCGGTTCCCCCGCGTTCTCCTCGCCCGCGACGACGAAACCGCCCCGGGACCAGGGCCACGGCCCGCGGCCCGACCAGGACCCTGCTCCTAGCCGCGCGCTCCGCCCCGAGGATGACGCCCGCGCCGGTCCCGCAGACTGGAATGGACCCACACATCCCCACACCGAGGAGCGACGACGGCATGCTCGCGCGCAGCCACCCGTCACAGCCCGACGCCCGGACACCGGGCCGCCGGGAGGTCCAGGTGGCTCTCGGCGCCCTGGTCCTGGACCTCACCGCCTACACGCTGAACGTGGGCACCAACGGCGTGAACTGGAACGCGGGCGTCTTCGCGCTGCACTTCCTGTTCCCCGTCCTCCTGGTCTGGCACCGGCGCCACCCGCTGGCGACGCTGGCCGCCGTGCTCGTCACCCTGACCGTCATCGCCTCCATCGCCGCCAACGCGTACGGCCTGTCCATCTCCCTCGTCGTCGCCCTGTTCGCCGTGGCGCTCGAACGGCCGCCGCGCGTCGCGGTGGCCGCGGGCCTCGTGACCCTCGTCGGGCTCCAGGTGCCCGGCATCGGCGAGGACGAGGAGCTGGTGCGCGCGCTCATCGCGGACGTGGTGGGCGTCGGCATGGCGGTCGTCGCCGGCTTCGCCGCGCGCCAGTGGCAGCGGCAACTCGCCGCCCACCGCGAACTGCTCGCCGCGGGCGCGGTCGCCGCGGAGCGCCGCCGCATCGCCCGCGAGTTGCACGACGTGGTCGCGCACCACATCACCGCCATGCAGCTGATGGCGGGCGGCGCCCGCAAGGTGGTCCAGCACGACGTGGACCTGGCCCAGGACGCCCTGAAGTCCCTGGAGGACTCCGGCCGTCTCGCGCTCAGCGAGATGCGGCAGCTCCTGGACGTCCTGCGCACCGACGAGGACGCCGAGGGCAGCCCGGCCGCTCCCCAGCCGGACGTCACCGACCTGCCCCGGGTGGTCGCCGAATCGCGCCAGGCGGGGGTGGACACCGAACTGCTCGTCGACGGCGTCCGCCAGGAGCTCGCCCCCACCCTCGGCCTCACCGTGTTCCGGATCGTCCAGGAAGCCCTCACCAACATCCGCAAGCACGCGGGCGGCGCCCGCGCCACGGTGCGCCTCGACTACGGGTCCGGGCTGCTCACCGTCGAGATCCGCGACGACGGCCCCGGCACCACCGCCCCGCGCAGGACCCGCGCCGGACACGGCCTCGTCGGCATGCGCGAACGCGTGGCCCTGCACGGGGGCACCCTGGAGACGGGCCCCCGGCCCGAGGGCGGCTTCAGGGTCCTTGCGACACTGCCCCTGCCCGCCGCCGAGCAGGCCCCCGCGCCCCACGAGAGAGCGACGATCCGTTGACCGCGTCCGACAGCCCCCTGACCGTCCTGATCGCCGACGACCAGCCGCTCGTACGCAAGGGACTCGCGCTCATCTTCCACGCCGACCCCGGCGTGAGCGTCGTCGGCGAGGCCCGGGACGGCCGCGAGGCCGTGGACCTCGCGCTCCGGCTCCGGCCCGACGTGGCGCTCATGGACATCCGCATGCCCCGCCTCGACGGGGTCGAGGCGACCGCGGCCCTCGCCGCCGGGCTGCCCGACTGCCGCGTCCTCGCCCTGAGCACCTTCGACATGGACGAGTACGTGGTCGGGGCGCTGCGCGCGGGCGCCGCGGGCTTCCTGCCCAAGGACGTGTCGCCCGAGGAGCTAGTGGCCGCGGTCCACACCGTGAGCCGCGGCGAGGCGGCGGTGGCCCCGCGGCTGCTCACCCGGCTCATCTCGGCGTACGTCACCTCACCGGCGCCCCGGGCGGCGGCGCGGCGCGCGCGCCCCGACCTCACGTCCCGCGAGACGGACGTCTGGACGCTCATCGCCAGGGGGTACGACAACACGGAGATAGCCGAGGAGCTCCGGATCAGCCTCTCCACGGTGAAGAACCACGTCACCGCGGTCTTCGCCAAACTGGGCGCCCGCGACCGCGCCCAGGCGGTCATAGCGGCCTACGAATCGGGCCTGGTCACGGCGGGCGAGTAGGCTTCGCGGGCCGCCCCGGGGCGGCCTACGCCACGTTCACCCGCTGGCCGGGCGGTGCGGCCTCCAGCCAGGCCAGGAAGCCGGTCAGCGCGTCCTCGCTCATCGCGAGCTCAAGGCGCACCCCCCGGTGCAGGCAGCCGAGCACCACCGCGTCGGAAAGCAGCGCCAGCTCCTCCTCGCCGTCGGGCGCGCGCCGGTCCACGACCTCGATCGCCGACCGCTCCAGAACGCGCCGCGGTCTCGGGGCGTAGGAGAAGACGCGGAACCACTCGATCCGGTCCCCGTTGTAGCGGGCGACCCCGTATCCCCACCCCTTGCCCGAGGTGTCGGGGGCCTCCTGGGGATCCGGCGCGTTCCACCGCAGGCTGCAGTCGAAGGTGCCGCCGGAGCGCTGGATGAGTCTGCGGCGCAGGCCGAAGACGAAGAGCCCCAGCAATACCAGCGCGATCAACGCAAGTCCGCACACGAGCAGAACGAGGATCATCGGCACCGACCTCCTCGCCTCACTACAGTCTCAACACGACTTCCCGAAACGGACCGAACTACCGCACCCGAAAAAGCACCCGCATTGCCGCAGCCGCGACCCGGTCCGGAAGGTTCCGGACCCGGCCGCGGCTGAGTCACGTTACGCCGCGCGCTGGGGTCAGCGCGCCGCCACCGCACGCAGTCGGACATCGGCGCGCCGCTCGGCGGAGGCGTCGGCCTCCGACTTGGCACGCTCGAACGCCCGCTCCGCGCGCTGGACGTCGATCTCGTCGGAGAGCTCGGCGATCTCGGCGAGCAGCGACAGCTTGTTGTCGGCGAACGAGATGAATCCGCCGTGCACCGCGGCGACGACCGTCCCGCCGTCGCTCGTACGAATGGTCACCGGGCCCGACTCCAGCACACCGAGCAGCGGCTGGTGACCGGGCATGACGCCGATGTCGCCGGACGTGGTGCGCGCGACGACCAGGGTGGCCTCGCCGGACCAGACACTGCGGTCCGCGGCGACCAGCTCGACATGCAGCTCAGCAGCCAAGGGTGGCTCCTCGGGTCACCACCCGGCGGTTCAGCCGGGTGTTGGGTCAAATTCTAGTGGGCGTAGGGAGAAGGGCGGACACGACCCCGTCGTGCGGGGTGTACCCGCCCCTCTCCCGGTGAGCTGCTTGGCTCAGGAGACGCCGAGCTCCTTGGCGTTCTTCTTCAGGTCCTCGAGACCACCGCACATGAAGAACGCCTGCTCCGGGAAGTGGTCGTACTCGCCGTCGCAGATCGCGTTGAAGGCCGCGATCGACTCGTCGAGGGACACGTCCGAACCGTCCACGCCGGTGAACTGCTTGGCGGCGTGGGTGTTCTGGGAGAGGAAGCGCTCCACACGACGGGCACGGGACACGACGAGCTTGTCCTCTTCGCCGAGCTCGTCGATACCGAGGATCGCGATGATGTCCTGGAGGTCCTTGTACTTCTGCAGGATTCCCTTGACGCGCATGGCGGCGTCGTAGTGGTCCTGCGCGATGTAGCGCGGGTCCAGGATGCGGGACGTGGAGTCCAGCGGGTCCACGGCCGGGTAGATGCCCTTCTCGGAGATCGGACGGGAGAGAACCGTCGTCGCGTCGAGGTGGGCGAACGTGGTGGCCGGGGCCGGGTCGGTCAGGTCGTCCGCGGGGACGTAGATCGCCTGCATCGAGGTGATCGAGTGACCACGGGTCGAGGTGATGCGCTCCTGGAGGAGACCCATCTCGTCGGCCAGGTTCGGCTGGTAGCCCACCGCGGAGGGCATGCGGCCGAGCAGGGTCGAGACCTCGGAACCGGCCTGGGTGAAGCGGAAGATGTTGTCGATGAAGAACAGCACGTCCTGCTTCTGCACATCGCGGAAGTACTCCGCCATGGTCAGACCGGCCAGGGCCACGCGCAGACGCGTGCCCGGCGGCTCGTCCATCTGGCCGAAGACCAGCGCGGTCTTGTCCAGAACGCCGGCTTCCTCCATCTCGACCATGAGGTCGTTGCCCTCACGGGTGCGCTCGCCGACACCGGCGAAGACGGAGACACCGTCGTGCAGCTTGGCCACACGGACGATCATTTCCTGGATCAGCACGGTCTTGCCGACACCGGCACCACCGAACAGACCGATCTTTCCACCCTTGACGTACGGGGTGAGAAGGTCGACGACCTTCAGGCCGGTCTCGAACATCTCGGTCTTGGACTCGAGCTGGTCGAAGGCCGGGGCCTTGCGGTGGATCGTCCAGCGCTCGGCCTCGGAGACCGTGGACGGGTCGTCGTTCAGGACCTCACCGAGGGTGTTGAACACCCGGCCCTTGGTCACGTCGCCGACCGGGACGGAGATGCCCGCGCCCGTGTCGGTCACCGGGGCCTGGCGGACCAGACCGTCGGTGGGCTGCATCGAGATCGCGCGGACCACGCCGTCGCCCAGGTGCTGGGCGACCTCGAGGGTCAGCGTCTTCTTCGCACCCTCGGTCGACGGGTCGTCGACCTGGACGTGCAGGGCGTTGTAGATCTCCGGCATCGCGTCGACGGGGAACTCCACGTCGACGACCGGGCCGATGACCCGGGCGACGCGGCCCGTGGCAACGGCCGTCTCAACAGTGGTCGTCATTACTTGTCACTCCCCGCGGTCGCGTCGGACAGGGCTGCGGTGCCGCCGACGATCTCGCTGATTTCCTGGGTGATTTCGGCCTGGCGGGCCGCGTTGGCAAGCCGGGAGAGGTTGTTGATCAAGTCTCCGGCGTTATCGGTGGCCGACTTCATCGCGCGGCGCGTGGCGGCGTGCTTGGAGGCAGCCGACTGCAGCAGCGCGTTGTAGATGCGGCTCTCGACGTAGCGCGGCAGCAGGGCGTCGAGGACGTCCTCCGCCGACGGCTCGAAGTCGAACAGCGGCAGGATCTCGTCCTTCGCCGTCGACTCCTCGGCCACCTCGTCGAGGCTGAGGGGCAGCAGGCGGCCGTCGACCGCCGTCTGCGTCATCATCGACACGAACTCGGTGTAGACGATGTGGAGCTCGTCCACGCCGCCCTCGGCCGTCTCCGTCTCGATGGCCTCGATCAGCGGACCCGCGACCGCCTTGGCGTCCGCGTACTCGGGCTGGTCGGTGAAGCCGGTCCACTGCTTCGCGATCTTGCGCTCGCGGAAGTTGTAGTGGGCCACACCGCGGCGGCCGACGACGTAGACGTCGACCTCCTTGCCCGCGGCCTCGAGGCGCGCGGTCAGCTGCTCCGCGGCCTTGATGGCGTTGGAGTTGAAGGCGCCGGCGAGACCGCGGTCGCTCGTGAGGAGCAGCACCGCGGCACGCGTCGACGTCTCCGGCTCGGTCGTCAGCGGGTGCTTGGTGTTCGAGCCGGTGCCCACCGCCGTGACCGCGCGCGTCAGCTCGGTCGCGTACGGCGTGGAGGCCGCCACCTTGCGCTGCGCCTTGACGACGCGCGAGGCGGCGATCATCTCCATCGCCTTGGTGATCTTCTTGGTCGCGGTGACGGATTTGATGCGACGCTTATAGACCCGGAGCTGGGCTCCCATGAGTCAGGTCCCTTCCGTCGTCACTTGCCGGCAGCGGCAGGAACGTCCTCGCCGAGAAGCTTGCCGTCCGAGGTCTCGAACTGCTTCTTGAACTCCGCGACGGCGTCACCGATGGCCGTGATCGTGTCGTCCGACATCTTGGCGCCCTCCTTGATGGAGGTCATCAGGCCCTGCTCCTTGCGGTGCAGGTAGTCGAGCAGCTCGCGCTCGAAGCGCCGGATGTCGTTGACCGGTACGTCGTCCATCTTGCCGGTGGTGCCGGCCCAGACGGAGATGACCTGGTCCTCGGTGGCCATCGGCTGGTACTGCGGCTGCTTGAGCAGCTCGACCATGCGCTGGCCACGCTCCAGCTGCGCCTTGGACGCGGCGTCCAGGTCGGAACCGAAGGCGGCGAACGCCTCCAGCTCACGGAACTGGGCGAGGTCCACACGCAGTCGGCCGGAGACCTGACGGATCGCCTTGTGCTGCGCGGAACCACCGACTCGGGAGACGGAGATACCGACGTTCAGCGCGGGACGCTGACCGGCGTTGAACAGGTCCGACTCCAGGAAGCACTGGCCGTCGGTGATGGAGATGACGTTGGTCGGGATGAACGCCGAGACGTCGTTCGCCTTGGTCTCGACGATCGGCAGACCGGTCATCGAGCCCTTGCCCATCTCGTCCGAGAGCTTCGCGCAGCGCTCGAGCAGACGGGAGTGCAGGTAGAAGACGTCACCCGGGTAGGCCTCGCGCCCCGGCGGGCGACGGAGCAGCAGGGACACGGCGCGGTAGGCGTCGGCCTGCTTCGACAGGTCGTCGAAGACGATGAGGACGTGCTTGCCCTCGTACATCCAGTGCTGGCCGATGGCCGAACCGGTGTATGGCGCCAGGTACTTGAAGCCGGCCGGGTCGGACGCCGGGGCGGCGACGATGGTCGTGTACTCCAGGGCGCCGGCCTCTTCCAGGGCACCGCGCACGGAGGCGATGGTGGAGCCCTTCTGACCGATGGCGACGTAGATGCAGCGGACCTGCTTGTTCACGTCACCGGAGCGCCAGTTGTCGCGCTGGTTGATGATCGTGTCGACGGCCAGGGCGGTCTTGCCGGTCTGGCGGTCACCGATGATCAGCTGACGCTGACCGCGGCCGATCGGGGTCATCGCGTCGACGGCCTTGTAGCCGGTCTCCATCGGCTCGTGCACCGACTTGCGCTGCATGACCGTGGGGGCCTGCAGTTCAAGGGCGCGGCGGCCGGACGTCTCGATCTCGCCGAGGCCGTCGATCGGGTTGCCGAGCGGGTCGACGACGCGGCCGAGGTAACCCTCGCCCACCGCGACCGAAAGGACCTCGCCGGTGCGCTGCACCGACTGACCCTCCTCGATGCCGCTGAACTCACCGAGGATGATCGAACCGATCTCGCGCTCTTCCAGGTTCAGCGCGAGACCAAGGGTCCCGTCCTCGAACTTCAGCAGTTCGTTGGCCATGGCCGAGGGCAGGCCCTCGACCTTCGCGATGCCATCGCCGGCCAGGGTGACCGTACCGACCTCCTCGCGCGAGGCCGCGTCCGGCTTGTACGCCTGGACAAAGTTCTCCAGCGCGTCCCGGATCTCCTCCGGCCGGATCGTGAGCTCCGCCATCTGGGTTCCCTGCTCTCCTTGTTGGGCCCGAAGTTTCTTTGGGGGATCTGGGGGCTCCCCCCAGAAACTTTGCATCCTGTGCACGGCCCAACCAGGGCCGTCGATCTTGCTTGTTGAGTTACTGGCCCGCCATACGGCGGTGCGCGTCCTCGATGCGGTCCGCGATGGAGCCGTTGATGACCTCGTCGCCCACCTGCACCCGGATCCCGCCGAGGACCGTCGGGTCCACGTCGAGGTTCAGGTGCATCTGACGCCCGTAGATCTTCGCGAGCGCCGTGCCGAGCCGCTGCTTCTGCTGGTCCGACAGCGGAACGGCGGAGGTGACGACGGCGACCATGCGCTGCCGGCGGTCCGCGGCCAGCTTGGAGAGGGACTCGAGGCCCTCCTCCAGGCTACGTCCACGGGGCACGGTCACAAGACGCTCGACCAGACGCTCCGTGACGACGTCCGCCCGGCCGTCGAGCAGACCGCGCACGAGGCCGCTCTTGGCGGTGGCGTTCGCGGCCCGGTCGGTGAGCGCCGACCTCAGCTCGGTGCTCGAGGAGACGATCCGGCCGAACCGGAAGAGCTCGTCCTCGACGCCGTCCAGCGCGCCCGACTTCTGCGCGGCGGTCAGGTCGGCGAGGTTGGTCAGCTCCTCCAGGCCGTCCACCAGGTCGCGCGACTGCGACCAGCGGGAGCGCACCATGCCGGCCACCAGGTCGGCGGTCTCGCCGCCGACCTTGCCGCCGAGCAGGCGCCCGGCCAGTTCCGCCTTGGCCTCTCCGGACTGCGCGGGGTCGGTCAGGACCCGACGCAGCGAGACCTCGCGGTCGAGCATCGCGGTGACCGCGGCCAGCTCGTCCGCGAGCTGCTTCGCGTCGACCGAGGTGTTGTCGGTCAGCGCGTCGAGACGCTCACGCGCGGCGGCCAGGGCCTCGCGGCTGGCTCCGTGCGCTGACTGGGCCGTCATCGAGTTGCCTCTGCCTTCGCGTCGAGGTCGTCGAGGAAGCGGTCGATGGTGCGGCTCTGCCGGGCGTGCTCCTCGAGGGACTCGCCCACGAGCTTGCCGGCCAGTTCGGTGGCCAGCTGGCCCACGTCCTGGCGCAGCGCCTGCGCGGCGGCCTTGCGGTCGGCCGCGATCTGGGTGTGACCGGCGGCGACGATCTCCTCGCGCTGCCGCTGGCCCTCGGCCCGCATCTCGGCGATGAGCTGGGCGCCCTGCTCCTGCGCCTCCTGGCGCAGCCGCGCGGCCTCGTGGCGGGCCTCGGCGAGCTGAGCCTTGTACTGCTCGAGGACGCTCTGGGCCTCGGTCTGAGCGGCCTCGGCCTTCTCAATACCGCCTTCGATCGCCTCCCGGCGCTCGTCCAGAACCTTGTTGATGTTCGGGATGAGCTTCTTCCAGAAGAAGAAGAAAACGATGGCGAAGGCGATGGCGCCGACAAGCAGCTCGGGGCCCGGAGGAATGAGCGGGTTCTGCTCTTCCTCGGCCGCCAGCTGAACCAGGTTGGCGATCACATCAGTGCCTTTCGTCGAACGGGACTATTCGTCTGCGGCGATCAGGAGCCGTAGACGAACGGCATGACGATGCCGATCAGGGCGAGCGCCTCACAGAAGGCGAAACCGAGGATCTGGTTGGCACGGATCAGACCAGCGGCTTCGGGCTGACGGGCGAGCGCCTCGGTGCCCTTGCCGAAGACGATGCCGACACCGATGCCGGGGCCGATGGCCGCGAGGCCGTAGCCGATGGAGCCGAGGGCCTTGATGTTGCCTTCGAGGGCGGCGAGCTCGAGAGTCGCGGACATGCCGTTACTTCCTTCTCTTTCTTGGACCGGTGGGGGTTGGCCACCGGGCGCTTAGGGGGTTGCGGGGAGGGTGCTCAGTGATGCTCGGCGAGAGCGCCCTGGATGTAGGAGCAGGCGAGGAGCACGAAGACGTACGCCTGGACGGCCTGCACGAAGAGTTCGAAGCCGATCATCGCGATGGTCATCACGAAGGAGACACCGGCGGCCGGGATCAGCCAGCTGTTCAGGAGGTACCAGGAGGCGACGGTGAACATCACCAGCATCAGGTGACCGGCGAACATGTTGGCGAAGAGTCGCACCGCGTGCGTGAAGGGGCGCACGAGGAGGTTCGAGAAGAACTCGATGAACGCGACGAGCCACTTGATCGGGCCCAGCGAGTTGTCGTAGCCGGTGATGTTCTTCCAGCCGCCGACGAAGCCGTGGCGCTTGAACGTCAGGGGGACCCAGACGAAGTACACGATGCCCGCGAGGACGAACGGGTAGGCGATGACCGACGACACCGGGAACTGGGCCAGCGGGATCACCGACCAGATGTTCATGATCCAGATGAAGAAGAACAGCGAGACCATCAGGGGGACGTACTTCTCGCCGTCCTTCTTGCCCATGGTCTCGTAAACGATCCCGCGGCGTACGAAGTCGTAGCCGGCCTCGCCGATCATCTGGACCTTGCCCGGGACCATCTTCGCCTTGCCGAACGCGGCGTAGAAGAAGGTCACCACGAGCGCGGTCGAGATCAGGGCGAGCAGCATCACCTTGTTGAACTCGAACCCGCCGACCGTGAAGATCGGCTTGAAGAGGAACGAGTGCAGGCCCGGAGCCGGGAAGCCACAGCCGTTGTCGGACATGATCCGACAGCTCCAGTTGAAGGCGAGCTCAGTTTGGTCAGCACTCACCGCGGGCTCCTTCGGCGTGACGCATAGGTACGGCAACCTCGTTGTCGTGTCGGCGCGGCGCGCAGCCGCGGGTCGGCACCGGACTGGTGATTCGGAAGTGTGAGCGGCGGACAGGCATCGAGCCTCGCGATGGTGCAGGCGTCAGCTCAGATGCCCGCGCCTGCAGTGCCGCAGTTGGCACCGGACGATAGCAGGATCTCGAACGGGCATTTATCCCGGCCCTACCACTCACGTCGTGGACCCCGACTTCTCCGCCTTTTCGCTCTTCTCGGAAGAGTTGGCGGAGGAAGGTTCGGGTTCCGGGTCGACGTAGAAGATCTTGGCCTTCATGTGCGCGCGAGCCTGTGACGCCATCCACACGACGGTCGAGACGGCGAGAGCGAGCGCGAAGACCTTCGGGTTGAACAAGGTGGTGTCCTTGAACAGGCCCATGAAGATGAGAAGCAGCAGCAGCTGGGCGACGTAGAGCATCATGCCCATCGCCTGGAACAACTGCGGAAGCGATTTTGCCGTCCGCTGGAGGACGTACACACCGAGCCCCATGAAGGCGACGACCACCGCGGTGCCGACGACAGCGCCGATTGCTCCCTTGCCGCCCGAGACCACGCCGCTGACGACGGCGATGATCGCGCCGACGGCAGCCGTGGGCACGGCGCACTGCAGGAGATTCCGGGTGTCTTGAGACGGCATGGCGGCAACTCCGCTTACAGATGGGGGCAGGGTGTCGTCATGGACGAGCGTAGACCCGGTCCGAGTGGGGTCCTCGGGCCAAGAGACCGTCGCACTACGGTCCTTCGGCTCTGTCGCCGGGTTTCGTGAACGGTATCACAAACTATTTGATGAGGTCTTTACCTGTCAGGTGTGCCCGCCGTCACACATGAGAAGTAATCCGCGCGTCTGTGCACGCGAGCGGGCGAGTTGTCTGGTAATGGGACGGTTTGGCGGTCGCGTCAACGCGACGAACCGGCCTTGCGCCGGTCCAGGAAGCGCGGGCGGGTGCCGAGCGCCGTCGCGCCGTTGACACCCGCGCCGACCGGACGACGGGACCGCCCGTCCGCATCGTCGGCGGCGACGGACGCGTCGACCCCGGTGGACTCCCCAGCGCCCTCCCCGGCCGTCTCCGCGGCTCCGGCGGCCGCACCGGACCCGGCGGCCACAGCGGCCCCCCGCGTCCCGTACACGGCCTCGGCGGCCGCCGCCTCCGCGAGCGCCGCCCGCCTGCGCCGGTACCGCGGCGGCACGAAGCTCTCCGCCCAGCCGGGGGTGTGCGGGGTGAAGCGGGGCAGCAGGAGCAGGGCGAGGCCGACCGCGCTGAGGAAGACGATCAGGAGCAGGATCCACATGCTCGTGGAGTGCACCGAGTAGGCGACCGTGCCGAAGGCGATCAGGGCCGACCAGAAGTACATGATCAGGACGGCGCGGCTGTGCGAGTGGCCGACCTCGAGCAGCCGGTGGTGCAGATGGCCGCGGTCGGCGGCGAACGGCGACTGGCCCTTCCAGGTGCGGCGCACGATGGCGAGCACCAGGTCCGCGAACGGGATCGCGATGATCGTCAGCGGCATGAGCAGCGGGATGAAGACGGGGAGCATCGCGTGCGTCGCGTCGCGGGTGCCGCCGAGGTTCAGCTTCATCGCGTCCGGGTCGACCTGCCCGGTGATGGAGATGGCACCGGCGGCGAGCACCAGACCGATGAGCATCGATCCCGAGTCGCCCATGAAGATCCTGGCCGGATGCATGTTGTGCGGCAGGAAGCCCAGGCACATGCCCATCAGGATGGCCGCGAAGAGCGTGGCGGGGGCGGCGGCCTCGATCCCGTACCCGTACCAGATCCGGTACGCGTACATGAAGAACGCCGCGGCCGCGATGCACACCATGCCCGCCGCCAGGCCGTCCAGGCCGTCGACGAAGTTCACCGCGTTGATCGTGATGACCACCAGGGCGACCGTGAGGAGCGTGCCCTGCCACTGGGTGAGGGACACCGTCCCCGCGCCCGGGATGGGCAGCCACAGGATCGTCAGACCCTGCATCACCATCACACCCGCGGCGATCATCTGGCCGCCGAGCTTGATCAGCGCGTCGATCTCGAACTTGTCGTCGAGGACGCCGATGAGCCAGATCAGCGCGGCGCCGGAGAGCAGCGCGCGCGGCTCGTTCGACTTCGTGAAGACCTCATTGAGGTTCGGCAGGTGGTCGGCGACCAGGAGCCCCGCGCACAGCCCGAAGAACATCGCGATTCCGCCGAGCCGGGGCGTCGGCTCCCGGTGCACGTCGCGCGCGCGGATCTCCGGCATGGCGCCGGCCACGATCGCGAACTTCCGCACCGGGCCGGTCAGCAGATAGGTCACCGCGGCCGTGATGCAGAGCGTCAGCAGATATTCACGCACGGGCTTCCCCACAGGTATCGCTGGCCATCTCAGCACCACACCCTAGCTTCGCGCGCATAAGGTTGGGGACGTCTGGGTAGCGACGATCGTTGCACAAGTCCGCTACACGGGTACGGATCGGCCTCTCCCCGCACTCGGATACGGCGGAAATCGGCCCGCCAGTTCCCGCACCGTGTCCCTGACTTTGGCCTCCTCACGGACCGCGCCCGCGAACAGCGCGGCGATTCTTGCCATTTCACCCTCGCCCATGCCCTGTGTGGTGACGGCCGCCGTGCCGAGCCGCAGCCCCCGGCCGTCGCCGTGCGGGAGCGCGCAGGTGTCCAGGACGAGGCCGGCCGCGGCGAGACGGCCGCGGGCCACCGCCGCCGTCACCCCCTGCGGGGCCGGATCGGCCAGAATCAGATGCGTGTCCGTGCCACCGGTGCTGATCTCGAACCCCTCCCCCGCCAGCGCCTGCGCCAACACCTTTGCGTTCGCCACGACTTGATGCGCGTACGCCGTGAAGGCCGGTGTCGCCGCCTCGCCGAACGCCACCGCCTTGGCGGCGATCGTGTGCATCTGGGCGCCGCCCTGCGTGAACGGGAACACCGCCCGGTCCACCCGCTCCGCCAGCTCCCCCCGGCAGAGGATCATGCCGCCGCGCGGGCCCCTCAGGACCTTGTGCGTCGTCGCGCACACCACGTCCGCGTACGGCACCGGGTTCGGCGCCGCGCCGCCCGCCACCAGGCCCACGGGGTGGGCCGCGTCGGCGATCAGATGGGCGCCCACGTCGTCCGCGACGGCGCGGAACGCCGCGTAGTCGATGTGCCGGGGGTAGGCGATCGAGCCGCACACGATGGCTTTCGGCCGGTGTCTGCGCGCCAGCGCCCGCACTTCCTCGTAGTCGATCAGCTCCGTCTCCGGATCGAGGCCGTACCCCACGAAGTCGAACCAGCGGCCCGAGAAGTTCGCGGGCGACCCGTGCGTGAGGTGGCCGCCGTACGGCAGGCCCATCGCCAGGACCGTGTCCCCCGGGCGCAGCAGGGCCGCGTACGCCGCCAGGACGGCCGCGGATCCCGAGTGCGGCTGTACGTTCGCGTGGTCGGCGCCGAACAGGGCCTTCGCGCGGTCCGTGGCGATGCGCTCCGCCACGTCCACCAGCTCGCAGCCGCCGTGGTGGCGGGCTCCCGGGTACCCCTCCGCGTACTTGTTCGCCAGCGGTGAGCCCAGGGCCGTCAGGACCGCCTCCGACGTGAAGTTCTCCGCCGCGATCAGCTGCAGGCCGCTCGACTGCCTCGCCAGCTCGCCGAGCACCACGTCGGCCAGCTCCGGGTCCTGCCGCCGCAGCCCCGCGTACGCCGCCGCAGCGGCGGCGGGTCCCGCGTCGGCCGTCGTCATCTTTCCAATGTAGGCCGGGGGTGGGGGTGCTGCGCGGTGGGCGCTACCGCGGGGTCCCCAAACCCGCCCCTTTCCCGAAACTGGGGCTCCGCCCCAGACCCCGCTCCTCAAACGCCGGAGGGGCTGAAACTTACCCGCACATCATCTAGCCCGTCCGGCGATTGAGGACGAGCCGCGAAGCGGCGATTCGGCGGAGGCTGTCCCACCCGAACGGGACACCCACCCCCGGGGCCCAGGGGCGGAGCCCCGGTTTCGGAGAAGGGGCGGGACTGGGGCGCCCCCGCGAGGGCACTACGCCCGCGCCGCCGGCACCCCCGTCAGCGCCGTCACCACCGGCTCGAGGGCCTGCTGGATCTCGCCGCCGACGGAGCGGAAGAAGGGGAGGGGCGCGCCGTAGGGGTCGTAGACCTCGTCGGCCTCGGCGGAGGGGGCGAGGAGCCAGCCGCGGAGGGCGGCGGCGGCACGGACGAGGGCGCGGGCGCGCTCGACGATGCCGTCGGTGCCGTCGGGGTCGGGCAGCGTGGCCGGATCTATGGCGCGCACGAGCCGGGTGAACTCCTTCAGGGTGAAGGTGCGCAACCCGGCGGAGTGCCCCATGGAGATGACCTGCGCCCGGTGGTCCCGGGTGGCGGTGAGGACGAGGTCGGCCCGGATGACGTGGTCGTCGAGGAGCTCACGCCCCACGAAGCCGGAGGCGTCGGCGCCGAAGTCCGCGAGGACGGCCTCGGCGTTGGTCTCCATGGGCGCGCCCTCGTGCCCCCAGGTCCCGGCGCTCTCGACGACGAGCCCCCCGGTGAGGGGATCGCCGAGCCGGTCGGTGAGGGCATGCCGGGTCAGCCGCTCGGTGATGGGCGAGCGGCAGACGTTGCCGGTGCTGACGTGGAGGATGCGGAAGCTGCCGGGTGTGCCCGCGGCTCCGAGGGAACCGAAGGACACCGAGTGCTCGGTGGGCTCGCCGCGCCCCGCTATGCCACGCCCCGGCTCAGGGGCCCTCAATTGGCCACCTCGAGGTCGGGTACGACCTTGCGCAGTTCGTCCGCGTCGAGCGCGCCGGCGCGCAGCAGGACGGGGACCTTGCCGGTCACGTCCACGATGGAGGAGGGCACGATGCCGGGCGTGGGGCCGCCGTCGAGGTAGACGGAGATGGAGTCGCCGAGCATCTCCTGGGCGGCGTCGCAGTCCTCCGGCGCCGGGTGCCCGGTGAGGTTGGCGGAGGACACGGCCATCGGGCCGACGTCGGTGAGCAGCTCGATGGCGACGGGGTGCAGGGGCATGCGGATGGCGACGGTGCCGCGGGTGTCGCCGAGGTCCCACTGGAGGGAGGGCTGCTGCCGGGCGACGAGGGTGAGGGCCCCCGGCCAGAAGGCGTCGACGAGCTCCCAGGCGGACTCGGAGAAGTCCGTGACGAGGCCGTGCAGGGTGTTCGGGGAGCCGATGAGGACGGGCGTCGGCATGGAGCGGCCGCGGCCCTTGGCGTCGAGGAGGTCGGCGACCGCCTCGGGGCTGAAGGCGTCGGCGCCGATGCCGTACACGGTGTCCGTGGGCAGGACGACCAGCTCGCCACGGCGGACGGCGGACGCGGCCTCGCGCAGACCGGTCGAACGGTCGGTCGCGTCGTTGGTGTCGTATCGCCGTGCCATCAGCTGGCCTCCTCATACACGTACGTCTCGTCGGCGTACATCACGTGCATCGTCTTCCTCGTCGCCGCAGTGGTCACGGCAGCGCCTTGCGGGCGGTCGCGAACCGCGGCCGGTTGTTCAGGTCGGGGTGGTCGGCGGCGTCCGCCCAGCCCCGCTCCTCCGTGAAGATCCACGGCACTTGGCCGCCCTGGGTGTCCGCGTGCTCGACCACGACGACCCCGCCGGGCCGCAGCAGCCGGTGCGCGGTGCGCTCGATGCCGCGGATCAGGTCGAGACCGTCCTCGCCGGAGAACAGGGCGAGTTCGGGATCGTAGTCCCGGGCCTCCGGCGCAACGTACTCCCATTCCGTCAGCGGGATGTACGGGGGGTTGGAGATGACGAGGTCGACCTGGCCGTCGAGTTCGGGGAACGCGTCGCGCGCGTCGCCCTGGCGCAGGTCGACCCTGGACCCCTCGACGTTCTTGCGCGTCCACGGCAGCGCGTCCGAGGACAGCTCCACGGCGTGCACGCGCGAGCGCGGGACCTCCTGCGCCATGGCGAGGGCGATGGCGCCCGAGCCGGTGCACAGGTCGACGATCAGCGGCTCGACGACGTCCATCGCCCGGACGGCGTCTATGGCCCAGCCGACGACCGACTCGGTCTCGGGGCGGGGCACGAAGACGCCGGGACCGACCTGGAGCTCCAGGTAGCGGAAGAAGGCGCGGCCGGTGATGTGCTGGAGGGGCTCGCGGGCCTCGCGGCGCGCGATGGTCTCCCAGTAGCGGGCGTCGAAGTCCGCGTCCTTGACGGAGTGCAGCTCGCCCCGCTTCACGCCGTGCACGAAGGCGGCGAGCTCCTCCGCGTCGTTGCGCGGCGAGGGCACGCCGGCGTCGGCCAGCCGCTGGGTGGCCTGGGCCACTTCCGCGAGCAGCAGGTTCACGCTGGTCCTCCGGGGCGGTTCGTCGAAGGGTGGGCTTACGCGGCGGCGAGCTTCGCGGCGGAGTCCGCGTCGACGCAGGCCTGGATGACGGCGTCGAGATCGCCGTCGAGCACCTGGTCCAAGTTGTACGCCTTGAAGCCCACTCGGTGGTCGGAGATGCGGTTTTCCGGGAAGTTGTACGTACGGATCTTCTCGGAGCGGTCGACGGTGCGGACCTGGCTGCGACGGGCGTCCGCCGCCTCCTTCTCCGCCTCCTCCTGCGCCGCGGCGAGAAGCCTGGAGCGCAGGATACGCATCGCCTGCTCCTTGTTCTGGAGCTGGCTCTTCTCGTTCTGGCAGGAAGCGACGACTCCGGTGGGGATGTGCGTGATGCGCACGGCGGAGTCGGTGGTGTTGACGGACTGCCCGCCGGGGCCGGAGGAGCGGTAGACGTCGATCCGCAGGTCGTTCGCGTGGATCTCGACGTCGACCTCCTCGGCCTCGGGCGTCACGAGGACACCGGCGGCGGAGGTGTGGATGCGGCCCTGCGACTCGGTGGAGGGCACGCGCTGCACGCGGTGCACCCCGCCCTCGTACTTCAGCCGCGCCCAGACGCCCTGGCCGGGCTCGGTGGCGCCCTGGCCGCCCTTGGTCTTCACGGCGACCTGGACGTCCTTGTAGCCGCCCAGCTCGGACTCGGTGGCGTCGATGATCTCGGTCTTCCAGCCGACGCGCTCGGCGTACCGCAGGTACATGCGCAGGAGGTCGCCGGCGAACAGCGCCGACTCGTCGCCGCCCGCGCCCGCCTTGACCTCGAGGATGACGTCCTTGTCGTCGCTCGGGTCGCGCGGCACGAGCAGGAGCCGCAGCTTCTCGGTGACCTCGTCGCGCTCCTTGTCCAGCTCCTTGACCTCGGCCGCGAAGTCCGGGTCGTCGGCGGCGAACTCGCGCGCGGTCTCGATGTCGTCACCGAGCTGCTTCCAGGTGCGGTACGTCGAGACGATCGGGGTCAGCTCGGCGTAGCGCTTGTTCAGCTTGCGAGCGTTGGCCTGATCGGCGTGGACCGAAGGGTCGGCGAGCTTCTTCTCCAGGTCGGCGTGCTCGCCGACCAAATCCTCGACCGCCTCGAACATCGGGGGCTCCTGGTTCTGCGTGAAGGGGCTGCGGGACGGCAAACGCCGGTCCCGGCCGCCCCCTGGTGAGGGCGGCCGAAGACCGGCGCAGGTGGCTCGCTACTTCTTGGCGGAGCCGGCAGCCTTGCCGAAGCGGGCCTCGAAGCGGGCCACACGGCCACCGGTGTCGAGGATCTTCTGCTTGCCCGTGTAGAACGGGTGGCACTCGGAGCAGACCTCGGCGCGGATGGTGCCGCCGGAGATCGTGCTACGGGTGGTGAACGACGCGCCACAGGTGCAGCTGACCTGCGTCTCGACGTACTCGGGGTGGATGTCGCGCTTCAAGGTGTCTCCTAGTTTCGGGAGGGCACCGGGTCGCAGACGCGGGATGCGGATGCGTGAACCGGGGCCGACGTACCAGTCTGCCAGGACTGGCCGCATCTGCCCAAACCGGAGTCGGGCCGGAAGTATTCCCGGACCGACCCCGGAGGGGTACGAGGGTGTGTCCCGTGGGGGTCAGTCGCTGGTGACGACCTTGCCGGCGCTGCCCTTGTCGCCCGCGGACTTGTCGGTGGCGGACTTGGGGATGGGCTTGTCGGCCTTGAGGGCGTCCCAGACCTGCCGGCCGGCCTCCTCCAGGGGAAGGACGCGGTTGCGGTCGGCCGGGTCGTACTGGATGGGCAGCGTGACCATCTTCATGTCGCCGGAGCCGATGCCCTTGAGGCCGTTGGCGAAGCCCGCCAGGTCCTTGACCGTGTCCAGGTCGGAGTCGGTGGTGATGGCGCTGGTGGCGGAGTCCGCGAGGTCGTAGAGCTTCTTCGGGTTGCCGAAGAGGTTGATGTCCTTGACCTGGTCCATCAGGGCCTTGATGAAGGCCTGCTGCAGCTGGATGCGGCCGAGGTCGCTGCCGTCGCCGACGCCGTGCCGGGTGCGGACCAGGCCGAGGGCCTGCTCGCCGTTGAGGGTGTGGGAGCCCGCCGGCAGGTCGAGGTGGCTGTCCTTGTCCTTGATCGGCTGCTTGGTGGTGATGTCGACGCCGCCGAGGGTGTCGATGAGCTTCTTGAAGCCCGTGAAGTCGACCTCGACGTAGTGGTCCATGCGGATGCCGGACATCTTCTCGACCGTCTTCACGGCGCAGGCCGGGCCACCGACCTCGTACGCCGTGTTGAACATCTGGCGCTGCCCGCCCGGGTCCACCTTGCCGTCGCCGTCCTTGACCGCGCACTCGGGCCGGGTGATGAGGGTGTCGCGGGGTATGGAGACCACGCTCGCCTTCTTGTGGCCCTTGTAGACGTGCACGATCATCGCCGTGTCGGAGCGGGCGGCGCCCTCGTCCTTGCCGTACTTGGAGTTCTTGCCGGAGCGCGAGTCGGAGCCGAGGACGAGGATGTCCTGGGAGCCGTTGTCGATGTTCTCGGGGCGGTCGGTGCCGAGCGCGGCGTTGATGTCGACGCCCTTGATGTTGCCGTTGAGCTTGAAGTACACGTAGCCGAGGCCGGTACCCCCGAGGACGACCATGGCGGCGGCGGACCACGCCGTGATGACGAGCGCCTTCTTGCGCTTGCTGCGCGGCTTGCGTCGCCGGCCGCCCTTGCCGCGGTGCTTCGGCTTCGCGTCGGCGGGGCTGCTCTCGTCGGTCATGCGCTCCTCAGTCCTCGTCGGTCGGGTACCCCCTGCTTTCAGGGCCAGCTGCGGCTTTTCGTCAATTGTCAGACGTGAAAACCGAAAGAAGGGTTGCATAGCACCCTGTGAGCGCCCCGAGGTCCGATGGCTACGCACTGTGTGCGCCGTCTAGTACTTTTGGCCCCCCACCTGGGGTTTCTCATGTCAGGGCGCTACCGCCAGTGACTGTAAGAAACTCTTATCCGTGTGGGCAAGGTCTCGCGGCCGGACCGGGCCGTCATCAGGGCCGACCGGTCTCTCCATGACACCACGACATGCGGAAGGGGCCGGTCCCGTCGGATGACGGGACCGGCCCCTCGCCGGTCGGGCTGCCCCGAGGCGCCCGCGCCGGATCAGTCGTTGCCGTTGCCCGGCGCCGGGGTCGTCTTCTGGATCTGGAGCAGGAACTCGGCGTTCGACTTCGTCTGCTTCATCTTGTCCAGAAGGAGCTCGATGGCCTGCTGCTGGTCGAGCGCGTGCAGCACCCGGCGCAGCTTCCAGACGATGGCGAGCTCGTCGCTGCCGAGCAGGATCTCTTCCTTGCGGGTGCTGGACGCGTCGACGTCCACCGCCGGGAAGATGCGCTTGTCCGAGAGCTTCCGGTCGAGCTTGAGCTCCATGTTGCCGGTGCCCTTGAACTCCTCGAAGATCACCTCGTCCATGCGCGAGCCGGTGTCGACGAGCGCGGTGGCGAGGATGGTCAGCGAGCCGCCGTCCTCGATGTTGCGCGCGGCGCCGAAGAAGCGCTTGGGCGGGTACAGCGCGGTCGAGTCGACACCACCGGAGAGGATGCGGCCGGAGGCCGGGGCGGCGAGGTTGTACGCACGGCCCAGACGCGTGATCGAGTCGAGCAGTACGACCACGTCGTGACCCAGCTCCACCAGGCGCTTGGCACGCTCGATGGCCAGCTCGGCGACCGTGGTGTGGTCCTCGGCCGGGCGGTCGAAGGTCGAGGAGATGACCTCGCCCTTCACCGACCGCTGCATGTCGGTGACCTCTTCCGGACGCTCGTCGACGAGGACGACCATCAGGTGGCACTCGGGGTTGTTGTGCGTGATCGCGTTGGCGATGGCCTGCATGATCATGGTCTTGCCGGTCTTCGGCGGGGCCACGATCAGACCGCGCTGGCCCTTGCCGACGGGCGAGACGAGGTCGATGATGCGGGTCGTCAGGACGCCCGGGTCGGTCTCCAGGCGGAGCCGGTCCTGCGGGTAAAGGGGCGTCAGCTTGTTGAACTCCGGCCGCCCGCGCCCGGATTCGGGCGCCATGCCGTTCACGGAGTCCAGGCGGACCAGCGCGTTGAACTTCTCGCGGCGCTCGCCGTCCTTGGGCTGGCGCACCGCACCGGTGACGTGGTCGCCCTTGCGCAGGCCGTTCTTGCGGACCTGGGCCAGCGAGACGTACACGTCGTTCGGGCCCGGGAGGTAGCCCGACGTACGGATGAAGGCGTAGTTGTCGAGGATGTCCAGGATGCCCGCGACCGGGATCAGGACGTCGTCCTCGGACACCTGCGGCTCGCCCGCGAAGTCCTCGCGGCCGCGACGGCCACGACGGTCGCGGTACCGGCCGCGGCGACCGCGACGGCCACCGCCGTCGTCGTCGAAACCGTCGTCCTGCGGGCCGTTGTCGCGGTCCTTGCGGTCCTGCCGATCCTGCCGGTCCTGGCGGCCGCCCTGCTCCTTGCGGTTGCCGCCGCCCTGCTGGTCGTCGCCCTTGTTGCCGCGGCGGTCGCGGTCCCGGCCGCGGCCCTGGCGGTCGCGGCGGCCCTGACGGCCCTCGCCGTCGCCGGAGTCGCCCCGGTCGCCGCGGTCGGCCTTCTCGGTCTCCGTCTTGACGGCACCGGCCTCGGCCTTGGCCTCGGCGGTCACGGTCTCGGGGCTGCCGGCCTCGGCGGTGACGCGACGACGGCCGCGCCCGCCCGCGGACTTGTCGTCACTCGCCGGCTGGCCGGGGATGTCGATCTGCTGCTGGGCGGCCTTGGGCTGCTCGGCCGGGGCCGCGGCGGCCTCATCGGACTTGGCGGCCTTGGTCGCGGCGGCCTTCTCGGCGGCCTCGCCGGTGCGCGCCCTGGAGGTGGCGCGGCGCTTCGGCTTGGTCTCGGTGTCGCCGGCGGACGCGGTGGCCGGGGCGCTCTTCGCCGGGGCGCCGCCCGCGGCCTGCGCCTCCTTGATGACATCGATCAGCTGGCTCTTGCGCATGCGCGCGGTGCCCTTGATGCCGAGGCCCGATGCGACCTGCTGCAGTTCGGCCAGCACCATGCCCTCGAGGCCGGTGCCGCGGCGCCGCCGGGACCCGGCCGAAGCACCGGTGGCAGGCGCCGCGGAGGCGTCCGTGGCGGGCGTGTCGGCAGTCACGCCCATCAGATCGGTGGTGTCGCTCACGAAGGGTCCTTCCCTGGAGCGGACGTCGGCCTGTCTGGCTCGGCGACCGGTTGTGCTGTCCGGCGGTCCCTGGTGTGTGGACCGTGCCGGGGCGGTTGTCCGCCAACGCGGCGGAAGAGTTCACAGATGTGGCGATTCCCGATGCCGGGCCACTGAGGTGCGGTGGTCACTCGGCTCGGTCACGCCGATTCCGGAGCGTGCTCGGCACCGCTCAGTGCGGGGCACAGAGCAGTTTGGGAGGCTCCCGGAAGGATGGATGTCCCGGACGGGGACACAAAGCACCCCGCCATGGTGGGGTCGGGTGCAGACTTGAGGTTAACACTACCGGATCCAACAAACATTCCCCCTCTCCAAATCCGGACTCCGCGGGTTTGCCGCTGTCACCGTGTCAGGGCGCAAGCGGCAGCACGCTCGCTCCGGTGGCGTCGAGCGCCAGGCGGTTCGCCGCCCAGCCCTCCCCCGCCAGTCGTGCGACCTTGTCGGCCGCACTGTCCTCGGCCAGCGCGAGGACCGTGGGCCCCGCGCCGGAGATCACCGCGGGCACGCCGTCGGCGCGCAGGCGCTCCACCAGGGCGGCGCTCTCGGGCATGGCCGGGGCGCGGTACTCCTGGTGCAGGCGGTCCTCGGTGGCGGGCAGCAGCAGCTCGGGGCGCCTGGTCAGGGCCTCGACGAGCAGGGCGGCCCGGCCCGCGTTGGCGGCCGCGTCCACGTGCGGGACGGTGCGCGGCAGCAGTCCGCGGGCGGTTTCGGTGAGCACGGGCTTTCCGGGGACGAAAACCACCGGAACGATGGAATCGGCGGGATCCATCCTGATCGCGCGGGCCGCGGAGCCGTCCATCCAGGACAGCGTGAAGCCGCCGAGCAGGCAGGCCGCGACGTTGTCGGGGTGGCCCTCGATCTCGGTGGCAAGCTCCAGGAGCGCGGCGTCGTCGAGCTTGCTGTCGCCGCCTATGGTCACCGCGCGGGCGGCGACGATGCCGGCGCAGATGGCGGCGGAGGAGGAGCCGAGGCCGCGGCCGTGCGGGATGCGGTTGGCGCAGACGATCTCCAGGCCGCGCGGCTGTCCGCCGAGCAGGTCGAAGGCGGTCCGCAGGGACCGCACGAGCAGGTGCGACTCGTCGCGGGGCAGGGTCTCGCTGCCCTCGCCCGCGATGTCGATGCCCAGGCCGGAGTCGGCGACACGGACCACCACGTCGTCGTAGAGCCCCAGCGACAGGCCCAGGGCGTCGAAGCCCGGGCCGAGGTTTGCGCTGGTGGCAGGCACGCGCACCCTGACGGCGGCGGCGCGGAAGGCGGGACCGGCCATCGCTCGTTGACTCTCCTTGAGCTCTGATTTGTGGAGGACTTGCCGCCTGGACCAGCACACGTCCGGCATGGGACGGCAGCGCCCGGAAGCCGTCGCTGCGGACGGCACCACGGCATATGCGGCGGCATATGCGGGGTGGGTTGGCTACAGCCTATCGAAGGAAGGTTCTGCGGCGACATAGGGCGCACAGGAGGCGCACGATGCGTGTCGCGAGCCCCCTGTGCACCCCCTGTGGGGAGTTGAGAGGTTTGGGCGTTACGCCAGGCCGAGGCGCTCCGCCGCGGCGGCCGCGTCGACCGGGACCGTGACCGGCTGCGGGGCACCCGCGACGGCCCAGTCCGGGTCCTTGAGGCCGTTGCCCGTCACCGTACACACGATGCGCTGCCCCTTGTCCACCTTGCCCTGCTCGGCGGCCTTCAGCAGACCGGCGACGGAAGCGGCGGACGCGGGCTCGACGAAGACACCCTCCTGGGACGCCAACAGCTTGTAGGCGCGCAGGATCTCACGGTCCGTCACCTCGTCGATGAAGCCGCCCGACTCGTCGCGCGCGGAGAGCGCGTGCTGCCACGAGGCCGGGTTGCCGATGCGGATCGCGGTGGCGATCGTCGAGGGGTCCTTGACGACCTCGCCGCGCACGATCGGGGCGGAGCCGGAGGCCTGGAAGCCCCACATGCGCGGAGTGCGCGTCGACACCGAGTCGGCGGCGTACTCCTTGTAGCCCTTCCAGTAGGCCGTGATGTTGCCCGCGTTGCCGACCGGCAGGACGTGGATGTCGGGCGCGTCGCCGAGGGCGTCGACGATCTCGAAGGACGCCGTCTTCTGGCCCTCGATGCGGAACGGGTTGACCGAATTGACCAGCGCCACCGGGTAGTTCTCGGAGAGCCCGCGGGCGAGGTTCAGGCAGTCGTCGAAGTTCCCGGCCACCTGGAGGATCTTCGAGCCGTAGACGAGCGCCTGGCCCATCTTGCCGAGGGCGATCTTGCCCTGCGGCACCAGGACGGCGCAGACCATGCCCGCGCGCACGGCGTAGGCGGCCGCCGAGGCGGAGGTGTTGCCGGTGGAGGCGCAGATGACGGCCTTCGCGCCCTCCTCCTTGGCCTTGGTGATCGCCATGGTCATGCCGCGGTCCTTGAAGGACCCCGTCGGGTTGGCGCCCTCGACCTTGAGGTGGACCTCGCAGCCCGTGCGCTCGGAGAGCACAGCCGCGGGCACGAGCGGCGTACCGCCCTCGCGGAGCGTCACGACCGGCGTGGTGGCGGAGACCGGGAGGCGGTCCCGGTACTCCTCGATGATTCCGCGCCACTGGTGGGTCATTGCTGCTTACTCCCCTTCAACCCGCATGATGCTGGCGACACCACGCACGGTGTCGAGTCGGCGCAGCGCCTCGACGGTGCCGCTGAGGGCGGCGTCGGGCGCGCGGTGGGTGACGACGACGAGGGATGCCTCGCCGCCCTCCCGTCGCCCGCCGCCACCCTCAACCGAGACGCCTTCGGCGACGCTGCTGTTTCCTTTGCCCGTCTGACGGACCGTATCGATGGATACGCCGTGCTCGGCGAAGACCGTCGCGACCTGGGCGAGCACGCCCGGCTTGTCGGCCACGTCGAGGCTGATGTGGTACCGCGTGACGACCTCGCCCATGGGGCTCACGGGCAGTTGCGTGTACGCGGAGTCGCCGGGCCCGGTGGCCTCGCCGAGCTTGTTGCGGCAGACCGCGACCAGGTCGCCGAGGACGGCGGACGCGGTGGGCGCGCCGCCCGCGCCGGGGCCGTAGAACATCAGCTGACCGGCGGCCTCGGCCTCCACGAAGACGGCGTTGTACGCCTCGCGGACGCTCGCCAGCGGGTGGCTGAGCGGAATCATCGCGGGGTGCACGCGCGCGGTGACGGAGCCGCCGTCGGCGGCCCGCTCGCAGATGGCGAGGAGCTTGATGGTGCAGCCCATGCGCTTGGCGGAGGCGAAGTCGGCGGCGGTGACCTCGGCCATGCCCTCGCGGTAGACGTCGTCGAGGCGCACCCGCGTGTGGAAGGCGATGCCGGCGAGGATCGCGGCCTTGGCGGCCGCGTCGAAGCCCTCGACGTCGGCGGTCGGGTCGGCCTCGGCGTACCCGAGGGCGGTGGCCTCGTCGAGGGCCTCCTGATACCCGGCGCCCGTCGAGTCCATCTTGTCGAGGATGAAGTTCGTGGTGCCGTTCACGATGCCGAGCACGCGGTTGACCTTGTCCCCGGCCAGGGACTCGCGCAACGGCCTGATCAGCGGGATCGCACCGGCGACCGCTGCCTCGTAGTACAGGTCGCGGCCGTGCTGCTCGGCCGCCGCGTGCAGGGCCGCGCCGTCCTGGGCGATCAGCGCCTTGTTCGCGGACACCACGGAGGCGCCGTGCTCGAACGCGGTGGTGATGAGCGTGCGGGCGGGCTCGATGCCGCCGATGACCTCGACGACCACGTCGATGTCACCGCGTTTGACCAGCGCCGTCGCGTCCGTCGTCACCAGCGCCGGGTCGATGCCCGCGCGCACCTTGGAGGGGCGGCGGACGGCCACCCCGGCCAGCTCGACCGGGGCGCCGATCCTCGCTGTGAGGTCGTCGGCGTGCGTCGTCATGATGCGCGCCACCTCTGAGCCGACAACCCCACAGCCCAGCAGCGCCACCTTCAGCGGACGCGTACGCATCATCCGACCTCGTTTCCTTCTCCAACTGCGGTGGGACCAGTCTCACCCACCGGTACGGTGTTTCTGACCATAGTCCGGATCGTGAGACACGTATTTCACGAGCCGGGAGCATTTCGGGGTGGTGTCACCCCACGTCGAGCGGGGTGGTCTCACCCCACGTCGAGACGGAGCAGGTCCTCCTCCGTCTCACGGCGCACGATGACACGGCCCGTGCCCTCGTTCACCGCCACGACCGGCGGTCGCAGTGCGTGGTTGTAGTTGCTCGCCATCGAGCGGCAGTACGCGCCGGTCGCGGGCACGGCGATCAGGTCGCCGGGCGCGAGGTCGGCGGGCAGGAACGCGTCGCGTACGACGATGTCGCCGCTCTCGCAGTGCTTGCCGACGACGCGCACGAGCATCGGCTCGGCGTCGGACGACCGCGACACCAGCGCGACGCTGTACTCGGCGTCGTACAGCGCCGTACGGATGTTGTCCGACATCCCGCCGTCGACGGAGACGTACGTCCGCAGGCCGTCCAGGGGCTTGATGGTGCCGACCTCGTACAGCGTGAACGCCGTCGGGCCGACGATCGCGCGGCCCGGCTCGACGGAGATGCGGGGCGTGCGCAGCTTCGCCGCCGCGCACTCGCGCGTCACGATCTCGCGCAGCGCCGTGGCGATCTCCTGCGGCTCGCGCGGGTCGTCGTCCGAGGTGTACGCGATGCCGAGGCCGCCGCCGAGGTCGATCTCGGGCAGCTCGACGCCGTGCTCGTCGCGGATCTCGGCGAGCAGCGACACCACCCGGCGTGCGGCCACCTCGAAGCCCGCCGTGTCGAAGATCTGCGACCCGATGTGGCTGTGGATGCCGATGACTTCCAGGCCGTCCAGCTTCAGCGCGCGCCGCACGGCCTCCGCGGCCTGTCCACCGGCGAGCGCGAGGCCGAACTTCTGGTCCTCGTGCGCGGTCGCGATGAACTCGTGCGTGTGCGCCTCGACGCCGACCGTCACCCGGATCTGCACCCGCTGGCGCTTGCCCAGCCGGTCGGCGATGTGCGCGACCCGCACGATCTCCTGGAACGAGTCGAGGACGATGCGGCCGACGCCCGCGGCCACGGCACGCTCGATCTCCTCGGGCGTCTTGTTGTTGCCGTGGAACGCGATGCGGTCGGCGGGCATGCCGGCGTCGAGCGCCGTCGTCAGCTCCCCGCCCGAGCACACGTCCAGGTTCAGGCCCTCCTCGTGCAGCCAGCGCACCACCGCGCGCGACAGGAACGCCTTGCCCGCGTAGAAGACGTCGGCGTCCGGCCCGAAGGCGTCCCGCCAGGCCTGGCAGCGGGCGCGGAAGTCGGCCTCGTCGAGGAAGTACGCGGGCGTGCCGAACTCCTCGGCGAGCCGCTTCACTTCGACACCGCCGACGGTGACCGTGCCGTCGGCCGCGCGGGTGACCGTCCGGGACCAGACCTTCGGGTCCAGGGCGTTCAGGTCGGTGGGCGGAGCTGTGTTCGCTGCGGAGCGCCCCTCGGGAAGGACGTCTCCGTGGCGGGGGCCTGCGGGGTGTGCGGAACGACTCATGGCTCTTCTGGCTCTTCTCGTCTCACAGGTATTCGGGCGCGCTGATACCGAGCAGGGAAAGGCCGCCGGCGAGCACCGTCCCGGCGGCCTCGGCGAGCGCGAGCCGGGAGCGGTGGGCGGCCGAGGGTTTCTCGTCGCCGAGCGGCAGCACGGTGTGGGCCTGCGCGAGGAAGGCGTCGGCGGTCCGGACGAGGTGCCGGGTCAGGCGGTCCGGGGCGTGGCGGCGGGCTGCTGTCGCCAGGACGGTGGGGTGGTCGCCCAGGGCTCCCAGGAGGTCGTACGCGCACGCGTCGGTCTCCCCCGGAGCCGCCGTGAAGCCTAGGTCCGCCGCGTTGCGCGTGAGCGCGCGGGTCCTCGCGTACGCGTACCGGACCCGGAACAGGGGGTTCGACTCGTGCTGAACCAGGTGCTCGGGGCCCGTGTGCGGGCGGTCGTGCGGGGCGGGGTGCAGCAGGGCCCAGCGGGCGGCGTCGCGGCCCAGGGCCAGGGGGTCGGGGGTGTGGGGGGCGGGTGGGGCTGGGCGGAGGGTGGTGAGGGGGGTCGGCGAGGTCAGGGGTGCCGGGGACGTCGCGGGTGCTGCGGGCTCCGCAGGCGCCGGGGACGCCGGATCGCTCGGGGGCGCCGGATGCGTCGGAGGGCGTCCGTACGCGTCCACGTGCACCCCTGCGACCTCCACCCAGCTCTCGTTCGGCTCCGCGTCGCTCGTCACGCGCACCAGGACTCCCTGCGAGCGCAGAATCCTTCGTGCCGCGTCGGCCACGACGAGTGCGCGCAGGTCGTGCGGGGTGTGGAGCTGGACGAGGGCGCCGGTGTCCGGGACGTGGCCGTAGCGCTCTCCTCGCTCGCGGATCTCCGCTACGAGGTCGGGGGTGCTGTGGGGGTCCAGGGTGATGCTGACGAAGCCTGGTCCGGTGACGTCGGCGCGGGCGATGCCGGGCTCCGTGGTGAGGTGTGTGGAGAGGACCTCGGCGACTCGGCGTGGGGGTGCGCCCGCCTCTGCGGCGATCCGCAGCGCCAGGTTCGTCGCGTAGTCCCCCGTGCCGCCCGGCCTCGGCCGCTCCACGTGCGCGTCCTCCGGGACGGTGGCGCTGAGCTCTCCGGCGTCCACTGCGCGGCGCATGGCGCGCAGGACGGTGCGGGAGAGCTGGGCCGGGGTCACGGGACAAGGGTATGGGAGGTGGGGGGTGGGGTGCGCTGGGGTTTCTAGCGGGGCGCCTGGGGTGGGGGGTGCGGGGGCCGTCTCTTCGCCCTGGGTCCGGTTTGGGTGCGGTCTTTTCGCCCTCGGTCCGGTTGTGGGGCGGGGCCGCGCCGGTATGTCCGTGCTCGCGTGTGCGTCGTCGCCGACATCGCGTGTACGCCCCTCGTGGTGAGCCGAGCTGCGCGCGGACATACCGGCACGTCCCCTCCGGTCGGTTCGCGGCCATCGGTCCAGTGGGGTGCGGTCAATACCAGCTGCCGCTACCCGCTGTGGGCAGCTGGGCCGCCCAGAGGGCGATGGGGGTCCCCCCTGCTCGAGCGAAGCCGAGAGCTTGGGGGAGGGTGGGCACAGCCCACGACGACGGCGCCCGTGATGTTGGGGGAAGGGCACGACCCAGGTCAACGGCACGCTTGATGTGAGGGTGGGCCCGGACCCACGTGGGCGGGGACTCGGCGTCGAGGGCAGAGGGCCGGCCGCGCGTCGAGGCCCCGGTGGGCTAGGGGCAGCCCGGGACCGCGGAGGGGTCCGGGGTCCAGTCCCGGGGGCCCCGGCCCCGGTCGACCAGCTGCCGGACGATCGCGAGCAGCTCGGCCGGCTCGAACGGCTTGGCCAAGAACGCGTCGACCCCGACCTCGATCCCCGCCTCGACCTCGTACTGCGTACAGGCACTGACGACAACAAGCGGAAGCCCCCGCGTCCGAGGATCGGACCGCAACCGCGCGGCCGTCCGAAGCCCGTCGAGCCGCGGCATCACCACATCAAGGGTCACCACATCGGGCCGCACCTGATGGACGACATCCAGACATTCGGCACCATCAGCCGCGGTCACGACCTCGAAGCCCTCCAGCTCGAGATTGACCCTGATCAGTTGCCGGATGACCTTGTTGTCGTCCACAACAAGCACACGGCCGGACACGCCTGGCACAACTTGAGAGTAGGTCGGCGGCCACCATCGCGTCCGGGTTTTGCCTACTTCTGCCACTTGCGGGGGAGCCGCACCGCACCGCCGAGGTCCGGACCAGGGCCGACGCGCAGACCCCGGACACCAAGGACGACACCGTGTTGCCGAACACATGAACGCCTGCTGGCGGCACCCCACCCGCCACACGCACCACGCAGGAATCCGCCAACGCCCACCCGGGCAGTACGCTCCGCAACGCCCACGCACGAGGCCCCGCACAAGGAGAGGCCGTCATGTCAACCTTCGTTGTATTCGACCTGGAATTCACGACATGGCCGGAAGCACTGGAACAGGACTGGTCGGCACCCGGCCAGTACCGCGAGATCGTCCAGATCGGCGCCCTGCGCCTGCGCCACGACTTCTCCGTGGTGGAGGAGTACGAGGCCCTGGTCCACCCGGTCATGAACCCGCAGCTGTCCTCGTACTTCACCGAACTCACCGGTATCGACCAGGAGTCAGTGGACCGCGAAGGCCTCCGACCCGCCGAGGCCCTCGGCGACTTCCTGTCCTTCTGCCGGGGCCAGTCCGTGCTCTCCTACGGCAACGACATGGTCGTCCTCGGTGAGAACGTCGCCTGGGCCCGGGCCCGCGGCGAGCACATCAAGAGCTCTTTCCTGACCGCGGGTTTCCTCAACGTCCGCCCCTGGCTGAACGCCGTCGCCCCGTCGACGGCGACCTCCAACGTGGGCCGTCTGTGGCAGGTGTTCGACCTCCCCAGGCCGAACGCGGGCAGAGAGCATTCCGCCCTCTTCGACTGCCATTCCTTCGCGGTGGCGTTGAAGCATCTGCACGCCACCGGCGCCTCCCTGCCCAAGCCATTCCTCTGACGACCCGTCACACCGGCGGCGCGAGCTCGTCGATGATGTCCAGGAAGGGGCGGAGCAGAGGGTTCCTGCTCGCCGTGGGCCACATCAGGCCGTAGTCGACGGTCGAGGCGTCATGGAAGGGCACGAACACCATGCCCGGCCGGGCGTAGAAGTGCTCGCCACGGGTGACGACCGTGCTGACGCCGACGCCGGAGGCGACGAGGACCAGGACTTCCGACCAGTACTTCACCGCGGGCCCCCGGGGGATCGGGCGGCCCGAGGGGGTCCGGCGGGGGAAGTGGCGGTCCATCCAGTAGCGGGGGACGTCGGCGTCGTCGAGGGTGACCAGCACGGTGTCCGCGAGGTCCTCGAGTGAGACGGACTCCCTCCGGGCGAACGGATGGCCGGCGGGGACCATCAGGGACCGCGGCTCGGCGAAGACCAGCCGCCCGGTGGTGATGTCCGGTTCGTCGACGGGGAATTCGGTCATCTGCAGGTCGATGGTGCCCGCGCGCATGCCGCCGAAGGGATCGCAGAGCTGGATCTCCCTGAACTCGACCTCGCAGTCGGGATGCCGGGCCTGGAGCAGGGCCGCGGCCCGCACGACGAGGTTCCCGCACCAGGGCGCGGACCAGCCGACCCGCACGACCCCCTTGATCCGCACGCCCTGACCGGTCGCGATCGCCTGCGCGAGCCCGAGGCCGATCTGCTCGTACGCGGGCAGCAGATCGTCCCGCAGCCGCGCGCCCACCGCGGTCAGCGTCACGCTGCGGCTGTTGCGCACGAACAACTGCGCGCCGACACGGCGTTCCAGCTTCCTGATGGTCTGGCTGATGCGGCTCGTCGTCACATGGAGCCGCGCCGCGGTGCGACCGAAGTGCAGCTCCTCGGCCAGAGTGAGAAAAGCCTCCAACTCAAGCCGTTCCAACATGCCTTCCTCACTTCTCCTCTTCGCCTCTTCGTGTAGCCACGCTCAACGGAGCGTGGTCTTTTCCGGTCTTGTTGGCTGATTCGCCGCTCTCCGATGCTGGGGCGAACGCGTTCGTCCCGACCAAGGAAGAGCACCGTCATGCGAAAGATCATCAATTCCACGTACGTCTCCCTCGACGGCGACATCGAGAAGCTCGACCAGTGGTCCTTCGACTACTGGAGCGACGACCTGGAGCGGTACGCGAACAAGCTCCTGTTCGCCGCGGACGCCCTGCTGATGGGGCGTGAGACCTATGTGAACTTCGAGTCCGCGTGGTCGGAGAGAGCGGGCGCCGACGCGTTCGCCGACCGCATGAACAGCATCGACAAGTACGTCGTCTCCTCGACCCTCACCGGGGGCGACTGGGGCGACACCACCGTCATCCCCCAGGACAAGGCCGTCGAGGCCATCACGGCGCTCAAGGAGCAGCCGGGCGGCGACATCCTCATGTACGGCTTCGGCCCCGTGGCCAAGACCCTCCTCGCACACGACCTCCTGGACGAGGTCCACTTCTGGGTGCACCCGGTGATCGCCGGCGGCGGAACCCTCGCCTCCGACGGATTCAAGAACCGCCTGAAGCACCTCCGCACCGAGACCCTCGACACCGGCGTCGTGGTCCTTACCTACGCCCCCGCCCCCAAGACGTCAGAGGCCGCGCCGCAGTAACGGCGGTAACGTGCACTGCTTCTCCTCGCTCCACGGGGAAGCCCCCCAGCCCTGAAACCTACCAGACGAGACGAGTCGTTCCGTCTCGTCTGCACACTATGGCGCGCGTGACGCCTCACCTCAAGTGAGAATCCGGCGGCACGCGGCGAGGCACCAGGAGAGGGGGGGGGGCCGGGGGCGCCCCGCCCCCCCCCGCCCAAAAAGGGCAAAACGCCCGCGCGCCCGGCGGCGGGGGGGGGCCCCCAGACGGGGCGGCAAAACGCAGGTCCCCAGACACCCCCACCCGGGGGGACAA
>NZ_JBHXTE010000010.1:0-18780 GCF_042677545.1 Streptomyces sp. NPDC127108 | reverse complement strand
CGCCACACCTAACGTGACCCTCCGGCGGCCCGCGGCGCGGCCCCAGGCGTGGGGGGGCGCGGGTGACCCGGGCCCCCGCCCTCTCCTTCTCGGCGAAACCGGCCTGCGCAGCGTGCAGTTGGCGCGTCACGGAGCCGAGGTCGCATGAGGTCTGGCCCCATGCCCCGCCTCGGGGGGCTGCTCCAGCTGCAACTCCTTCTTGCGCTGCTCTTCCCGAATCCTCTCGATCTCTTCGGCGAATTCAGCGAAAGCCCTGTCGGGGTCCAGCCCTTTGTAGCGCCGAATTCCGAGCTTGTACGCCTGAAACTCCAGATCGATGGAGTCAGCGGTCTGCTGGAGGTTGAGGCTCCGCTCCCGGAACTTGAAGTAGGAAATGACTCCCGCCGAAATGCTCACCAGGGCACTCAGTGCGACCGCGAGCCAACTCCACACCCCTTGTTCGGCCGCCGCCGTGGTGCAGACCGACGTCAGGATGGACCCGACGATCACCGTCAACTGAAATCGATTGTGCCTGCTGCGGTAGTGCTCCGCGCTCCGCCGGTAGTCGTCCCGGACCCCTGGCACTTCCTCGCGGTACTCGGCAGCCAGACCGGCCCCGGCACCACTCAACTCGCTTGTTTCTCCCAGGTGATGACGTCGCTCGATCTCCAGCTTGCGCAGTCGCGCAGCCGTGGTCGAATACTGGTCGCTGGCCCATTTGGCCCAGGCGATCGAGATCACCGAAGCGACGACCAGGGCGAACACTCCGGTGCCGATGGCGTCACCGCGACCCCATTCGACGGAGGAAAAGTCGACGAAGAGAACCACAGCCGCGGTGATCGCCCCGTCAAGCAGTGGAACCGCGGCCAGACAAACGCGCGAAAGCCGCCGGTAGAACACGGCCTTCCGCATCTTGCTCTCCGTGTCGACGATCTTCACTTCCACATCGAGCAGATCGGTCGAAATCAACTCCACCCCCAGGTCTCGCCGCGATCACCGTCACGCCCACCCACCGGAGCACGCACAAGGGCCGGTGATCGCTGAGATCACCGGCCCTTGGCCTACTGCTGATACATCCGGCACGGATGCTGTCCGTGCCCCCGGCAGGATTCGAACCTGCGCACACGGCTCCGGAGGCCGTTGCTCTATCCCCTGAGCTACGGGGGCGTGTCGGCCGCTGTGTGGCGGCGACGGGTAGAACCCTACCAGCTTCGTGGGGGTCGGCATGAACGGGTATTTGTGCAGCGTCCGGGGGGCCTGGCGGGGCGCCCCGGACGGGTTGGGGAGGGGGTCAGGGCTTGCGGGCCACGCCTGCGTAGGCGTCGGCTGCGACTGTCGTGTCCGTGGTGGGGTCCGGGCGCCAGTGGGTGACCTGGGTCACTCCGGGGTCGGTGAGGGTGAGGCCGTCGAAGAAGCCGGTGATCTCCTCGACGCTGCGGACGTAGTAGGGGATCGCGCCGCTCTTGTTGTACGCGTCCGACGCCGCGATCATGCCCTCGCTCGTGGACGTCGAGTCGCTTATCACCAGGTAGGAGCCCGAGGGGAGTCCTGCCATCAGACGGTTCACGAGGTCGCGCGCCTCCTCGTACGAGGACACGTGGCCGAGGGTGTTCAGGATCATCAGGGCCACCGGCTGGGAGAGGTCCAGGGTCTGCCCCGCGGCCTCCAGGATGGCCTCCGGCTCGTACATGTTCGCGTCGATGTACGACGTGACGCCCTCCGGCGTGCTCGTCAGGAGCGCGCGGGCGTGGGCCAGGACCAGGGGGTCGTTGTCCACGTACACGATGCGGGACTCGGGGGCGACGCGCTGCGCCACGTCGTGGGTGTTGTCCGCCGTCGGCAGGCCCGTGCCGACGTCCAGGAACTGGCGGATCCCCTGCTCCCCCGCCAGGTGGCGGACGGCCCGGCCGAGGAAGTGGCGGCTGGTGCGGGCCACGTCGACCAGGCCCGGGAAGATCGCCTTGATCTGGTCGCCCAGCTCGCGGTCCTTCTCGTAGTTGTCCTTGCCGCCCACGAAGTAGTTCCAGAAGCGGGCCGAGTGCGGCTTGCTCGTGTCGATCCGTGCGCGTATCTCGGCGGACGATTCGAGTCTGGGGTCGGAGCCTGACACGGGGACCTCCTGCGGTGCTTGGGCCGTTCGGCCGTGCGATCAAGTCGCAACCTAGCAAGTGGGCACCAGGCAAGGGGGGCGGGAGCAGGGGTACTCATGCGGCTCCGAGTACCACGGCGGATGTCCGCCGCCCGGCCGCGCCGCGACCCTTGCGGGCATGACGAAACCTCTGCGCAACCTCAAGTGGGCAGTGATGCGGGGCCTGTTGAGCACCCTCGGGCGGTCCTCTCACGGTGTCCGGATCGGCTATCGGCACGGCTTCGACAGCGGCACCATGCTCGACTACGTGTACGTGAACCGTGCCCATGGCGTTCTCGGGTTCGGGCGTCTCGTGGATCGTGTGTATCTCAACGCCGTCGGGTGGCGCGCCATCCGCTCCCGGCGTGAGCTCCTTCAAGACGTGCTGCGGGAGCAGGTCGCCGCGCGGCCCGGCCGCGAGGTGCTCGTCCTCGACGTCGCCGCCGGGCCCGGGCGCTACCTCCAGGACCTGGCCGCCGCCCACGGACCCCGGCGGGTGCGCGTGGTGTGCCGGGACCTCGCCGTGGCCGGGCTGCGGCAGGGCGAGCGGCTCGCCCAGGAGCGCGGGATCACCAACATCTCGTACGAGACCGGGGACGCGCTCGACCCCAAGGAGCCGGACGCCGGCGCTCCGGACGTCATCGTCGTGTCCGGGCTGTACGAGCTGCTGCTCGACGACGACGTCATCCGCGCCTCCGTGGAGCGGCTGCGCGGGCTGCTCGCACCGGGCGGCACCCTCGTCTTCACCACCCAGACCCGCCATCCCCAGCTCGACTTCATCGCCAACGTCCTGCCCAACAGGGACGGGCAGTTGTGGGTGATGAAGTGCCGGGACGTCGCCGAGACGGAGGCGTGGGCCCGCGCCGCGGGGTTCGGTGAGGTGGCCAGCCGGCGGGAGGGGGTGGGGTTGTTCACGGTGACGGTCTGCGGGGCGAGTGGGGTGCGCGGGGCGGCAGGGGTGTCCGGGGGGAGTTTGCCGTAAGGGGCTCCTGGGAGTTCCTTACGCCGATGCCCGCTTCGTCGTCTTCTTCGGCGTCGTCGACTTCTTCGACGCGGTCTTCTTCGCCGTGGACTTGGTGGCGGCCGTTCCCGATGCCGACTGCTTCCCGGTGCTCTTCTTCGCGGTGCTCTTCTTCGGGGCCGCGGCCTTGGCCTTCGACGCGGTCTTGGCCGTCGACTTCTTGCCGCCCACTTGTTTGGGGGCCGTCCGGGACGACTTCCGGGCGGAGGTCGTCTTCCCCGCCGCGGAGGCCGTCTTCCCCGCCGCGGACTTCGTCGTGCGCGAGCGCAGGGAGGTCACCTCGGCCTCCTGGTCCTCCTCCGCCTCGGACTTCTCGCCGCGGGCCGTGCGGGCCGCCCGGACGCTGTTCTCCAGGGCCGCCATCAGGTCGATGACCTTGCCGCCGCCGGGCTCGGCCGCCGGGGCGGGGGTGTAGGTCCCGCCGCCCTCGACCTTCGCGGCGATCATCTCCTCCACGGCCGTGCGGTAGTCGTCGTGCAGGGAGTCGAGGTCCACCTCGCCGAGGGTGTCCATCAGGGCGTCGGCCAGGTCCAGTTCGGCGTCGCGGACCTTGACCTCGGTGTCCGGCGCGACGGAGTCGGTGGCGCGGATCTCGTCCGGCCACAGCAGGCCGTGCATCGCGATCACGTCGTCCACGACCCGCAGCATGCCGAGCCGTTCGCGGCCGCGCAGTGCGAACTTGGCGATGGCCACCTTCCGGCTGCGCTTCAGCGCCTCGCGCAGAAGCGTGTACGGCTTGGCCGCGGGTACTCCGTTGGCCGACAGGTAGTACGCCGTGTCCATCTGGAGGGGGTCGATGCGGTCGGCGGGGACGAAGGCGACGATCTCGATGGTCTTCGCGGTCGGGATCGGCAGCGCGGCGAGGTCGTCCTCCGTGATCGGGATGATCGAGCCGTCCGCGTCCTCGTACCCCTTGCCGATCTCCGCGGTCGTGACCTCGCGGTCCTCCAGCTCGCACACCTTGCGGTAGCGGATGCGGCCGCCGTCCTCCGTGTGGATCTGACGGAAGGAGATCGAGTGGTTCTCCGTGGCGTTCACGAGCTTGATCGGGATGCTGACCAGGCCGAAGGAGATGGCGCCGTTCCATATGGACCGCATGTGGAGCACCTTTCGGCAGCCGGGAGGGGAAGAGGGAGGGGGATTTTGTCCTTGTTTCGTGGGATTCTCATCGTATGACGCCCATCACCGAGGTGGAGGGGCGAAGGCTCGCGCTCAGCAATCTCGACAAGGTGCTCTACGCGGAGAGCGGCTTCACCAAAGGCGAGGTGCTGCACTACTACGCCACCGCCGCACAGGCCCTGCTCCCCCACCTGCGCGACCGGCCCGTGTCCTTCCTGCGCTTCCCGGACGGGCCCGACGGGCAGCGGTTCTTCGCCAAGAACGTGCCGCCGGGTACGCCCACCTGGGTGCGGACGGCGGAGGTGCGGCGGTCGGACGGGGTCTCGCGGCAGATCCTGGTGCAGGACCTGGCGACGCTGATGTGGGCGGCGAACCTGGTCACCGAGTTCCACACGCCGCAGTGGCGGACGGACGCGCCCGGGCTCGCCGACCGGCTCGTGCTCGACCTCGACCCCGGGCCGCCCGCGAGCGTCGTGGAGGCCTGCGAGGCGGCGCTGTGGCTGCGGGAGCGGCTGGTGGCCGACGGGTTCCCGGTGTACGTCAAGACGTCGGGCAGCAAGGGGCTGCACGTCCTCGCGCCGCTGCGGCCGACGCCCAGCGCGGACGTCACGGCGTACGCGAAGGGTCTCGCCGTGGCCGCCGAGCAGGCGCTGCCGCGTCTTGTGGTGCACCGGATGACGCGCAGCCTGCGGCCGGGCAAGGTGTTCGTCGACTTCAGTCAGAACGCCGCGGCGAAGACCACGGCGACGCCCTACACCCTGCGGGCGCGGGCGGAGCCGACCGTGTCCACGCCGGTGACCTGGGACGAGGTGGAGGCGTGCCGGGAGCGGCGGGATCCGCGGCTCCTCGTCTTCCTGGCGACCGATCTCGGGGCGCGCCTGGAGCGGTACGGGGATCTGCTGGGGCCGTTGCTCGACCCGGAGCGGGGCGGGGTGCTGCCGCCGCCGGGGTGAGCCCGGTCCGGTGCCCCGCGCCCGCCAGGGTCAGCCCCGGTCCCACGCCCCGGTCAGACCCGGTTCCACGTCCGGCGGTCGCGGGCCAGGGCGTGCAGCGCCTCGACGTCGGCCGGTTTGAGGACCCCGCCCGTGCGGGCCAGCGCCGGCAGGTCCTCTTCGAGCAGCACCCGCACCTCCCGGGGCGGCGCCGCCACCTCCACGTCCACCGCCCCCACGGGCACCAGCACCGCCCGCACTTCCGCCGTCAGCGCGAACGACGCCCGCCCGGCGTCCGCCCGCAGTTCCCGCAGCAGCGGCTCCGCCTGCCCGCGCCCCACGGCCACCATGGGGTCGGCCATCCGCACCCGCTGCCGCCGGGCCGGTAACGCCCGGACGCAGAACAGGCCGCCGGGGCCGATCAGCAGATGGTGCACGCGCCGCCCCCCGGGGAGGCCGATCGAGTGCAGGGTGTGCCAGCCGACCGCGTCCAGGCGGTCGAGGGCGTCGCCGACCGCGGTCTGCGCGGCGAGGGCCCGGTGCCGGGGGTCGGACCGGAGCCTGCGCGCGAGCGGCGGGTCGCGGTCCAGGTCGACGCGCAGGGCCTCGCCGGGCCGGTTCGGGGCGAGGTCGTCGTCCGGGTGGAGCGTGAGCCGGGCCAGCTCCGCGGGGGTGGGGACGGGTGGTGGGCCCACCGTGACGTTGCCCGTGAGGAACGGGCCGAGGGCGTCCAGGACGTCGGCCTCGCGGTCGGCGCTCAGCAGGTTCACGCGGGCGGTGTCCCTGTCGTACCAGGCCACGTTCCCGCCGTCCGGCCTGCATACGTAGAGCCGCTCCTGACCATGCCTCCAGGCCGGTACGACACGCAGTCCGCTCATGCCCCATCACCCCATGACCATGGGAGCAGCCCGGGCACCGCTCCGGCAAGAAGCTGACGGCGCTTCGTGGAAGTTGATGGCAATTCGCCCTGTGTTCGCCACCCCGGGCGGGTCCGTACGCCATGCCCCTGCCCATCCCGTAACGGCACCGCTCGCACAGCTATGGCCCCCTGTTACAAAGTCGCCGAACCGCCGCAACGGCGGACACCTAGCGTCGTCCTTGTCACTGCCCGCCGCAGAGCGCAAGGAACGTCCCGTGAGCAATCGCCGCCGCACCTCGGCCCTCCGTACCGCCGCCGTCGCCACGTTCGCCGGTGGTGCGCTGCTGCTCCCGGCCACGGCCGCCCTCGCCGCGTCCCCGTCCCCCGCCGCCCCGCACTCCCCCGCCACGACCGCTTCGACGCGGCTCACCGACGAGGCGTCCGTCACCCCCGAGGGCGGCGTCAAGGCGGGTGCCACCGGGGTGCGGGACGCCGGGGATCCCGCGTATCTGTGGGCGGGAGGCGCCATGGCGGCCGCGGGCTCGGCGGGGCTCGGCTTCGCGATGATGCGCCGCGGGCGCACGGACGCCTGACCGGCACACCCCCAAGGAGCCCCCCGTGCACACCCCCACTCCCGGCGAGGCCGAGCAGGACGCCCACCCGAGCCCCCTGACCCCTTCAAGCCACCCCCGCCCACCCCGCCGCAGCACCCCCGCCGCCCGCCGTCTCGCCGCCGCCGCTGCCGTCACCGCCGCCATCGGCGTCGGCCTCATCGCCTGTGGCCAGGGCGGCGGCTCCGGCGACCCCGCCCCCGACGTGGCCGTCAAGAACGTCACGACCACCCGGGCCAAGCAGGCGCCGCCCCCGATGGCGGAGTCCAGGCCGACGGGTCTGCGGATCCCCGCGGCGGGCGTGGACACCGAGGGGATGCTCGACCTCGGCATCGGCAAGGACGGGGCTCTGCAGGTGCCGCCGGTCGCGAAGGCGGAGCTGCCCGGCTGGTGGACGGGGAGCGTCACGCCCGGTCAGAAGGGGGCGGCGGTCGTGGTCGCGCACTACGACACGGCGAACGGACCGGCGCTCCTGCGGAACGTCGCGAAGGTGCGGGCCGGTGACCGGATCATGGTGCCGAGGGCGGACGGCTCCACGGCGACGTTCAAGGTGCGTGAGATCCAGCAGGTCGGCAAGGAAGACTTTCCAACCCATAAGGTGTACGGGGCGACCGACCGCCCGGAGCTGCGCCTGCTGACCTGCGGCGGCCCGATCAAGGACGGTCACCGGACCGACAACATCATTCTCTACGCCGACCTCGTGCGGTGAGGCCGCGTCCGGACGCTCCCGGCCCCGTGCCGAAGCCCCGCACCCGGCCCCCGCGAGCAGGAGTGCCAGTTGAACCGCAGCCGCAGGCCGAGCCGTCCGAGGCCCGCCCGCCGACGCGCGCTCGCCGCGGGCGCCCTCGCGCTCGCCGCGACCGCGCTGGCGGCGGGCTGCGGCGACCCGGGCGACCTGCGGGGCGCGGGCGCCACTCCGACGGCCGTCGGCCCCACCCGGCTCTGGCCGGACCTGCCGCCCGCGTCCTCACCGGTCGGTGACTACGGCGAGGCGGACACCGAGGAGATCGAGGGCGTCAAGGTGCCCGGCGGCGATCTGCACAAAGTGAACCCCGTCGCCATCGTCAGGGCGGAGGTGGCCGCGAACCCCGACGTCTACAGCGGGCCCGACGGGCTCTACAAGGAAACCGTCGAAGCCCTCAAGGACTGCGGCAGCGAGCCCAAGGACTGCCCGGTCCTCAAGGCGTACTACCGCGACTTCACCGGTGACGGGAAGGACGACCTCGTCGTCGGCATCCGTATGCCCGAGGAGCAGCTCGCCGTCCGCGTGTACGCGATGGAGAAAGGCCACCTCACCCAGATCATGGGCACCTCCGACGCGGTGCTCGGTGTGGAGCTCGCCGGGCGCGACCTGGTCGTGCGCGCGGTCTCCGGCATCCCCGGCTACGAGTACCGCACGGCCTGGTCCTGGGACCGGCACCAGCGCGCGATGCTGCCCACCCGCGACGAGATCCTGCGCTCCTCCGACGCGCCCCGCCCCAAGGGCGCCCGCAGCCAGGTGCCCGCGCTGACCGAGGCCGAGCCGGGCGCGGGCCCGGGCTCCGGTTCCAGCTCCGGCTCCGGCTCCGGTGAGACGTCGGGCCCGGGCGAGACCCCCGCGCCGACCGCGAGGCCGAGCGCCGACGACCGTCCGGGCGAGGGTTCGTGACCGGCCGCGACGAGGCCGGAAGCTCGCCCCACGGCGAAGCGGGTGCCGGAGCCGGAGCCGGGAGCAACGCCCGCGGGTCCCGGCCGCCGCGCCCGTCCCGCCTGCCGTTCCGGCTGCCCGCCTGGACCGCGACGCTGGCCTGGAAGGCCGCGGCGTTCATCGCCGTGATGTGCTGCGCGCTTGCGGCGCTGCTCGGTGTGCTCGTCCACGTCGCGGTGACCAACCAGACCGTCGGCCAGGCCCGCGAACGCGCCCTGACCCGGCTCGACGACGCCACCAAGCAGTACGAGGCGGGCGGGCGGCTCGGCCCGGGGGCGGGCATCGACCCGCCCGGCCTGCCGCGGCGGCTGCGTGACCTCGCGGTGGGCGGGGAGCGCGGCACGATGGTCGGCGACCACGACGATCGGCCGACCGTGTGGGCTGCGGGCCCCGCGGACGGCGGGCGGGCCATCGCCGTACAGGTCGACTACGCACAGGGCGCCCGCACCATCGACGGGCTCGACCGGGCCATCGTCGGCTCGTCGGTGCTCGCCATCGGGGCGACGCTGCTGGTCGGCGCGTTCGCGGTGACGCGTGTGACGCGGCGGCTGCACCAGACGGCCCGGGTCGCGCGCCGCATCAGCGCGGGCGACCTGGACGCGCGCGTCAACGACCCCCGCACCCACGACGAAGGGCGGCACCAGGACGAGGTGGCCACCGTCTCCGGCGCCCTGGACACGATGGCCTCGTCGCTCCAGGGCAAGCTCCTGAGCGAGCAGCGGTTCACCGCCGACGTCGCGCACGAGCTGCGCACCCCGCTCACCGGGCTGCACGCCGCCGCCGAGCTGCTGCCGCCGGGCCGTCCCACCGAGCTGGTCCGGGACCGGGTGGCGACGCTGCGCACGCTCACCGAGGACCTCCTGGAGATCTCCCGCCTCGACTCGCGCAACGAGCGCGTCGAGCTCGACGCGGTCCTCCTCGCTCCCCTGGCCGAACGCGTCGTGCGGGCTTCCGGGGCCGAGGTCGAGGTGCGCGTCGTGCGGGACATCGTGGCGGAGACCGACGGGCGGCGCCTGGAGCGGGTGCTCGGGAACCTGGTCGGGAACGCCCTCAAGCACGGGGCTCCGCCGGTGTCCTTGACCGTCGACGGGCCCGTGATCACCGTGCGGGATCACGGGCCCGGGTTTCCCGGCTACCTCATCGAGCACGGGCCGCAGCGGTTCCGTACGGAGGGGACGACCAAGGGGCACGGGCTCGGGCTCACGATTGCGCTGGGGCAGGCGGAGGTGCTGGGAGCCCAGCTCAGGTTCTCCAACGCGGGTGAAGCCGGTGGGGCGGTGGCCGTGCTCACCCTTCCGCATGTCGCCTCGCCTCAATCTCCCCCAAGCTCTTAAAGAGCAGGGGGACCCCCACGACGGGCTTGAATTTCACCGTCTGCGGTCGTTTGCGTGCTCCTCGTGTCGCTCATAGCGTGACATCACGGCCTTTGTACCGGTCGCGATGTCACCCTTCCGCTCTCCGAGGAGGCCTCATGGCCCGTCGCACCCGCCCCTCCGTCACCACCCGCCTCTCCATACTCGTGGCCGGTGGCGCCCTCGCCACCGCGACCGTGCTCACCGCCGCGCCCGGCGCCGCCGCCGAGGACGCGAACAACAATCCGCCGGTCTACAAGGGCCGGGTCACCGCCAAGTCCGGGCTGCTCCTGCGGGACGCCCCGACGCGGGGCAGCAAGGTCATCCGGAGCGAGCCGTACGGCAAGGTCGTGCACATCTTCTGCAAGGCGCGCGGCGAGTACGTGCACCACAACGACCGCTGGTACCTGCTCACCGACGGCACCTGGGCCTGGGGCGCCGCGCACTACATCGCCAACATCGGGCCCGCGCCGCGCTGGTGCTGACCAGGACACCGGCGACATAACCGGACATTAGGCCCGCAGCTTGCTACGTTCCGGGCATGACCGGAACAGCGGCGGAGCCCGCCACCGTCGCCGCTGTGCGCGTCCCCCGGCGCCGCGGCACCGAGCTGGCTCTGATCGTCGTGGCCGTGCTGCTCTCGGTGTACGGCTACTGCGCCGTGGGCCTCGCCCGGGACGGCTCCGTCCCGCCCGGCGCCGCCGGTTACGGCGCCGGGCTCGGGGTGCTCGCGCTCCTCGCCCACGGGGCGGTGCGGCTGCGGGCCCCGTACGCCGATCCGCTCCTGCTGCCGATCGCGGTGCTGCTCAACGGCCTCGGTCTGGTGCTCATCTACCGGCTCGACCTGGAGACGCCCGGCGACCGGGCGGCACCCACGCAGCTCGTCTGGTCGACGATCGGCGTCGGCCTGTTCATCGCCGCCGTGCTGTTCCTGCGCGACCACCGCGTGCTCAAGGGCTACGCGTATCTGTCCGTGGTCACCGCGCTCGTCCTCATGATCGTGCCGATCTTCTTCCCCGCGGTGAACGGCGCCCGCATCTGGATCCGGGTCGGCGGATTCTCCATCCAGCCCGGCGAGTTCGCGAAGATCCTGCTCGCGGTGTTCTTCGCCAGCTACCTCGCGGCCAACCGCACCGCCCTGGCGTACGCGGGCCGCACCGTGTGGAGGTTCAAGCGGCTGCAACTGCCCACCGGGCGGGTGCTCGGGCCGATCCTGGCGATCTGGCTCCTGAGCGTCGGCGTGCTCGTCCTGGAGCGCGACCTCGGCACGTCGCTGCTGTTCTTCGGGCTCTTCGTGATCCTCCTTTACGTCGCCACCGGGCGCACCGGCTGGATCGCCGTCGGCCTGCTGCTCGCGGCGGTCGGGGCGTTCGCGGTGGGCTCGTTGGAGCCGCACGTGCACGGCAGGGTCGAGGACTGGCTGCATCCGTTCGCGTCGATCGAGGCGGGCGAGGGGCCGAACCAGCTCGCCCAGTCGCTCTTCGCGTTCGCGGCCGGGGGGCTGCTCGGCAGCGGCCTCGGGCTCGGGCACTCCATCCTCATCGGCTTCGCCGCGAAGTCGGACTTCATCCTGGCGACGGCCGGGGAGGAGCTGGGTCTGACCGGGCTCGCGGCGATCTTCCTGCTGTACGCCCTGCTCGTGGAGCGCGGCTTCCGGGCGGGGCTCGCGCTGCGTGACCCGTTCGGGCGGCTGCTCGCGATCGGGCTCGCGTCGATCGTGGCGCTCCAGGTGTTCGTGATCGCGGGCGGGGTGACGGGGCTGATCCCGCTGACCGGGATGGCGATGCCGTTCCTGGCGCAGGGCGGCTCGTCGGTCGTCACCAACTGGATCATCGTGGCGCTGCTCATCCGGATCAGCGACTCCGCACGCGCCCAGCCCGTGCCGCTGCCCGAACCCGGGTCCGAGTCCGAGGAGGTCCGGGCGTGACCCGCCACATCCGCCACGCCGCCGCGTTCTGCGCGCTGCTGCTCGTGGCCCTGCTCGTGAACGCGACCCGGGTGCAGGTCGTCGACTCCGGGACGTACGACGACAACCCCGCCAACCGCCGCGCCGCCATCATCCGCTTCGACCAGCCGCGCGGCGACATCCTGGTGGACGGCGAGCCCGTGACGGGCTCCAAGGACACCGGCGAGCAGCTCCGCCACGAACGGACGTACCGCAACGGCCCGTTGTACGCCCCGGTGACCGGCTTCGCCTCGCAGGTGTACGGCACCACGTTCCTGGAGCACGCCGAGGACGACATCCTCTCCGGCACCGACCCCATGCTCGCCCCGCTGCCCCTGTGGAACGACATCACCCGCGCCCAGAACCCGGGCGGCGAGGTCGTCACCACCATCCGGGCGGCCGTGCAGCGCGCGGCGTACGCCGGGCTCGGCGGCAAGAAGGGCGCCGTGGCCGCCCTCGACCCGGCCACCGGCGCGGTCCTCGCCCTGGTGTCCACGCCGTCGTACGACCCCGAACGCCTCGCGGGCACGGGCAGCGCCGTGACCGGTGCCTGGGCCGGGCTCAACGCCGACCCGGACAAGCCGATGCTCAACCGGGCGCTGAGCCGGACCTATCCGCCCGGCTCGACGTTCAAGGTGGTGACAGCGGCCGCCGCGCTCGACGCGGGCGAGATCACCGACCTGGACGCGGACACCAGGTCCCCCGATCCGTACACCCTGCCGGGGACCACGACCCGGCTCGCCAACGAGGTCGAGGGGTGCGCGAACGCCAGCCTGCGGTACGCCTTCCAGTGGTCCTGCAACACCGTCTTCGCCAAGCTCGGCGTCGACACCGGCCAGGACGCCATGGCGGGCACGGCGAAGAAGTTCGGCTTCGACACCTCGGGCCTGCGGATCCCCTCGCCGGTCGCCACCAGCACGTTCGACACCGCCATGGACGACGCGCAGCTCGCCCTGTCCGCCATCGGACAGTACGACACGCGCGCCACGCCCCTGCAGATGGCGATGGTCTCGGCGGCGGTGGCGGGCGGCGGCTCGGTCAAAGCGCCGTACCTGGTGGACCGGACGACGACCGACGACGGCGACACCGTGGCGTCGACCGGCACCCGCACGCTGCGGCAGGCGATGAACCCGGGCACCGCCGTGCGGTTGCGCGAGCTGATGACGGACGTCGTCGAGAAGGGCACGGGCCGCAACGCCGCGATCGAGGGCGTGACCGTCGGCGGCAAGACGGGCACGGCCCAGCACGGCATCGGCAACGCGGGCACCCCGTACGCCTGGTTCATCGCCTGGGCGCAGCAGCCGGGCGACGCGGAGCCGTCGGTGGCGGTCGCGGTCGTCGTCGAGGACGCGTCCGCCGACCGCTCGGACATCAGCGGGGGCGGGAGCGCGGCGCCGATCGCGAAGGCGGTGATGGAGGCGGCGCTGCGGTGAGGAGTACGGTGCCGACACCGCCGTCCAACTAGGACCGTTCCTGGCCCAATTGGCGTCTAGCGTGGCCGCATGACCGAAACCCAGGAGCTCCTGAACGCCCTGCGCGAGCAGCGCCACACCCTCCTCATCGCCATGCGAGGCCTCTCCGACGAGCAGGCCGCCGCTCGGTCCACCGTCAGCGAGCTGACGCTCGGCGGCATCCTGAACCACCTCACGCACGGCGAGCGCAACTGGACGCACGTTCTGAGCAGCGGGACCGGCGAGGCACCGCCCTCGATGTTCGACGTGGAGCAGTACAAGATGCCGCAGGGCGCGAGCGTGCCCGCCCTCGTGGCCGCGTACGAGGCGGCGGCGCGGGCGACCGACGAGGCGGTGGAGCGTGCCGGGCTCGACCGCGTCGTGCCGCTGCCGGAGGCGCCGTGGGAGCCCGGAGTCGTACCGCGCTGGTCCGTGCGCCGGATCGTGCTGCACCTGCTGCGCGAGACGGCGCAGCACTCCGGGCACGCGGACATCGTGCGCGAGGCGCTGGACGGGGCGAACACCACGGCGCAGCTCGGCACCTAGGCGTCGGCCCGGCCGGCGGCGATCGCCTCGGTCACCTCCGCGACGCGCTCCCCCTCCTCCGCGGCAAAGCGCTCAGCGTCCAGCTTCTCCGCGATCTCCTCGTCCTGGGCCATCAGCTGGTCCAGGTTGGAGTCGCCCATCTCGAACACGCCCATGTCGACGTACGCCTGCTGGAGCCGTTTGCCCCACAGGCCGATGTCCTTGACGCACGGCACGATGCGGCTGAACAGCAACTGCCGGAAGAGCTGGAGGTATTCGGAGCGTTCGCTGCACTCCTCGGCGTCCTTCAGCGGGATGCCGAAGTTCTCCAGGACCTCGACGCCCCGCAGCCGGTCGCGCATCAGGTAGCAGCCCTCGATGACGAACTCCTCGCGTTCGCGCAGTTCGGCGTCGGTGAGCTGCTTGTAGTAGTCGCGCAGCGCCATCCGCCCGAAGGCCACGTGCCGGGCCTCGTCCTGCATGACGTAGGCGAGGATCTGCTTGGGCAGCGGCTTGTCGGTGGTGTCGCGGATCATGCCGAAGGCGGCCAGGGCGAGGCCCTCGATCAACACCTGCATGCCCAGGTAGGGCATGTCCCAGCGGGAGTCGCGCAGCGTGTCGCCGAGCAGCGCCTGGAGGTTGTCGTTGATCGGGTAGAGCATGCCGATCTTCTCGTGCAGGAAGCGGCTGTAGATCTCGGCGTGCCGGGCCTCGTCCATGGTCTGGGTGGCGGAGTAGAACTTCGCGTCGAGGTCGGGGACGGACTCCACGATGCGGGCCGCGCACACCATCGCGCCCTGCTCGCCGTGCAGGAACTGGCTGAACTGCCAGGAGGCGTAGTGCTTGCGCAGTTCACCGCGCTCGGCGGGGGACATCCGGTCCCAGTACCGGGTGCCGTGGATCGACATGGCCTCGTCGGGGGTGCCGAGCGGGTCGAGCGGGTCGACTTCGAGGTCCCAGGCGATGCGCTTGGCGCCGTCCCACTGCTTGTCCTTGCCCTTTTGGTAGAGGTTCAGGAGGCGTTCGCGACCTTCGCCGTACTCCCAGCTGAAGCGGGCGGCTCCGGTGGCGGGCACCTGCCAGGTGAGGTCCTGGTGGCCTGAGGTGTACAGATCGCGTGTGGACACGGACGGCTCCTCGCGGGTCTCGGCGGCCCCCGTTGCCGCGCAACCGCCGCACAGGGGTGGCTCCTTGAGCAGGCTCACACGGTGGTAGACGCGGGGTCAACAAGTCGTGCGCAAGGGATTGACGGTCTTGCTGACAAGCAGTCTCATAAGACGTGACCCCCGGTAACCCGCTTGCGAGAGCACACGAGGAGCAGGAGATCTCATGACGACCGTGACCGAGGACAGCGAACTCGCGGGTCTGCGGGACGCGCTCGGCCTGCTCAAGGACCGCGAGCAGGTGGCCCAGCGACTGCTCGAGTCCTCCGCCAAGCACTCCTTCGACCCCGACAAGGAGCTCGACTGGGACGCGCCCACCGAGGACGGCAAGTGGTTCTGGCCGCCGGAGCTGGTGTCGCTCTACGACACCCCGCTGTGGCGTCGGATGTCCGAGGAACAGCGCATGGACCTGGCCCGGCACGAGGCGGCCTCGCTCGCCTCCCTCGGCATCTGGTTCGAGATCATCCTCATGCAGCTGCTCGTGCGGCACATCTACGACAAGTCCGTGACCAGCGCCCATGTGCGGTACGCCCTCACGGAGATCGCCGACGAGTGCCGCCACTCGATGATGTTCGCCCGCATGATCGAGAAGGGCGGGGCGCCGACGTACCCCGTCACGAAGCTCAACCACAATCTGGCCCGCGTCCTCAAGACCGTCTCCACCACGCCCGGTTCCTTCGCCTGCACCCTGCTCGGCGAGGAGATCCTGGACTGGATGCAGCGCCTGACGTTCCCCGACGAGCGCGTGCAGACCATCGTGCGCGGCGTCACCCGCATCCACGTCGTGGAGGAGGCCCGGCACGTCCGGTACGCCCGCGAGGAGCTGCGCCGCCAGATGGTGACCGCGCCGCGCTGGGAACGCGAGCTGACCCGGATCAGCAGCGGCGAGGCGGCCCGCGTCTTCTCCATCGCCTTCGTCAACCCGCAGGTGTACACGAACGTCGGCCTCGACCGCCGCGAGGCCGTCGCCCAGGTCAAGGCGAGCGGCCACCGGCGCGAGGTCATGCAGTCCGGCGCGAAGCGGCTCACGGACTTCCTGGACGACATCGGCGTGCTGCGCGGGGCGGGCAGGCGGCTGTGGAAGTCCTCGGGCCTGCTCGCCTAGCCCGCCGCGCGCGCCCGCCCGCTCCGGGCCACCCCGGCTGCGGGGCGCACCCGCCCCCGACTCTTCGTACGAAAACACGGTTACGCTGCGGGACATGACCCAAGCCGTCGGCCCCACCCGCGCGTACCGGCGCCTCAGCGTCGAGGAGCGCAAGAGCCAGCTCCTCGACGCCGCCCTCAACCTCTTCGCGCACCGCGCGCCCGAAGAGGTCTCCCTCGACGACGTCGCCGAGGCCGCCGGGGTGTCGCGGCCCCTGGTCTACCGCTACTTCCCCGGCGGCAAGCAGCAGTTGTACGAAGCGGCGCTGCGCACGGCCGCCGACGAGCTGGAACAGTGCTTCGCCGAACCGCAGGACGGCCCGCTCACCCAGCGCCTCGGCCGAGCCCTCGACCGGTACCTCGCCTTCGTCGACGAGCACGACACCGGCTTCAGCGCGCTGCTCCAGGGCGGCAGCGTCATCGAGACCTCCCGCACCACCGCCATCGTCGACGGCGTCCGCCGCGCGGCGGCCGAGCACATCCTCGCCCACATGGAACTCCCCGAGCCGCCAGGACCCCGGCTCCGCATGACCGTCCGGATGTGGATCACCGCCGTCGAGGCCGCCTCCCTCATCTGGCTCGACGAGGACAAGCAGCCACCCCTGGACGAGCTGCGCGAGTGGCTGGTCGAGCAGTTCGTCGCCCACATCACGGCCACGGCCGGCCGCGACCCGCAGACCGCCGCGATGGTCCGGAGCGCCCTGGCCCTGGAGACGCGGGACGGCCCGGCGGGCGAGCTGGTGCGCCGGGTCCTTCCGGTGGTGGCGGAGGCGGGCCACCTGCTCTAGGAGCCGTGGGGCCGCGCCGTCGGGCCGCCGGGGAGACACTGGTGCCGTGAAGAGTGAAGAGACCCCCTTCGTGGGCGGCCCCCTGGACGGCCGCGCCCTGCCCGTCCTCCTCGGCCCGACCGGCCACCCCCCGAAGGTCTACCGCGTCCCCGTCCCCGACGACGCGGGCGGCGCCCCCACGATCCTCGTCTACCGCCGCGTCCCCGCAGGCCCCGCCCGCCGCTTCGGCCTCCACCCGGGCTGGAAGTACGAGTACGACGCCGGGGGCGACGGGGGCGGGGGCGGCTTCCGGGACCTGAAGTGGCCGTGGTCGAAGCCGGGTCCTGGGCGGACGGCCGGGACGGACGGGGCGGACGCGGGCGGGGCGGATGCGGGCGGGGCGGATGCGGGCGGGGCGCCCGAGACGGGACCTGGGGGCGGTCGCGGGGCTGGGGCGTGATCTTCAGCTTCTGTGGCGGTCGAGGAGCGGGGATCCGGGGTGCATTTTCAGCCCCTCCCGCGATTGAGGAGCAGGGATCCAGGGGCGCGTTTTCAGCCCCTCCGGCGTTTGAGGAGCGGGGTCTGGGGCGGAGCCCCCCACGCGGCGGAGCCGCACATTGTCACAGCCGGGAAGGGGCGGGATTGGGGAGGCCCCGCCAGGGCCCCCCGTCCCGAAAACGCCACGCGCAACCCGCCGCGCCGCAAACCCCTGGACGAGTGACCCCATTGCGCCGACCGCTCACCGCCGACGCGCGCCCCACCCCACCCCCACCCATGCTCACGGTGCACGGGCGGACCCCCCGCCCCCCACCGGGAGGTGATGACATGTCAGGAAGGCTGCTGCGCTGGGCGTGCACCGGATCCGCACTCTCCGCGCTGCTCACCGCCGCCCCCCTGGCCCCCCACGCCGCACCCGCACACGCGGCACCCGGCCCCGGCAAGCGCCCCGTCGCCGAGCTCCTGACGGACCTTCAGCGCCTGTACCGCAAGGCCGAGGAGTCCACCGAGACGTACAACGCGACCGAGGAGAAGCTGACCGACCAGCGCCGCCAGGTCACCGGCCTCAACCGCAGCCTCGCGAAGGCCCGCGCCGCCGCCCACGACGGCAGGGGCGCGGCCGGCCGCCTCGCCCGCCAGCAGTACCAGCACGGCACCATCGAGATCTCCTCCTACGTACGCCTCCTCCTCGCCCGCGATCCACAGGGCGCCCTCGACCAGCGCCACCTCCTGCGCCGCGCCGCCGCCGAACGGGCCGGCGCCGTCACCCGGCTCGTCGACGGCGAGAAGAAGGCCGACGGGCTCGCCCGCGCGGCCCGTCGCGCCCTCGCCACCCAGGAGTCCCTCGCCCAGCGGCAGCGGACCGCCCGGGACGCCGTGCGGACCCGCCTCAAGGAGGTCGAGGAGCTGCTCGCCTCGCTCACCGCCGAGGAGTTGGCCGCGCTGGGGCGGGCCGAGGAGGACGGGGCCGCGCGGGCGCAGCGGCGGCTCGTCGCCTCCGGGGCGCTCGGGGCTCCCGCCGGGGCCGGGCGGGCGCCTTCCGCCCGGGGGGAGCGGGCCCTGCGGTACGCCGTCGCGCAGATCGGGAAGCCGTACGAGTGGGGGGCGGAGGGGCCTGCCGCCTTCGACTGTTCCGGGCTCACCCAGCGGGCCTGGGGGGTCGCCGGGCGCGGGATTCCCCGGACCAGTCAGCAGCAGTGGGCCCGGCTGCCCCGGGTTCCCCTCCGCGACCTGCGGCCCGGCGACCTCGTCGTCTACTTCCGCCGCGCCACGCACGTCGCCCTCTACCTCGGACGCGGCCAGGTCGTCCACGCCCCCCGGCCCGGGGCCCGCGTCAAGGTGTCCCCCCTCGCCGCGAACCCCGTCCTCGGCGCGGTCCGCCCCGATCCCCGGGCCACGCCCGTCTCCGACTACCGCCCGCCCCGGCTGCCCGCGGGGGCGACGAAGGGGGCGGACCGGGGGTGGGCGGGCTGACCTTCGCGGGGCGCCCCAGTCCCGCCCCTTCACCGAAACTGGGGCTCCGCCCCAGACCCCGCTCCTCAAACGCCGGAGGGGCTGAAATACAGCCGCACACTCTCTAGCCCGTCCGGCGATTGAGGAC
>NZ_JBHXTE010000009.1:0-211974 GCF_042677545.1 Streptomyces sp. NPDC127108 | reverse complement strand
AGGGGAGACCCCACCCGAGGACTCTCCGGCGCCTTGCGATCGCACGCACCAGACGCCGCTCCTTGCTCCACGCCGACCCATCGGACAGGCCCTAGTGCAGGCAGAACTCATTGCCCTCCGGGTCGGTCATCACCACCCACTCGCTCCCGTGTTCCCGCACGTGCCGCAGCGCGGTCGCGCCGAGCTGCTCCAGGCGGACCTGCTCCTTCTCCCGGGTGCCGGGCGCGGCGTGCACGTCCACGTGCAGGCGGTTCTTGCCGGACTTCGCCTCCGGGACGCGCTGGAAGAGCAGCCGCCGCCCGAGGCCCGTGCCGGTGCCCTCGTCGTACGGATCGTCCGGATGCCGTACGCCGATGAGATCGCGGAAGCTGCGGCGCCCCCGGAAGACGACGGTCTCCTCCTCCGGCACGGCGCCGAAACCGAGCAGTCGCTCGATCAGGGCGCTGTTGTCCTCGACCTCGTACCCCAGCGTCTCGCCCCAGAAGGCGGCCTGGGCGTGCGGGTCCTGCGCGTCGATCACGAGTTTCCAGTGCAGGGTCATGCCTTCATGGTAACCACTTATACTGGTTAGGTGGTGGACGAGAAGCGAGAAAGCGAGAAGCGGGAAGACGGGCAGAGAGGAGGCGCGGAACGGGCGAGCGCGCAGACGGGTGCGGCGGTGCGGGCGCCGGGCGTGATCATGCGTCCGCCGGACGGGCAGGTCTACCGCTTCGACCCGGGGGTGCTCTGCCTGGAACTGCTCGCGACGGGCGGCCCCGGCGAGTTCGCGCGCTTCGAGACGCTGCGCGAGCCGTCGGACCTGACCGCGTGGGCGGCCGCGAGCCGCCTCGGGGGGTGCCCGGAACTGACCGTCACGGAGGCGGAGTTGGCGGCGGTCAGGGACCTGCGCGACGCGCTGTTCCTGTTCACGGCCGACCATGCCCACGGCCGCCCCTGGAACCCCCGCCACCTCGCGGCGCTCAACGCCGCCGCGGCCGAGCCCCCGCTCACCGCCCGCATTGAGCCGGACGGCACCCGCGCCTGGGCCCCCGGCGGCACCGGAACCCAGCTCCTCGCGACGGTCGCCCGCGACGCCGTCGACCTCTTCACCGGCCCGTACGCCCCGCGGGTACGCGAATGCGCCGCCCACGACTGCTTCCTGCTCTTCGTGGACACCTCACGCCCGGGGCGCCGCCGCTGGTGCGCGATGGAACGCTGCGGGAACAGGGCGAAGGCGCGCACGCACCGGGCGACGCGCGCCGCCACGACGGATCGGCGCGCCGCCGCGACGGACCCGGAGGAGCCCGGCGCCGCCGCGACGGACCCGGACAAGCCCTAGGGGAGCCCCGCCGCCGTCTCCTCCGCGGCGGCCCGCTCGTCGTACGCCGTCCGCGCCGCCGCGATCTCCCCCTGGTGCTCCTCCGTCCATGTCACCAGTGACCGGATCGTGTGGTGCAACGTGCCGCCGAGGGGCGTGAGTTCGTACTCGACGCGCGGCGGGACCACCGGATGCACCGTGCGGAGCACCAGGCCGTCGCGCTCCAGCTGCCGCAGGGTGACCGTCAGCATGCGCTGGCTGATGCCGTCGATCTCGCGCCGCAGCTCGGTGAAGCGCAGGCGGCGGCGGTCCAGGAGCGCGATGACGAGGAGCGACCACTTGTCGGCGACCCGGTCGAGGATCTGCCGCACCTGGCAGTCCTCGCGGGTGTCCCACTGGAAGGGGTCGGCGTCCCCGTAGTCCACGGGGGCGTCCACGGTGCCTTTGGAGTTACTCGGTGACTTCAAAGTGCCTTCTTCCATACCTGTCGATGCTGCCCCACGATTCCCTTGGTTACAAGAAGGAACCGGCCGTCGGTCGAGTAACCGACACCCCGGGACCAACCCCGGGTTCCGACCCCGAGACCAAGGAGTCCTCATGGGCGCCCGCGCCTGGGCACTGCTGCTCGTGCTCTGCGGAACGATCTTTCTGGAGGGCATCGACATCGCGATGGTCGCGATCGCGATCCCCTCGATCCGGTCCGACCTGGGCCTCTCCACCGGCATGGCGGCCTGGGTCGTCAGCGCCTACGTGCTCGGGTACGCGGGCTTCACCCTGCTCGGCGGCAGGGCGGCCGATCTCCTCGGCAGGCGGCGGATGTTCCTCTGCTGGCTCGGGATCTTCCTGCTCTTCTCGGGGCTCGGCGGCTTCGCGACCGAGGGCTGGATGCTGGTCGTCGCGCGCTTCGTCACCGGCGTGGCCGCGGCGTTCATGACGCCCGCCGCGATGTCGATCATCACCACCTCGTACGCGGAGGGCCCCGACCGGAACAAGGCGCTCCTGGTCTTCGCCGGGACCTCGGCCGGCGGCTTCTCGCTCGGCCTCGTCGTCGGCGGGCTGCTCACCGAATTCGGCTGGCAGTGGGTGTTCTTCACGCCCGTGTTCTTCGCGGCGGCGATCCTCGTCGCGGCGCTCCGGCTCATCCCGGCGGAGCCGCCCCGCGCCGACACCGGCCCCGCGCGCCGCTTCGACCTGCCGGGGGCCGCGGCGGCGGCCGGGGCCATGCTGCTGCTCGCCTTCGGCATCGTGCGGCTCGAACACGGCCTGGCGGACTGGCCGTCGACGGTCGCCGCGGCGGTCGCGGGGCTGCTGCTCATCGGGGTCTTCGCACGGATCGAGCGGCGCACGGCGGACCCGCTGGTGCGGCTCGGGATCTTCCGTACGGGGTCCGTGCTGCGGGCCGGACTCGGGGCGCTGCTCTACCTGGGGGCCTTCATGGGCTTCCAGTTCGTCCTGACGCTCTACCTCCAGGACCTGCGCGGCTGGTCGTCCTGGCAGACCGCCGTCGCGATGATCGTCCTCGGCTGCGACGTGATCCTCTCGCCGACGCTCACCCCGCGCCTGGTCCGGCGGTTCGGCAACGCGCGCGTGATCCTCGGCGGCTTCCTCATGGCCGCCGTGGGATACGGACTCTTCCTGCCGATCGGCGCGGACTGGCCGTACCTCGCGATGTTCCCGACCCTGCTGCTCGCGGGCACCGGCTTCGCGCTCACCCTCGGCCCGCAGATGATCGCGGCGACGGACGGGGTGGCCGAGCGGGAGCAGGGGCTCGCGAGCGGACTCCTCCAGACCGCCACGCAGTTCGGCGCGGCGATCGGCATCTCGGCCGTGACAGCCGTCTACGGCCTGGTCTCCGGGGGCTCGTACGCGGGCTCGCACGGGGGCGGGGGCGGGGACGCCGGGGCGGACCTCGCGGCGTTCCGCTGGGCGCTGGTCGTGCCGGTGGTCATGGCGGTCCTGGGCGCGGTCGTCGCGCTGGTCGGGGTGCGCCGGAGCCGGGGCGGAGGGCTCGGCGCCCGGACCGGCGCGGGGCCAAGTGCCGGGCGGGGCAAGGGCGGAGGCGTGGGCGGAGGCGTGGATGGAGGCGGGGTCGGAGGCGGGGGCCGCACGGTCGCGGGCAGCGCTCAGCCCGCCGCCCTGAGCGCCCCGGAGTCCGCACGGCGCGCCGTCAGGGAGGCGCGGTAGCCGCTCGGCGTGACCCCGCGGATCCGCTTGAAGGCGTCGCTGAATCCGAACCCGTCGGCGTACCCCACCCGCGCGGCCACCGCCGCCACCGTGGCGCCCGGCTCCGCGAGGAGGTCGGCGGCGAGGGCCATGCGCCACTCGGTGAGGTACGCCATCGGGGGCCGCCCCACCAGATCGGCGAAGTTCCGGGCGAACGCCGCGCGGGACACCTGGGCGCACCCGGCGAGGGACGCCACCGTCCAGGCCCGGCCCGGCTCGTCGTGCATGGCGCGCAGGGCCGGGCCCACCACGTCGTCGCCGAGCGCCCGGTACCAGGCGGGCGGGCTCGCCTCGGGCAGGTCGAACCACTCCCGCAGGGTGCAGGCGAGCAGCCAGTCGAGCATCCGGTCCATCACGTACTGGCGGCCCGGCCGGTCGGCGGCCACCTCCTCGGCGATCAGCTCGATGATCGTCAGGCACTCCTCGCCGCCCGGCACGACGAGCAGCGGCGGCAGCGCGGTGAGCAGCCGCCGCCCGCCGGCCCCGTCCCACTGGTAGGCGCCGGTGACCACCTCGGTCTCGGTGCTGTCGGCGGCGGCGACGCGGTACGACGCGGACGTGCTGACGGCGGCGGACCCGGCCGTGAGCGTTCGGGGGCCGCCGCCCCCGGTGACACCGGCTCCCGGTGTCACCCGGGCCGCGCCCCGGAACACCATCATCAGCGTCAGCGCGGTCGACTCCGGTGGCTCCGACTCCCACGGCCCGCGCAGGACCGTACGACTGAACCGTGCGCCGTCGGCGCGGATGCCACGCAGCAGATCCCCCAGAGCGTCCATGCGCTCCACCGTAAACGGAGTCCCGCGGCGGCGGGACGGACCGCCGGGCCCGACGGACGGGCTCCCGCGGTCGTGAGACGGACGCCTATGGGGCCAAGACGCACGCCCATGTCACCAGGCGCGGTACGGAGGTTGGCTTGGCGCATGACGACAACGACACCCGGCTCCGACCACCCCCGCTCCGACAGCACCGACCCCCTTCTCCTCGTCCTCGGCGCCACCGGCAAGACCGGCCGCCGCGTCGTGCCCCGGCTGCGCGCCGCGGGCCACACCGTGCGGGCCGCGTCCCGCTCCGGCGAGACCCGCTTCGACTGGCACGACCGGACCACCTGGGCCCCCGTCCTGTCCGGCGTGACCGGCCTCTACCTGATCGCGCCGGAGGACCCGGAGCCCGTCGTCGACTTCGTGGCGCAGGCCGCGGCGGCGGGCGTGCGCCGCTTCGTGGTCCTGTCCGGGCGCGGCGCCGACGTGTCCGGCGAGTCCTTCCTGCCGGGCATGGCGCGGGCCGAGCGCGCCGTCGCGGACGCGCGCGTCGACTGGACGGTGGTCCGGGCCAACAACTTCGCGCAGAACTTCTCCGAGGACTTCTTCCACGCGGCGGTCCTCTCGGGCCGCCTGGCCCTGCCGGTCGGCGAGACGGTGGAGCCGTTCGTCGACGTGGAGGACATCGCGGACGTCGTGGTCGCGCTGCTCACCGAGGACGGCCACACGCACCGCGTGTACGAGCTCTCGGGTCCGCGCGCGCTCACCTACGGCGCGGCCGTCGCGGAGATCGCGGAGGCGTCGGGCCGCCCGATGCGCTTCGAGGCCGTCACACCGGAGCAGTTCCGGGCGGAGCTGACCACGGACGGCGTGCCCGAGGCCGCCGCCCAGGAGCTCACCGACCTCTTCACGTTCGTCGCCGAGGGCCATCTCTCCTCGGTGGCGACCGGCGTACCGGACGTGCTCGGCCGTGAGCCGAAGGACTTCAGCGCGTACGTGAAGTCGGCTGCCGCAGCGGGGGCCTGGAGCTAGCGGGAGGCGGCCGAAGCGGTCGAGCCGGGCGCGTCGGTCGCGTCGGCCGGAGTGGTCGCGTCGGCCGGAGCGGTCGCGGTGGTCGCGCCGACCTGGGCGGCCAGCGCGGCCGCCCGCACCGCGTTCCGGCGCGCGGTGCGCAGCCCGTCGAAGGTCAGCAGGACGAGCGCCAGCCACACCAGCGCGAACCCGGCCCACCGCTCGGGCGGCATCGCCTCGTGGAAGTACAGGATGCCGAGCAGGAACTGGAAGACGGGCGCGAGGTACTGGAGCAGCCCGAGCGTGGACAGCGGCACCCGGATCGCGGCGGCGCCGAAGCAGACCAGCGGCGCGGCCGTCACCACACCCGTGGCGGCGAGCAGCGCGGCGTGCCCGAAGCCCTCGGTGGCGAACGTGGCGTCGCCCTGGGAGCCGAGCCACAGCACGAAGGCGAGCGCGGGCAGGAACTGCACGGCGGTCTCGGCGGCGAGCGACTCCAGGCCGCCGAGGTTGACCTTCTTCTTGACCAGGCCGTACGTGGCGAAGGAGAAGGCGAGGCAGAGGGAGATCCATGGCGGGCGGCCGTAGCCGAAGCCGAGGACCAGGACGGCGGCGAGGCCGACGCCGACGGCCGTCCACTGCACGGGGCGCAGCCGCTCGCCGAGCAGCAGGACGCCGATCGCGATGGTGACCAGGGGGTTGATGAAGTAGCCGAGGGAGGCCTCGACGACGTGGCCGGAGTTCACGGCCCAGATGTAGACGCCCCAGTTGAGGGTGATCACGGCCGCGGCCACCGTCACCAGGCCCAGCTTGCGCGGCTGGCGCAGCAGTTCACCGGCCCAGGCCCAGCGGCGGACGACGAGGAGCGCGACGCCGACCACGATCAGGGACCACGCCATGCGGTGGGCCAGGATCTCGCCGGCGCCCGCGGGCTTGAGCAGCGGCCAGAACAGGGGCACGAGGCCCCACATGCCGTACGCGGCGAAGCCGTTGAGCAGGCCTATTCGTGCCTCGGCCTTCGCCTGCGCTGGGGTCACGGCTCCTCCTTCGTGCGGGGCAGCCGCTCGCTGCCGAGCACGAAGGTAGCGCCCCCGGGGTGCGGCTGTCATGCCCGTATCGCCATACGGTCATGACAGGCCGTCTCCCAAGGTGATTCAGCCCTTGAGCGCTGCCGTGATCGCCTCACCCATCGGCGTCGTCGGCCGCCCGATCAGCCGGGCCAGATCACCGCTGCCCCCGACCAGCAGACCGCGCCCGATCGCCGCGTCCACGTCCACGAGGATCGCGGCGATCGGCTCCGGCATCCCGGCGCCGGTCAGCACGGCGAGGTGCTCGGCGGGGGAGACCTCTTTGTACGTGACGGGCTTGCCGGAGTGCGCGGCGACCTCGGCGGCGTACTCGGGGAAGCTCCACGCCGTGTCCCCGCTCAGCTCGTACGCGACGCCCTCGTGGCCCTCGCCGGTCAGCACCGCGACGGCCGCCGCGGCGTAGTCGGCGCGGGCGGCCGAGGCGACCCGGCCCGTGCCCGCGCTGCCGACGACGGCGTCGTGGGCGAGGACCGGGGCCAGGTGCTCCGTGTAGTTCTCGTGGTACCAGCCGTTGCGCAGGAAGGTGTACGGCAGGCCCGAGTCGAGGATCGCCTGCTCGGTGACCTTGTGCTCGGCGGCCAGGTCGAAGTCGGCGTCGGGTCCGCCGAGCACGCCCGTGTACACCAGGTGCGCGACGCCCGCGGCCCGCGCCGCGTCGATCACGGCCCGGTGCTGCGGCACCCGCTGCCCGACCTCACTGCCGGAGATCAGCAGCACCTTGTCGCCCGCGGCGAAGGCCCCGGCGAGCGTCTCGGGCGCGCTGTAGTCGGCGACGCGCAGTTCCACGCCGCGCGCGGCCAGGTCCGCGGCCTTCTCCTTGTTCCGTACGACGGCCGCTATCCGCCCGGCGGGCACGCCCGCGTCCAGCAGGCCCGCGACGACGAGGCGGCCGAGGTGGCCGGTGGCTCCGGTGACGACGATGCTCATGAGTGAAATCTCCTGTTTGCGCAGTAAGCCCTGCTCAGGCCCGTTGTGATCGGTATGACACTCACCCTAGCTCCGGCACTAACTATCCGTAAGTACCCACTTTGAAGTAAGGTACTGGTATGGCCGTAAGTGCAAACTGGACCTTCGACGCCGAGCGGATGTGCCCCCACCGCCTCGTCCTGGAGCACGTCACCAGCCGCTGGGGCGTCCTCGTCCTGATCACCCTCGCCGAGCGCTCGTACCGCTTCAGCGAGCTGCGCCGCGCGATCGGCGCCCTGGGCAGCCGGACCGTCAGCGAGAAGATGCTGTCCCAGACCCTCCAGACCCTGGAGCGCGACGGCCTGGTGCACCGCGACGCCAAGCCGGTCATCCCGCCCCGCGTCGACTACTCCCTGACGGAGCTAGGACATGAGGCGTCCGCGCAGGTCAGGGCGCTCGCCGACTGGACGGACCGGCGCATGGCGGACGTGGAGAAGGCGCGCGCGGCCTACGACGAGGCCCACGCCTGAGACGCCTGAGACAGGGCGAGGCCCACGTGTGAGACGGGACGGGGCCCACACCCGGGCGCGACGAGGCCCGGCCCTGACGGATCAGGACCGGGCCTCGTGAGTCGTGCCGCGGGGGCGTCGGCTCAGCCGACGACCGTCCACGTGTCGCCACCGGCGAGCAGCGCCGCGAGGTCGCCCTTGCCGCGCTGCTCGATGGCCGCGTCGAGCTGGTCGGCCATCAGCGTGTCGTACACCGGCCGGTCCACGCTGCGGAAGACGCCGATGGGCGTGTGGTGCAGCGTGTCGGGGTCGGCGAGGCGGGACAGCGCGAAGGCCGTGGTCGGGGACGCGGCGTGCGCGTCATGGACCAGGATCTGCGACTGGTTCTCCTCCGTCACCGCGACGACCTTCAGATCGCCGGTGGCCGGATCGCGGACCACGCCCTTGGAGTTGTCGGTGCCGAAGAGGATCGGCGCGCCGTGCTCCAGGCGGATCACGGCCTCCTCGGCCTGCTGCTTGTCCTTCAGGACCTCGAAGGCGCCGTCGTTGAAGATGTTGCAGTTCTGGTAGATCTCCACAAGGGCCGTGCCCGGGTGGTCGGCGGCCTGCCGGAGGACCTCGGTGAGGTGCTTGCGGTCGGAGTCCACCGTCCGCGCCACGAACGACGCCTCCGCGCCGATCGCGAGCGACACCGGGTTGAAGGGCGCGTCGAGGGAGCCCATCGGCGTCGACTTGGTGATCTTGCCGACCTCGGAGGTCGGGGAGTACTGCCCCTTGGTGAGGCCGTAGATCCGGTTGTTGAACAGCAGGATCTTCAGGTTCACATTGCGGCGCAGGGCGTGGATGAGGTGGTTGCCGCCGATGGACAGCGCGTCGCCGTCGCCGGTGACGACCCAGACCGACAGGTCGCGCCTGCTGGAGGCGAGGCCCGTCGCGATGGCCGGGGCGCGGCCGTGGATGGAGTGCATCCCGTACGTGTTCATGTAGTACGGGAAGCGGGACGAACAACCGATGCCGGAGACGAAGACGATGTTCTCCTTGGCCAGGCCGAGCTCGGGCATGAAGCCCTGCACGGCGGCCAGGACCGCGTAGTCACCGCAGCCGGGGCACCAGCGCACTTCCTGGTCGGACTTGAAGTCCTTCATGGACTGCTTGCCCTCGGCCTTGGGCACGAGCTTCAGAAGCGTCTCGGAACCTGTGGGCCCCTCGAGCGTGGTGTCAGCCATCGATGGCCTCCTTGAGAGCCGTGGCGAGCTGCTCGGCCTTGAACGGCATGCCGTTGACCTGGTTGTACGAGACCGCGTCCACCAGATACCGGGCACGGATCAGGGTGGCGAGCTGGCCGAGGTTCATCTCGGGGATCACCACCTTGTCGTAACGCTTCAGGACCTCGCCCAGGTTCCTCGGGAACGGGTTGAGGTGGCGCAGATGCGCCTGTGCGACGCTCTGTCCGGCGGCGCGCAGTCGGCGTACCGCCGCCGTGATCGGCCCGTACGTCGAGCCCCAGCCGAGGACGAGCAGCCGGGCGTCACCGCTCGCGTCGTCGACCTCCAGGTCGGGCACCTCGATGCCGTCGACCTTGGCCTGCCTGGTGCGGACCATGAAGTCGTGGTTGGCCGGGTCGTAGGAGATGTTGCCCGTGCCGTCCTGCTTCTCGATGCCGCCGATGCGGTGCTCCAGGCCCGGCGTGCCCGGGATCGCCCACGGCCGGGCGAGGGTCTGGGGGTCCCTCTTGTACGGCCAGAAAACGTCGGTGCCGTCGGCCAGCGTGTGGTTGGGGCCGGAGGCGAACTGCGTGCGCAGGTCGGGCAGTTCGTCGGTCTCCGGGATCCGCCACGGCTCGGAGCCGTTGGCCAGATAGCCGTCGGAGAGCAGGAAGACCGGCGTGCGGTACGTGACCGCGATCCGGGCCGCCTCCAGGGCCGCGTCGAAGCAGTCCGCCGGGGTGCGCGGCGCGACGATCGGCACCGGGGCCTCGCCGTTGCGGCCGTACATCGCCTGCAGCAGGTCCGCCTGCTCGGTCTTGGTCGGCAGGCCCGTGGAGGGGCCGCCGCGCTGGATGTCGACGATCAGGAGCGGCAGCTCCAGGGACACCGCGAGGCCGATGGTCTCCGACTTCAGCGCCACACCGGGACCGGAGGTGGTGGTGACGGCGAGCGAGCCGCCGAAGGCCGCGCCGAGCGCCGCGCCGATGCCCGCGATCTCGTCCTCGGCCTGGAAGGTCCGCACGCCGAAGTTCTTGTGCTTGCTCAGCTCGTGCAGGATGTCCGAGGCCGGCGTGATCGGGTACGAGCCCAGGTACAGCGGCAGGTCCGCCTGGCGCGCGGCCGCGATCAGGCCGTACGACAGGGCCAGGTTCCCGGAGATGTTGCGGTACGTGCCCATGGGGAACGCCTTGGCCGCGGGCGCCACCTCGTAGCTGACCGCGAAGTCCTCGGTCGTCTCGCCGAAGTTCCAGCCCGCGCGGAACGCGGCGATGTTCGCGGCCGCGATCTCCGGCTTCTTGGCGAACTTGGACTTGAGGAACCTCTCGGTGCCCTCGGTCGGCCGGTGGTACATCCACGAGAGCAGGCCGAGCGCGAACATGTTCTTGCTGCGCCCGGCGTCCTTCCGGGACAGGTCGAACTCCTTCAGCGCCTCGACCGTCAGCGTGGTCAGCGGCACCGGGTGCACCTGGAAGCCGTCCAGCGAGCCGTCCTCCAGCGGCGAGGTCTCGTACCCCACCTTCTGCATGGCCCGCTTCGTGAACTCGTCCGTGTTCACGATCACCTCGGCGCCGCGCGGCACGTCGCCGATGTTCGCCTTCAGCGCCGCCGGGTTCATCGCGACCAGCACGTTCGGCGCGTCGCCCGGGGTGAGGATGTCGTGGTCCGCGAAGTGCAGCTGGAACGACGACACACCGGGCAGCGTCCCGGCGGGGGCGCGGATCTCGGCGGGGAAGTTCGGCAGCGTCGACAGGTCGTTGCCGAAGGACGCCGTCTCGGAGGTGAACCGGTCACCCGTGAGCTGCATGCCGTCACCGGAGTCACCCGCGAACCGAATGATCACCCGGTCGAGGCGGCGCACGTCCTTCTCGCCCGCAGCGGCCTTGCGCTGCTCTCCCACGACGGCTTCGTCGGCCTGCTCGGCCGGGCTACTGACCTGGCTGGTCACTGAACTGGACCTCCCTCGAGGCGGCTGTGCGGGAGCGGCAGGCCGCCCTGCCCTCCCATCGCCCACCCTACGTCTGTAAGGGTCACCTTCTTAGGGCCGCTCGCATGGTGGACGCACCTTTGAGACGGCTGGATGCCCTGATTTGCCATGATGTGACTCGCCCCCCGGCCTTTCATGAAGACGCTCTCCGCTCATCCTTTGGTTCTAGGACCGGCTGTGCGGTGGTGCGGTGGTGCGGTGTCGCTGTGCGGGACCTTTGTCCCGGTGGCGGGACGAAGGTCCCGCCGGTTCAGGAGCTGGGACCAGACGCTGGGATCAAGAGCCGGTTCAGGAGCCGGTTCAGGAGTTGAGGTAGGTCAGCACCGCGAGTACCCGCCGATGGTCCCCGTCACTGGGCGAGAGCCCGAGCTTCAGGAAAATGTTGCTCACGTGCTTCTCCACCGCCCCGTCGCTCACGACGAGCTGGCGCGCGATGGCCGAGTTGGTCCGCCCCTCCGCCATCAGTCCGAGGACCTCCCGCTCGCGCGGGGTGAGGCCCGCGAGGACGTCCTGCTTGCGGCTGCGCCCGAGCAACTGCGCCACGACCTCGGGGTCGAGCGCGGTGCCGCCCTGGGCGACGCGCACGACCGCGTCCACGAACTCCCGGACCTCGGCGACCCGGTCCTTGAGCAGATAGCCCACGCCCCGGCTGGACCCGGCGAGCAGCTCCGTCGCGTACTGCTCCTCCACGTACTGCGAGAGCACGAGCACGCCGAGCCCCGGATGGCGCTGGCGCAGCAGCACCGCCGCGCGCACCCCTTCGTCGGTGTGCGTCGGCGGCATCCGCACGTCCGCGACCACGACGTCCGGCAGCGTGCCCTGCGCCGAGAGCTCCGTGATCGTCTTGATCAGCGCCTCCGCGTCACCGACCCCCGCGACGACGTCGTGCCCACGGTCGGTCAACAACCGGGTCAGGCCCTCCCTGAGCAGCACTGAATCCTCGGCGATGACCACCTGCACCTTGTCCTCCACGATGTTCTGGACCCCCACAGCCTGTCCCCGCCCCATTGACAGGCTCCAGCATCCCAGCATTCGGACGAGGCTGCGTCGGGCTGAGGTGAAGAGTGTCGTACGACTCCGAGAAGGGGTCCGCCGTGCAGGAGGCGCCTACGGCACCTTTCAGCCCAGGGTGGCGAGATATCAGCCCGTCCGGCGTTTGAGGACGAGGCGCGGAGCGCCGATCGGGGGCGGCCCGTCCCACCCGAAGGGAACGACCGCCCCCGGGGTCCAGGGGCAGAGCCCCGGGATCGGAGAAGGGGTGGGACTGGGGCGCCCCCCGCGAGACCTCGGCCCCGCCGACCGGCTCAGCCCCGCCAGGGCAGCTCAGCCGTGACCAAGGTGGGCCCGCCCACGGGCGACTCGACCACCAGAATCCCGTCCACCGCGTCGAGCCGCTCGGCGAGCCCCGCAAGCCCGGACCCGGCCGAGACATCGGCCCCACCCCGCCCGTCGTCACCGACCTGCAGCATCAGCCGGTCCTCGACCTTCCACACGTCCACGGAGGCCCGCCCCGCCCCACTGTGCTTGCTGATGTTCTGCAGCAGCTCGGACACGGTGAAGTAGGCGATCCCCTCGATGGCGGCGGCGGGCCGCGCGGCCAGGTCCACCTCGACCTCCACCGGCACGGTGCACCGCGCCGCCAGCGCGGACAGGGCGGCGTCGAGCCCCCGGTCGGTGAGGACGGCCGGGTGGATGCCCCGGGCCAGGTCCCGCAGCTCCTGCAGGGCGACCTTCACCTCGCCGTGCGCCTCGTCCACCATGCGCGCCGCCGCCTCGGGGTCCTCGGCCAGCTTCTCCTTGGCGAGGCCGAGGTCCATGGCGAGGGCGACGAGCCGCGCCTGCGCGCCGTCGTGCAGGTCCCGCTCGATGCGCCGCAGGTCGGCCGCGGCGGTGTCCACGACGACCCCCCGGTCCGACTCCAGCTCGACGACACGTGACACCAGACGCGAGGGTCCGAGGAGGCCGAAGACGAGCAGCCGGTCGACGGTGGTCAGGGCGCGGACGATCCAGGGCGTGGCCAGCGTGACAAGGAGGCCCGTACCGGCGGTGAGGCCGATTTCAAAGGGGTTGTCCAGGTATATCCGGTGCCCGTCGTCGCCGCCGTAGAGCTGGATCCCGTCCTGCCCGCCGTAGAGCGGGAACAGCCAGAACCACAGCGGATACGTGAGCATCGCCCAGCCGTACGTCCAGACGAGCGCCGTCACCACGAACGAGAAGAGCGCCCACGGCATGTGGATCAGCGCGTACAGGACGTGCCGCCAGGAGACGCCGCTCTTGAGGACGGCCCCCATCCACGCCATGACGCCCCGGTCCTTGGGCTTCAGCGGGTGCGGGTCCTTGACGTCCACGTCGAGCAGCGTCCGGGCCCGGACCCGCTCCAGGGCACCGAACCCGCGGCAGGCCATGAGCCCCAGGGCGAGGATCGGGATGCCGATGAACGTGACCAGCAGTCCCACGCCGACCGACAGCATCGTCACCGCGAAGACGAAGCCGATGATGCTGATCGGGAACGAGAGGAGCACGTACAGGAGCTCACGCCAGGTGCGCCCCTCCAACGGCGCGCGCAGGGCGACCGGCAGGCGGTGCAGTCGGCCCTCACCGCGCCCGCCGCCCCCGTGGCTGCCGTGGCCGCGGTGGTCCTCGACGTCGGCTTCCATGACGTATCCGTACCCCTGTCCGTAATCCGTGGCCATCGGTGTCATCCGTTTCTGCTCGGCCCCGCGCGGGTTCTTGCGAGCTCCCGCGTGGGCTTCCCCTTGTCGTACCCCCAGAGTGCGCCCCGGCGCCCGGTGGCGACCATGGAGTCGGTCGGCGTCTTGAACGGGGGGTTTTCCCTACCCCGCGGGGGTGCGCAGGACCCGGAGGGCCCTCAGCCGTCGTTCCGGTCGCGCCACGGCAGCTCCGCCGTGATGGTCGTCGGTCCGCCCGTGGGCGAGTTGATGATGAACAGGCCGTCCACCGCGCCGAGCCGGTCCGCGAGGCCCGCCATGCCCGTGCCGCCGTCCAGGTTCGCGCCGCCGCGGCCGTCGTCCCACACCTGTATCAGCAGGCGCTGGTCGGAGCGCCACACCTCCACGCTCGCCGTCCGCGCCCCGCTGTGCTTGCTCACGTTCTGCAGGAGTTCGGAGACGGTGAAGTACGCGATGCCCTCGATCGCGGCCGCCGGACGTGTCGGCAGGTCGGCCGTCACCTTCACCGGCACCGTGCACCGGGAGGCGACCGACGAGAGGGCCGCGTCGAGACCGCGGTCGGTGAGGACGGCCGGGTGGATGCCGCGGGCCAGGTCCCGCAGCTCCTGGAGGGCCAGCTTCACCTCGCCGTGCGCCTCGCCGACCATCGCCGCCGCCGCTTCCGGGTCCTCGAGGAGCTTCTCCTTGGCGAGGCCGAGCCCCATCGCGAGCGCCACGAGCCGCGCCTGCGCGCCGTCGTGCAGATCGCGCTCGATGCGCCGCAGGTCGGCCGCGGCGGTGTCCACGACGACCCCCCGGTCCGACTCCAGTTCGGCGATGCGCCGCTCCAGTTCGTCGGAGCGCGAGAGCAGGCCCCGCACCATCGCCCGGTCGGCGTTGGCGAGCAGCCGCGCGATGAACGGGAGGATCGGCCACAGCACGAACACCCCGACGGACATCGCGGTGAACGTCACCACGGCCCACGGCAGCCGGATGAAGCAGTACAGCATCGTCCGCCAGCCCACCGGGTCCTTGAGCGTGGACCAGAGCCAGTTGAGGAAGCTGCCGCCGCGCCGTGACGGCGACGGCATCGGGCTCGGCTCCTCGATCCGCACGCCGAGCAGCAGCCGCGCCCGCCAGCGCTCCGCCTTGCCGAGGAGCCGCGCGCCGAACAGCGCGAACGCGAGCAGCGGCAGGCCGATCACCGTCACCGAAAGCACGCCGCCGACGCCCAGCGCCGTGACCACGTACACAAAACCGGCGATCCCGATCGGGAGGTTCGCCAGGAGATGCGCGATCTCCTTCCAGGTGTGCACGTCATAGGCGAAACGGGCAGGCGGCGGGCCCTGTGGTGGCGCTTCCGAGGGCGTGGTGCTTGCGGTCATACCGCAAAGGGTGCCCGGCTCGCCGCGCTCGCGCCATGAGGGGGACCGCCGGATCGCACTGTGGTTAACCCCACCCCGTCCATGCTTGGCCGTGACGGTCTGCTTACCTCCCCTTTAGCAGGCCCTAGACTCCCGTGCGTACAGATCGTCGAACAGACGTGACGGCAAGCTGCTTCGTGGACCCGGTGTGACGGCGAATTCGGCGAGACACGGGTGAGACGTGAGCGGTACACGCGTGAGTTTCGGGAGTGAGGGGCTGAGGTGCCAGTGACGACGCACCGCACGGACGTCGCGGCGAGCTACTTCGAGTCGTACTCCGTCGTCGGGCTGCTCGCCGTCGTGGGCGTGCTGTTCGTCGCCGTGGCCTTCGGCGCGGGCCGGCTCCTGCGGCCGGTCGTACCGACCCCGGAGAAACTGCTCACCTACGAATGCGGCGTCGACCCGGTCGGCGACGGCTGGGCCCACACCCAGGTCCGCTACTACGTCTACGCGTTCCTCTACGTCATCTTCGCCGTCGACTCGATCTTCCTCTTCCCGTGGGCGACGGTCTTCGCCGCGCCCGGATACGGCGCCGCGACCCTCGTCGAGATGTTCATCTTCCTCGGCTTCCTGGCCGTGGGCCTGCTGTACGCATACAAGAAGGGCGTCCTCACATGGACGTGAACCAGGAGCCCGCGGCGGAGCCCGTGCTCCTCCCGGAGCCGAAGCGGCTTGGCGTCCTGTCCCGCCTCGCCCCCGAGCCGATGAAGGTGGTCCTCAACTGGGGCCGCCGCTACAGCCTGTGGGTCTTCAACTTCGGCCTCGCCTGCTGCGCCATCGAGTTCATCGCGGCGTCCATGGCCCGGCACGACTTCATCCGCCTCGGCGTGATCCCGTTCGCGCCGGGCCCGCGCCAGGCCGACCTGATGGTCGTCTCCGGCACGGTCACCGACAAGATGGCGCCCGCGGTGAAGCGTCTGTACGAGCAGATGCCCGAGCCCAAGTACGTCATCTCCTTCGGCGCCTGCTCCAACTGCGGCGGCCCGTACTGGGACTCGTACTCCGTCACCAAGGGCGTCGACCAGATCATCCCCGTCGACGTGTACGTCCCCGGGTGCCCGCCGCGCCCGGAGGCGCTGCTCCAGGGCATCCTCAAGCTCCAGGAGAAGATCGCCCGCGAGTCGCTCGGCGAGCGCTACGGCGCGAACGGGGCGCGGCCGTCCACGGCGGCACTCCAGAGCGGCCTGGTCGCACCGCCCGTGCCGGGCGCCGCGCCGGTGACGGGGGAGGACGCCGGATGACCGGCTGGCTGCCCGCTCCCGTCGAGGAGCTGTTCGGCGCGGAGGCGAGCGCCGAGGAGTCGTACGAGGTCCTGACGGTGGACGTGCCCGTGGCCTCCTGGCTCGACGCCCTGCGCACCGCCCGCGACGAGCTCGGCTGCACCTACTTCGACTGGCTCAGCGCCGTCGACGAACCGGGCACAGGGTTCCGCGTGTCCGCCCACGTCGTGGCCCTCGCCCCGGTGCGGCGGTTGCTCGTCCGCACGACCGTGCCGCACGAGGCGCCCGTCCTGCCGACCGCCGTCGACGTCTACGCGGGTGCGGCCTGGCACGAGCGCGAGACCCACGAGATGTTCGGCGTCGGCTTCGACGGCCACCCCCACCTCGTACCGCTGCTGCTGCCCGAGGGCTTCGAGGGCCATCCGCTGCGCAAGGACTTCGTGCTCGCGGCGCGGGTCGCGAAGGCCTGGCCCGGGGCGAAGGAGCCGGGGGAATCCGAGCACGGCGGTCCCAAGCGTCGGCAGATGCTGCCGCCGGGCGTGCCCGACCCCAACGAGTGGGGTCCGCTGAAGGGGCAGCTTCCGGCCGCTCCCGCACGGCCCGCGCGCGGGGCGGGGCGGGCCGCGGGTGCGGCGGGGCGAGCCGCGGGCGAACGCCCGGCCCGGCGCACGCGGACCGCGGGCGAGGGGTCCGCCAGCCAGGCGGAGGCGGCTCCGGCTCCGGCACGGCGGGCACGCAGTGTGTCGCAGGGGTCGGCTTCGCAGCGGGGAGAGGGGGCGGAGGGGGCGGCTCCGGCAGCGGAGGCTGCGGCTCCGGCGGCTCCGGTGACCCCGGCTGGCCCGGCGACTCCGGCCGACTCGGCCACTCCCGCCGAATCGGCGGCTCCGGCTGGTCCGGCTGGTCCGGCGGTCCCGGCCACGGAAGCCGCGGAGCCCCCGAAGGCGAAGGACGAGGCCCCCTGGCACAACGCCCGCCCGGCCTTCGACGAGACCAAACCGGAGGCCGCGAAGGCGAAACCGGAGGCTCCGGAAGCGCCGGAGGCCGCCGAAGCACCGGAAGCGCCGGAGGCCGCGAAGGCGAAACCGGAAGCCCCGGAAGCGCCGAAGGCCGCGGAAGCACCGGAGGCCCCGAAGGCTCCGGAGACCGCCGAGGCCCCCGCCGAGCCCGACGCCCCGGCTGAGGCCACCGCCCCGGCCGAGCCCCCCGCCCCCACCGAGCCCGACGACCCTGACAACCGCCCAGGAGGCCCGCAGTGAACGACGCCCTCGACGTCACGCTGCGGCTCCTCGTCGTCTTCGTCGTCTTCCTGACGTTCCCTCTGATCATCGGCCAGACCGAACACAAGGTCATGGCCCACATGCAGGGCCGCCTCGGCCCCATGTACGCGGGCGGCTTCCACGGCTGGGCGCAACTCGTCGCCGACGGCGTCAAGTTCGCCCAGAAGGAAGACGTCGTCCCGGCCGACGCCGACCGCCGGGTCTTCCAGCTCGCCCCGGCCGTGGCCCTGCTGCCGTATCTGCTCGTGCTGCTCGCCATCCCGATCGGCCCCGGCGAGGGCGCCGTCGGGCAGGTCATCGACGCGGGCGTCTTCTTCGTGCTCGCCGTCATGGGCGTCGGCGTCCTCGGCTCCCTGATGGCGGGCTGGGCGTCGGCCAACAAGTTCTCCCTCCTCGGCGGCCTGCGCACCGCGGCCCAGCTCCTCGCGTACGAGCTGCCGATGCTGCTCGCCGCCGCGTCCGTGGCGATGGCCGCGGGCACGGTCTCGCTGCCCGGCATCGTGGACGCCTTCGAGTGGTGGTGGCTGCCCTGGCAGATCGTCGGCGCGATCGTCTTCTTCGTCGCCGGGCTCGCCGAACTCCAGCGCCCGCCCTTCGACATGCCGGTGGCCGACTCCGAGATCATCTTCGGCGCGTACACCGAGTACACGGGCCTGCGCTTCGCCCTCTTCCTGCTCGCCGAGTACGCCGGGATCGTCGTCCTGTGCGGCCTGACCACCGTCCTGTTCCTGGGCGGCTGGCACGGCCCGTGGGGCGCCGACGGGCTCGGCTGGGTGTGGACGCTCCTGAAGACGGCAGTCCTCGCGTTCGTCGTGATCTGGCTGCGCGTCACCTACCCCCGGCTCCGTGAGGACCAGCTCCAGAAGCTCGCCTGGGTCCTCCTCGTCCCGCTCGCCCTCGCGCAGATCGCGCTCACCGGAATCGTGAAGGTGGCGATCAACTAGTGCCCCCGATCCCAGGAAGCGGCCTGGCCAAGGGCCTCGCCGTCACCCTCCGCACGATGACGAAGAAGACCGTCACCGAGCAGTACCCCGAAGTGCAGCCCGAACTGCCGCCCCGCACCCGGGGCGTCATCGGCCTGTTCGAGGAGAACTGCACGGTCTGCATGCTGTGCGCCCGCGAGTGCCCGGACTGGTGCATCTACATCGACTCGCACAAGGAGACGGTCCCGGCGGCGGCCCCCGGCGGCCGCGAGCGCAGCCGCAACGTCCTCGACCGCTTCGCCATCGACTTCTCCCTGTGCATGTACTGCGGCATCTGCATCGAGGTCTGCCCCTTCGACGCGCTGTTCTGGTCCCCGGAGTTCGAGTACGCCGAGACCGACATCCACGAACTCACCCACGAGCGCGACAAGCTCCGCGAGTGGATGTGGACCGTCCCCGCCCCGCCCGCGCTCGACCCGGCCGCCGAGGAGCCGAAGGAACTCGCCGCCGCCCGCAAGGCCGCCGAGAAGCTGGCCGCCGAGACCGAGAAGGCGGCCGCCGAGACCGAGCCGGAGGGGGACGCGTGAACCTCCACATCGCCGCCGACGCCCCCCAGGGCTTCCTCTCCCCGACCGGCGTCGAGATCGCCTTCGTGCTCGTCGGTCTCGTCACCCTGGGCGCCGCGGTCATCACCGTCACCACCCGCCAGCTCGTGCACGCCGCGCTCTGGCTGGTCGTCGCGCTCGGCGGCCTCGCCGTCGAGTACCTGCTCCTGACCGCCGAGTTCATCGCCTGGGTCCAGGTCCTCATCTACGTCGGCTCCGTCGTCGTCCTCCTCCTCTTCGGCCTGATGCTCACCAAGGCGCCCATCGGCCGCTCCCCGGACGCCGACTCGGGCAACCGGCCCGTCGCGCTCGCCGTGGCCCTCGCCGCCGCCGGCGCCCTGGTCTGGGTCGTCGTGGACGCCTTCCGCACCCAGTGGATCGAGCTCGACACGCCCCAGGGCACCACCGACGTGACCGGCTCGATCCTGTTCCGGCACTGGGTCCTGCCCTTCGAGGCGCTCTCGGTCCTGCTCCTCGCCGCCCTCGTCGGCGCGATCGTGCTGTCCCGCAAGTCCAAGGACGAGCCGGACGACAACGGCCGCCGGACCCGAAACGGCCCCAAGGACCCGAAGGGCCAGAAGGACCCGAGGGGCCAGAAGAACCCGAAGGACCAGAAGGACCAGAAGGAGAGGACCCGCTGATGCACCTCGCCTACCCCGCCGTCCTCGCCGTCCTCCTCTTCTGCGTCGGCCTGTACGGCGTCCTCGCCCGCCGCAACGCGATCCTCGTCCTGATGTCCGTCGAGCTGATGCTCAACGCCGTCAACCTCAACCTGGTCGCCTTCGACGTCTGGCTCCGCGACACCCTGCACTCCGGCCAGGCCCTGACCCTGTTCACCATCGCCATCGCCGCCGCCGAGATCGGCATCGGCCTCGCGATCGTCCTCGCCGTCTACCGCAACCGCGGCACCTCAGCCGTCGACGACCTCCGCGACACCGCCGAACGCCCCGGCGACGACGGCGACGACGGTGCCGACCCGGAGGGCGCCGCCGCCGAGGAACCCGACGAGCCCGCCCCCGGGGCGTCGCAGAAGGCTGAGGCCACCGCGTGACCACGACCACCCTCGCCGTCCTCGTCCCCCTCCTGCCGTTCCTCGGCGCCGTCGCCGGTCTGCTGCTCGGCCGCACGGTCCCCGGCCTCGTCCGCCCGCTCGCGGTGCTGCCCGCCCTGACATCGCTCGGGCTCGCCGCCGTCGTGGCCGTGCGCCAGGGCGGCGACTCGGCCGTGGACGCGGCCACCCAGCTCACCCCCACCGGCTCGGTCCCCATCGACCTCGCCCTGCACGTCGACGGCTTCGCGGCCCTGGTCGCCGTCCTCGTCGGCGTCGTCGCCTCCTGCGTGCAGATCTACTCGACGGCCTACCTGCGCGACGACCCCCGCTACCCCTCGTACGCCGCCCTCGTCTCCCTCTTCACCTCCGCGATGCTGCTCGTCGTCTACTCCGGCGACCTGATGGTCCTCCTGGTCGGCTGGGAGATCATGGGCATCTGCTCGTACTTCCTCGTCGGCCACTACTGGGAGACGCCCGAGGCGCGCTCCGCCTCCCTGAAGGCCTTCCTGGTCACCAAGCTCGGCGACGTCCCCTTCCTGATCGGCCTGTTCGCCCTCGCCGTGGAAGCCGGGTCCTTCCGCATCACGACGATCCTCACCACCGTCGCGAACGGCGGGCTCGACCACCCGACGCTGATCGCCCTGCTCCTCCTCGCGGGCGTCGCGGGCAAGTCCGCGCAGTTCCCGCTGCACACCTGGCTGCCCGACGCGATGGCGGGCCCGACCCCCGTCTCCGCGCTCATCCACGCCGCGACGATGGTCGCCGCCGGTGTCTACTTCATCGCCCGGCTCCTCCCGGTCTTCGCCGCCTCGGCCGCGGCCCTGGTCGTCCTCGCCGTCATGGCCGCCGTGACCATGGCGGGCTCGGGCCTCGCCGCGCTCGCCCAGGACGACATCAAGCGCGTCCTCGCGTACTCGACGATCGGCCAGCTCGGCTACATGACCGGCGCCCTCGCCGTCGGCGACCGCGGTGCCGCCGTCTTCCACCTCCTGTCGCACGGCGCCTTCAAGGCGCTCCTGTTCCTCGCCGCGGGCGTGATCATCCACGCCGCGGGCACCAACTCGCTCGCCGCGATGTCCCGCATGAAGGACCTGCGCGACCGCGTCCCCGACGCCTACTGGACGATGACCGTGGCGCTCCTCGCGCTCGCCGCGATCCCGCCCTTCAGCGGCTTCTTCTCCAAGGAGGCCGTCCTCGGCGCCGCCGAGCACACGGCCACCGGCCACGCCGAGTCCGCCCCCGCCGCGGCGGGCTGGATCGTCCTCGTCGCAGGACTGGTCGCCGCCCTCCTGACCGCCGCGTACGCGACCCGCCTGTGGCTGCTCGCCTTCCACGGCAGGGGAGCCGAGGCCCCCGACCACGGTCGGCAGCCCGTGGCCATGACCGCCGTACTGTGGGTCCTCGCCGTCCCCTCGCTCGCCTTCGGCGTGACCGTCGGCGTCCTCCCGGACTGGTTCGACGGCCACAAGCTCGCCCCGACGCTCACCACCTCCGTCCTCGGCACGGGCGTCGCCCTCGTCGGCGCCCTGGTCACGTACGGTGCGTGGCGGCACACCACCGCGATCGCCGCCCGCGTCCCGATCGGCGCGGTCGCCGCCCACCCCGACGCCGACGCGGGCCAGGTCGAGGCCGAAGCCATCGCCACGCACACCCCGGCGTACGGCGATGTCGCGAGCGCCCCCGACCCGGCGGACCCCGGCCGTCTCCTGCTCGGCCCGCTGCACCGCCACGCCGCCGCGGGTTTCCACCTCGACGCCCTCTACGCGGCCCTGTTCGTCCGCCCCGTCCAGGCCGGCGCCCGTCTCGTCCGCTTCCTCGACCGCGAGGTCGTCGACACGTACGTACGCGGCGCGGGCACCGCACCCCGCTGGCTCGGCGCGGCCGTCCGCCGCGCGCAGACCGGCAACGTGCAGACCTATCTGAGCGCGCTGCTCGCGGGCACCGTCGTCCTGGCGGTCGCCGCCGTCCTCGTCGCCACCGCCGGAGCGTGAGCAGCCGTGATCGGTATCAGTGAGTCAGTGATGCAGTTCCTTCTCGCGTTGATCGTCGTCGGCCCGCTCGTCGGTGCCGTGGCCGCTCTCCTCCCGGCCCCGCCCGGGCTGAAGGGGAAGTCCCCGGACCAGGCCGTGCTGCGCCACGGCGTGACCGTGACCGGCGTGATCCTGCTCGCCGCGATCGTCCTCGCGCTCGGCTTCGACCACGACCATCCGTCGAAGATGCAGGCCACGACGGACATCAGCTGGATCCCCGCACTCGACGTGCGCATCCATCTCGGCATCGACGGCATCTCCCTCCCCCTTCTGGTCCTGACCGCGCTCCTGACCTTCCTCTGCGCGCTGTACAGCTACTTCAAAATGCCTGCTGGGCCGTCCCCCAAGGCATTCGTGGCACTGATCCTCGTCCTGGAGTCCGGCACCCTCGCGACCTTCGCCGTCCTCGATCTGCTGCTGTTCTTCCTGGCGTTCGAGATGGTCCTCATCCCGATGTACTTCCTCATCGCGCGCTGGGGCGGCGCCCAACGGACGCAGGCCGCCTGGAAGTTCATCCTCTACACGCTGCTCGGCTCCGTCGTCATGCTGCTCGGCCTGCTCCTCATCGGGCTTAGGGCGGGCACATTCGACATGGTGGCACTCGCCACTGACAACGACCGGCAGCTGAGTACGTCCGTGCAGGTCATCGCCGTTCTGGCGATCGGGATCGGGCTCGCGGTCAAGACGCCGATGTGGCCGCTGCACAGCTGGCTCCCCGACGCCCACACCGCCGCGCCCACCGTCGGCTCGGTCCTGCTGGCCGGCGTCCTGCTGAAGATGGGTACGTACGGGTTCGTCCGGATCCTGCTGCCGATCGCGCCCGACGGGATGGAGACGTTCGCGCCCTATCTCGCCGCGTTCGCCGTCGTCGGGATCATCTACGGATCGCTGGCCTGCCTGGCCCTGGCGCGGCCCGGCGCGAAGGGCGACCTCAAGCGCCTCATCGCGTACTCCTCCGTCGGCCACATGGGCTTCGTGCTCCTCGGCATCTCGACCATGACGCCGACCGGCGTGAACGGCGCGCTCTTCGCCAACATCGCCCATGGCCTCATCACCGGCCTGCTGTTCTTCCTGGTCGGCGCCCTCAAGGACCGCACGGGCACCAGCGACCTCGACACCCTGGCCAAGGAGTCCGGCGCCGCCCTGTACGGCAAGGCGCCGCGCCTCGGCGGCCTGCTCGCCTTCGGCGCCGTCGCCTCGCTCGGCCTTCCGGGACTCGCCGGGTTCTGGGGCGAGATGCTCGCCCTGTTCGGCGCGTTCGACCCCGCCGACGACCTCAGCCGCCCCGCGTTCCTCACGTTCATGGCGATCGCCGCGTTCGGCACCCTGCTCACGGCCGCGTACATGCTCATCGTCGTACGCCGCGTCTGCATGGGCCCGACGGCCGAAACCCAGGAGACACCGCGGCTCGCCGACGTCCAGGGCTACGAGTTCGCCGCCTGGACCCCGCTCGTCGCCCTCACCGTCCTCGCCGGCCTCTGGCCCGCGGCCCTCCTCGGCCTCACCGACCCGGCCGTCCAGCAGCTCCTCGCAGGAGGCAAGTCGTGATCGCCGCCGAATCCACCGCGAGCCTCATCCAGTCCGTCGACTGGGTGGCCGTCGCGCCGCCCACGATCGTGGCGGTCGTCGGCCTCGCGGTCCTCGTCGCCGACCTGTTCCTGAGCGAGCGCAACAAGCATCTGCTCGGCTGGGTCTCCCTCGCGGGCCTGGTCGCCGCGGGCCTGTTCCTGCTGCCCCTCACCGACTCGCACCGCGCCGCCCGCTCGACGTTCTGCCTCAGCGGCCCCCGGGCCACCGCGTGCAGCTACACGGTCGACGAGTTCACCCTCGTCATCCAACTTCTCGTCATCGGCGGCGCGCTGCTCACCGCCCTGCTCTCGATGACCGCCCTCAAGGACGCGCGGAACGCCGACAAGGAACTCCCCGAAGGGGAGTACTGGTTCCTGCTGCTGTCCTCGGCCGCGGGCGCCGCGCTGCTGCCCGCCTCCCGCGACCTCGCGACGCTCGTCGTCGCCCTGGAGGTCGCCTCCCTGCCCGCCTTCGCGCTGGTGGGCCTCAAGCGCGGCGACAAGCGGTCCTCCGAGGCGGCCCTGAAGTTCTTCCTCTCCTCGGTGACCGCGACCGCCGTGACCCTCCTGGGCGTCAGCTTCGTGTACGCCGCGACGGGCACCATGCACCTCACCGAGGTCGGCGAGAAGCTCGGCAACGTCGACGGACAGCTGGACACGCTCGCGCAGACCGGCGTAGTCCTGACCCTCGTCGGCTTCGCCTTCAAGGTGGCCGCGGTGCCCTTCCACTTCTGGGTACCCGACACCTACGTAGGCGCGCCGTTGCCCGTCGCCGCGTACCTCTCGGTCGTCGGCAAGGCCGTCGGCTTCACCGGCCTGATCCTCGTCACGGTCGTCGCCTTCCCGGAGTACGCCGACGTCTGGGGCCCCGCGCTCGCCGCGCTCGCGGCCCTCACCATGACCATCGGCAACGTCGCCGCCCTGCGCCAGCAGTCCACGCGCGCGTACAGCGCGGTCCGGCTGCTCGCCTGGTCCTCGGTCGGCCAGGCGGGCTACCTCCTGGTGCCGATCGCGGCAGCCGGGTACGCCGACCGCCACACCGACGTCCTGGAGACCACCGGCGCCACCGTCGCGTACGCCCTGATGTACGCCGCCGTGAACCTGGGAGCGTTCGCCGTCGCCGCCCTGGTCGGCCGCGCCCAGAAGCTGAACCGCGTCAGCGACTACCGGGGCCTGTACGCCAAGAGCCCCCTGTCGGCCCTGGTCCTCGCCTTCTTCCTGCTCTGCCTCGCCGGTCTGCCGCCGGGCATCATCGGCCTCTTCGCCAAGGTCACCGTGTTCTCCACGGCGGTCGACGCGGGCCTGGGCTGGCTGGCCGTCGTCATGGCGGCCAACGTGGTGATCGCGCTCTACTACTACCTCCAGTGGACGGCGCTGCTGTTCCGCGCCCCCGAGGGCGAGCCCGCCAAGCACCACGTCCCGGCCCCCCTCACCGCGGCCATCGCCGTCACCGCCGTCCTCGGCGTCGCCCTCTCCGGGGCACCCCAGCTCGTCCTCCAGTTCGCGGAACACGGCGTGCGCTGAGCCGGAAGGCCCCGTCACCCGCGCGGCCCACACCGCTCCTGAGCGCACAAGGGAACTAGCACCCTCCGCCTGGCGTTGACCAGTAAGGGAGGGTCCACTGAACAGTGGAAGCACCAGCAAACAGAGGGTTCCCCCGCGCACCACCAGGAGGGCGTACCGTGCACCGCCGGACCAACGGGCTCAAGACCGCCGTACTCCTCGGGGGACTGTCCGCGCTCATCATCGCCATCGGCAGTTTCTTCGGGCGTACGGGCCTGATCGTCGCGCTCTTCGTGGCGGTCGGCACGAACGCGTACGCGTACTGGAACAGCGACAAGCTGGCCCTGCGCGCGATGCGGGCACGCCCGGTGAGCGAGTTCGAGGCCCCCGAGCTGTACCGCATGGTGCGCGAGCTCTCCACGCAGGCCCGCCAGCCCATGCCCCGTCTCTACATCTCACCGACCGAGGCGCCGAACGCCTTCGCGACCGGCCGCAACCCGCGCAACGCCGCCGTCTGCTGCACGGACGGCATCCTGCGCATCCTCACCCCGCGCGAGCTGCGCGGCGTCATCGGCCACGAACTGAGCCATGTCTACAACCGCGACATCCTGATCTCCTCGGTCGCCGGGGCACTCGCCTCCGTCATCATGTTTCTCGTCAACTTCGCCTGGCTGATTCCGATCGGGCGCTCCAACGACAACGACGGCCCCGGCATCTTCGGCATGTTGCTGATCATGCTCCTCGGCCCGCTCGCCGCGTCCATCATCCAGCTCGCCATCAGCCGTTCCAGGGAGTACGAGGCCGACGCGTCCGGTGCGCAACTCACCGGCGACCCACTGGCTCTGGCCAGCGCCCTGCGCAAACTCGACGCCGGTACGAAGCAGTTGCCGCTTCCGCCGGAGCCCCGGCTCGAAACGGCGAGCCATATGATGATTGCCAATCCGTTCCGGCCCGGCCAGGGCATGTCGAAGCTGTTCTCCACCCACCCGCCGATGGCGGAGCGCATCGCCCGGCTCGAGCAGATGGCAGGTCGTCAGCAGTGAAGACAGTTCTGAACGTCATCTGGCTCATCCTGTGCGGCCTGTGGATGTGCCTGTTCTACCTGTTCGCGGGTGTACTGCTGTGCATCACGATCATCGGCATCCCGTTCGGCCTCGCGTCGTTCCGTATCGGCCTGTTCGCGCTGTGGCCCTTCGGGCGCAAGGCGGTCGAGCGCGCGGACGCGGGCGCGCCCTCGCTGATCGGGAACATCCTGTGGCTGGTCCTCGCGGGCTGGTGGCTCGCCCTCGGCCACATCTTCACCGGCCTGCTGCTCTGCGTCACGATCATCGGCATCCCGCTGGGCCTCGCCAACTTCAAGATGATCCCCATCTCGTTGCTGCCGCTCGGCCGCGAAATCGTGCCCACGGACGAGCCGTTCACGGCCGGCCCGATGGGGTCTCCCGCCTCCGGAGGACCGTCCCCGTACGGCACTCCGGGCGGCCCCGCGTAACCGCGCCCCACTCGCCGCATCCCGCTCTCCCGCACGCCCCTGCGCCACCGTTGTGTCCTGCGCCGCACCCGACGGACGTTCGGGAACCGCGCGCTCTCCGCACGGCGTCCTCCAGGACAACACCGTACGAAAAGGCACGAAGAATCACACGCACGAAAAGGCAGGTCACCCATGGGCATCATCAGCTGGATCGTTCTGGGGCTGCTCGCCGGTGCCACCGCCAAGCTCCTGCTCCCGGGCCGCGATCCGGGCGGCTTCATCGGTACGACGCTGATCGGCGTCGCGGGAGCCTTCGTGGGCGGCTGGATCTCCGCGCGCTTCCTCGACCGCCCGATAGCCGACCACTTCTTCGACGGCGCGACCTGGGCCGCGGCCATCGGAGGCTCCCTCGTCCTCCTGATCGCCTACCGCATCCTCTTCGGCCACTCCCGCCGCTGACGACGCACACGGCCACCGCAGACTGCAGCCAGCAGCAAGGGCGGGCACCCGATCCGGGTGCCCGCCCTCCGTCGTCCGTCGGCGAGCCGAACGGCCCACGAACTACCGATAGTTCACAAACTGCAGCGCGAAGTCGAAGTCCTGGCCCTTCAGGAGCGCCTGCACGGCCTGCAGGTCGTCGCGGCTCTTGGAGCTGACGCGCAGCTCCTCGCCCTGGACCTGTGCCTTGACGCCCTTGGGGCCCTCATCGCGAATGATCTTCGCCACCTTCTTCGCGTTCTCCTGGGAGATGCCCTCCTGGATCGTCGCGAAGATCTTGTACTCCTTGCCGGACAGCTGCGGCTCGCCCGCGTCCAGCGCCTTGAGGGAGATGCCACGCTTGATCAGCTTGGACTGGAAGACGTCGAGGATCGCGTTGACCCGGTCCTCCGAGTTGGCCTCCATCAAGATCTTCTCGCCGGACCAGGAGATCGAAGCACCGACGTTCTTGAAGTCGTAGCGCTGCGAGATCTCCTTGCCCGTCTGGTTGAGGGCGTTGTCGACCTCCTGCCGCTCGACCTTCGAGACGATGTCGAAACTGGAGTCGGCCATGTCCTGTGGCTCCTTGTATCGGGGTCTGCGTACTCAGCGGGTACACGGCCTTCTAGTCGCCGACCGCATCCGTAAAGCCTAGCCACTGCCTCCCCGCCGGGTGCCGATCAATCGGGTGGCGAAGCACCCCCGGTCATCAGGTATCGTTTACGTCGTTGCCACGGAACGCCGCGCAGAGCGGACCCGGGCAGCAAACCCTGGCGGTGTGCCCGAGCGGCCAAAGGGAGCAGACTGTAAATCTGCCGGCTTCGCCTTCCCAGGTTCGAATCCTGGCGCCGCCACATGAAGGAGACCCTCTCCGTCTTGCGAAACGCAAGCGGAGGGGGTCTTCTCGTTTTCGGGTTCCGGGTCCCTCGTCCTCAGGTTCCGGGGCCGGTTGCCGCAGGTCCGGGTCCGGCGTGGGCACACTGGGACGTATGTCGTCGTCCAGCTCGTCCCGTCGCAGACACTGTCCCGTGTGCCGTCGCGAAATCGCGGTCGTGGGCGGGAGGTTCGCCCGCCACGATCCGCCGGGGCCGCGGGGCGCCGGGGATCTCGTCTCGTGCCCCGGGTCCCGGCAGTACGCCCAGCTCGGCGCCGCGCAGCCCGCGCTCGACGGGTACGTGGTGCCGGAGTTCCCGGGGCAGCTGCCGCTGTTCTGAGGCTCAGGACAGCGGCGCTTCGCCGCTCAGGTCAGCGGCGCTTCAGGCAGCGGACGCGTCAGTTGCCCGCGACCGACTTCGCCGCCACCGAGACCGGCGTCGAGCCGCTGATGAGTTCCAGGGTGAGCCCCGCCGTCGCCGGGGTCTCCAGGAGCTCCGCGAGCACCGCCGCCACGTCGTCGCGCGGGATCGGGCCCCGCCCGGTCGACGCCTCCAGGCGTACGAGACCCGTGCCGGCGTCGTCCGTCAGCATGCCGGGGCGCAGGACCGTCCAGTCCAGGGCGGCACGGCCGCGTACGTACGCGTCGGCCTCGCCCTTGGCCCGCAGATAGGCGTCGAAGATCTCGTCGCCGGGGTGGTCGGGGTCGGCGCCCATCGACGACACCACGATGTACCGGCGGGCCCCGGCCCGCTCCGCGGCGTCTGCGAACAGGACGGCGGCGTCCCGGTCCACCGTGTTCTTGCGGTCCACCCCGCTGCCGGGCCCCGCGCCCGCCGCGAACACCGCCGCGTCCGCGCCCTCCAGATGCCGGGCGACCTCCTCCACGGACGCCGACTCCAGGTCGCACAGCACCGGTTCGGCGCCGGCGTCCCGGAGATCGGCCTCGTGCGCGGGGTTGCGGATGAGCCCTGCGGCTTCGTCACCGCGCGCGGCGAGCAGTCGCTCCAGCCGCAGCGCGATCTGACCATGACCTCCAGCGATGACAATGCGCATGCTCCCGACCGTACGGCAGCCCGCACGTGATCGCGGCCGGAACGTCCCGCACCAGGCCACATGCCGCACGGCCCACACCCCCGGAGGGTCACGAAACCGCCCCGCCCCCCTTCCCTCGCCCTTGCCGCGGCAGATCGAGCGCCACCGCCACCGCCGAGTCGCAGTACTCCCGCACCGCGCTGGTCCGCGCCACCACGCGCCCCCGGTGCACCACGATGCGGCTGTACGCCAGCGACAGCGCCCCGGCGAGCGTGTCGCCGCGTACCGCGAGGAGTTCCGCCGGGAACCCCGCCTCCACCCGGACCTCGGGCAGCCCCATCGCCGCCCGCGCCGCCGAACTCACCGCGTCGTAGGCCTCCTCTGGGCGCAGCCCCCGCCGGGACGCGAGGAGGTACGCCGCCTCCAGCGGATCCCCGCGGCCCACCGGGTTCGCCACGTCCCGCAGCGCCCCGCTGCCCGCCGCGACCCGCACCCCGGCGGCCCGCAGCAGCCGCACCGGGACCGTCCCGCCGTCCGCCACCCCCAGGTGCGGAGCCCCCGCGTGCGAGGCCCCTGCGTCCGCGGCCCCCGTGTGCGCCGCCCGCGCCCCGTATCCCGCGCCCCCGCAGTCGCCCTGAGGCAGGCACACCACCGTCACCCCGGCCGCAGCCAACTGCTCCGCGGTCCGCGCCGTCACGTCGGACGGCAGCCGCCCCAGGCCCCCGCACGGCCCGATCGCCACCCCCGACCGCAGCCCCCCGGCCGCCACCGCGAGCCGCGCCAGACGGGCCGGATCCCCGCCGTCCGTATGCAGGTCGACCGCGCAGCCGTGCTCCGCCGCGAGGTCGAGGACCGCCTCCGCGTACCCCGTCGGATCGGGGTCCAGATCCGGGCAACCGCCCACTACGGAGGCGCCCATTTTCAGCGCGTCCCGCAGCATCGCCATCCCGTCGGCGCCCGCCGCCCCGGTGAGCAGCCGCGGCACGGCGACTACGGAGAGGTCGACGAGGCCACGCAGCGAGCGCCGCGCCTGGAGCACCGCCTGGAGCGAGTCCAGGCCCTGGACGTCGCCGATCCGCGCGTGCGAGCGCAGCGCCGTCGCCCCGTGCCCCAGCTGCAGCAGAGCCGCCTCGGTGGCGCGTCGCTGCACGTCCTGGACGTCTCCGGGGACCGGGCCCTCCGTGAGCGCGCTCAGGGCCGTGTCGCTGTGCGCGTGCGGCTCGGCCGCCGCGGGCAGCAGGAGATAGCCGCTCAGGTCCACACGCCCCGCGTGCGCGGCCAGACTGCCCGCCGTGCCGACGGCCTCGATGCGCCCCTCACCGAGCCGTACGTCCACGGTCCTGCCGTCCGTCAGCCGCGCCCCGCAGAGCAGCAGCGCGGAGGACTGGGCCGAGGGCAGGGCGGCGGGGGACTCCCGGGGGCCGGGGGAGTCGGGCGAAGAGGGCTGCTGCGGCTGGCTGTCGGGCATCGCGCTCCTGGTGCTCGGGGGCGGCTGCGGGCGGCTCGAGACGTGCCGGGACGCGACCCGAGGGCGCGCGTGGACGGCGGCGGCGAGGCACGCAAGATCACGCAGCGCGGGTCGAGCCTAGGGCGGCGGGGAGCCCGCTTCGCGGAGGAGCGCAATAGTCGTACTGCTGTGGTGCGAGGGCTTGGTGATCCCTGGTGAGGCGGGTGGGAAGGCCTTTTCCGGGCCGGTGCCATGCCCCCGGACGGCCCTGGCGAAACGGATTTGGGCGATCGGCGGGCGAGCGTGTAATGTCTTCATCGCTCGCCCCAATAGCTCAGTCGGTAGAGCGTCTCCATGGTAAGGAGAAGGTCTGCGGTTCGATTCCGCATTGGGGCTCTGATGTGTGAAGGTTCCTCGCTTCCGGGCGGGGATCCGAAGCGCATCGCAGCGGTGTAGCTCAGTCGGTAGAGCAAGCGGCTCATAATCGCTGTGTCACCGGTTCAAGTCCGGTCACCGCTACCCTCAGTAGCCGATTGTGGGGTCGGTCCTTCGATCGGCTACTCTTTTATGCGTTCATCCGTCCATCCGTCCGTCAAGGAGCACTCACGTGGCTGCCACCGACGTCCGCCCGAAGATCACGCTGGCCTGCGTGGAGTGCAAGGAGCGGAACTACATCACCAAGAAGAACCGGCGTAACAACCCGGACCGACTGGAGATGAAGAAGCACTGCCCGCGTTGCAACTCGCACACCGCGCACCGCGAAACGCGATAAAAACAGGCTAGTACTCGAGGCCGCCCCCGATCACTCGGGGGCGGCCTCGAGTCGTTTCCGGACACACCCCGCCCGCCGCACCGGCGGCGGCCCGTCCGGGCCCCTACCGAGAACCCAGCTGCCAGGAGGTGCCGAGCCATGGCGCTCGACCAGTCCTTCGTGGGGCGGTCCTACCCGCCCACCGACCCCTATGAGGTCGGCCGCGAGAAGATCCGCGAATTCGCGGTCGCGGTGGGTGACGCCAACCCCGCGTACGCCGACCCGGAAGCCGCCAAGGCGCTCGGCCACCCCGATGTGCTCGCCCCGCCGACCTTTGTGTTCGCGATCACGTTCAAGGCCGCGGGCAACGTCATCGAGGACCCGCAGCTGGGCCTCGACTACAGCCGAGTCGTGCACGGCGACCAGAAGTTCGCGTACACGCGTCCCGTGTACGCGGGCGACCGGCTCACGGTGACCTCGACCATCGAGAACATCAAGTCGCTCGCCGGCAACGACATCCTGGACATCCGCGGCGAGGTCCACGACGCGGCCGGGGAGCACGTCGTGACCGCCTGGACCAAGCTCGTCGCGCGCGCGGCCGAGCCCGCCGCGGAGGGGGCGTGACCATGACCGCGAAGATCGCATACGACGACGTCGAGGTCGGCACCGAACTCCCGGCCCAGACCTTCCCGGTGACCCGCGCCACGCTCGTGCGGTACGCGGGCGCCTCCGGTGACTTCAACCCGATCCACTGGAACGAGAAGTTCGCGGTCGAGGTCGGGCTGCCCGACGTCATCGCGCACGGCATGTTCACGATGGCCGAGGCGATCCGCGTCGTGACGGACTGGGTCGGCGACCCGGCCGCCGTCGTCGAGTACGGCGTGCGCTTCACCAAGCCCGTCGTGGTCCCGAACGACGACAAGGGCGCCACGATCGAGGTCAGCGCGAAGGTCGCCGCGATCCTCGACGACCAGCAGGTGCGGGTCGACCTCCTGGCCAAGAGCGGCGACCAGAAGGTGCTCGGCATGTCCCGGGCGGTCGTGCGGCTGGCCTGAGGCCTGAAGTCTGAGGCCTGACGGTTCGGCCGACCATGCGGTCACCAGCCAGTGAGGCCATCAGCCATCGAGGTCACCAGTCATTGAGTAAGGGGCGCCCGCCATTGCGGACGCCCCTTACTCGTACCTCCAGAGAGACACCTCTTGACATGGTTAGTGATTGGCCACTAACTTAGTCGCATGGTCAGGATGAGTGCGGAGGAGAGGCGCGAGAGCGTCATCCGCGCGGCGATGAGCGAGTTCGCCCGCGGCGGGTATTACGGGACGTCGACCGAGGCGATCGCCAAGCGTGTCGGGGTCTCGCAGCCCTATCTCTTCCGGCTCTTCCCCAGCAAGAAGGCGATCTTCCTGGCGGCGTCGTCGCGCTGCCTGGAGGACACCCGCAAGGTCTTCGAGAAGGCGAGCGAGGGGCTGCACGGCGAGGAGGCCCTGCACGCCATGGCCGTCGCGTATTCGCAGCTCATCGCGGACGACCCCGACAAGCTCCAGATGCAGCTCCAGACGTATGTCGCCGTGGCGGCCGCCGAGGCCGCAGGGGACCACGAGTTCGGCGAGATGGTGCGCGCCGGCTGGATGGAGATCTGGCACGCGGCGCATCTGCCGCTCGGGGCCGACGTGAACGAGACGACGACGTTCATGGCCTACGGAATGCTCGTCAACGTCCTGTCCGCCCTGAAGTTCCCCGCCGACCACCGGGTCTGGGAAGGCTTCTACCTGTCGGCCCAGCCCCAGGAGAAGTCCACGCAGCCGTAGTGGCCGTAGCGGCCCCAGTAGTCACGTGGACGCGGTCCGAGGCTCGTGCCTCGCTGCGCCCACGAAAGTTAGTCATCAATAACTAACCTTACTTCGACACTCACCGTCCGGGGGAGACATGTCACAGCAAGCAGGGTCCCGCGGGGGAACCGTCTGGGCCCTCGTCATCACCAGCGTCGCCGGATTCATGGCGGCTCTCGACAACCTCGTCGTCACCACCGCGCTGCCCTCCATCCGCGAGGACCTGGGCGGCCACCTGGAAGACCTCGAATGGACGGTGAGCGCCTACACCCTCACCTTCGCCGTGCTGCTGATGTTCGGCGCGGCCCTGGGGGACAGGTTCGGGCGCCGCAAGCTCTTCGGCGTCGGCCTCTCGACCTTCACCGCCGCCTCCGCCGCGGCGGCCCTCGCGCCCGGCATCAACGAGCTGATCGCCGCCCGCGCGATACAGGGAGTCGGCTCCGCGATCATGATGCCGCTCACCCTGACGCTGCTCACGGCCGCCGTACCGGCCGCCAAGCGCGGCATGGCGTTCGGGATCTGGGGCGCCGTCAACGGCCTCGCGGTCGCCAGCGGGCCGCTCATCGGGGGCGCGCTCACCGAGCACGTCTCCTGGCAGTGGATCTTCTGGCTGAACGTCCCTCTGGGCCTCGCCCTGCTGCCGCTCGCCCGGATGCGCCTCTCGGAGTCGTACGGCACCGGCGCCCCGCTCGACTTCGCCGGCACCCTGCTCGCCAGCGGCGGCCTCTTCGGCATCGTCTACGCCCTGATCCGCGGCAACATCGACGGCTGGACCAGTGCCCCCGTCCTGACCGGCCTGATCGCCGGTGCCGTGCTGCTCGCCGGCTTCGTGCACCACGGCATCCGTGCCAAGAACCCGATGCTGCCGATGCGGCTCTTCCGCAGCCGGGCGTTCTCCGCGATCAACGCGGCCAGCCTGTTCATGTTCGTCGGCATGTTCGGCTCGATCTTCCTGCTCAGCCAGTTCCTCCAGGGAGTGCTCGGGTACTCGCCGACCGAGGCGGGCCTGCGGCTGCTGCCCTGGACCGGCATGCCGATGATCGTCGCGCCGATCGCGGGCTACCTCTCCGACCGCGTCGGCGGCCGCCCGATCGTCACCGCCGGGCTCGCCCTCCAGGCCATCGGTCTCGGCTGGTTCGCGGTCGTCCTGTCGCCCGACGTCTCGTACGCCGCCCAGCTGCCCGCCCTGATCATCAGCGGCGTCGGCATGGCCCTGTACTTCGCCCCGGCCGCCAGCCTGGTCATGGCCAGCGTCCGGCCGTCCGAGCAGGGCATCGCCTCCGGCGCGAACAACGCGCTGCGCGAGGTGGGCGGGGCGCTCGGCGTCGCCCTGATGGCCTCCGTCTTCTCCTCGCAGGGCGGGTACGAGTCGCCGGTGGCGTTCGTGGACGGGCTCGAGCCCGCGCTGTGGGTGGGCTCCGCCGTGGTCGCCCTGGCCGCCGTGGCCGCGGGCCTGCTTCCCCGGCGGGGGAGCGCCGGTGTGGTCGCCGAGGCGCACTCGGCCGAGGAGCGGGTGCCCGTGTCCGTGTGACGGGGGTCTTATGGGGCTGCGCCCCTCTCCCCCCTGTTGGCCCTTCGGGCCTCGTCCTCAAGCGCCGGACGGGCTTCAGCAGCCCCGTCCGGCGCTTGGGTGTGCCGGGGGCGCGCCGCGGGGCACCGCTGTGTCGGCCGTACCCTGGGGGGCGTGCAGGTACTCCACGACGCCCCCCTCGCCCCGCTCACCACCTTCCGGCTCGGTGGCCCCGCCGCCCGCCTGATCACCGCGACGACCGACGCCGAGGTGATCGCCGCCGTCCGCGAAGCCGACGACTCCGGGACCCCGCTGCTGATCGTCGGCGGCGGGTCGAACCTGGTCATCGGCGACAAGGGCTTCGACGGCACCGCCCTGCGCATCGCCACCACCGGCTTCGCCCTGGACGGCACCCGCCTGGAGCTCGCGGCCGGTGAGGTCTGGACGGACGCCGTCGCGCGCACCGTCGAAGCGGGCCTCGCGGGCATCGAGTGCCTGGCCGGCATCCCCGGCTCCGCGGGCGCGACGCCGATCCAGAACGTGGGCGCGTACGGCCAGGAGGTCTCCTCGACGATCACCGAAGTGATCGCGTACGACCGGACGGCTCGCGAGACGGTCACCATCGCGAACGCGGACTGCGAGTTCTCGTACCGCCACAGCCGTTTCAAGGCCGACCCCGACCGCTTCGTGGTCCTGCGCGTGCGCTTCCAGCTGGAGGACGCGGGCGGGATGAGCGCCCCGATCGCCTACCCGGAGACGGCCCGCACGCTCGGCGTCGAGGCGGGGGACCGGGTGCCCGCCGCCGTGGCCCGCGAGACCGTCCTGAAGCTGCGCGCGGGCAAAGGCATGGTGCTCGACCCCGAGGACCACGACAGCTGGTCGGCCGGGTCGTTCTTCACCAACCCGATCCTCACGGACGAGCAGTTCGCCGCCTTCCACGCGCGCGTGGCGGAGCGGCTCGGCCCGGACACCGCACCGCCCGCGTACCCGGCGGGCGACGGCCACGTGAAGACCTCCGCGGCCTGGCTCATCGACAAGGCCGGCTTCACCAAGGGCTACGGCCAGGGCCCCGCCCGCATCTCCACCAAGCACACCCTGGCCCTCACCAACCGCGGCGACGCCACCACTGAGGACCTGCTCGCCCTGGCCCGCGAGGTCGTCGCGGGCGTCCGGGACGCCTTCGGCATCACGCTGGTCAACGAGCCGGTGACGGTGGGCGTCAGCCTGTAGGGCGCGCTCCAGGGGCCCCTCCCTGGAGGTACCTCCAGGGCTCCCAGGACCGCCGCGTCAGGACGCCAGCCACTCCTCGATCCCCGCCAGCAGCTTCTCCTGCACGTCCGCCGGCGCCGCCGACCCCCGCACCGACTGCCGCGCCAGCTCGGCCAGTTCGGCGTCGCTGAAGCCGTGGTGCCGGCGCGCGATCTCGTACTGCGCGGCCAGGCGCGAGCCGAAGAGCAGCGGGTCGTCGGCGCCGAGCGCCATCGGCACCCCGGCGTCGTACAGCGTCCGCAGGGGCACGTCCTCGGGCTTCTCGTAGACCCCGAGAGCCACGTTGGACGCCGGGCACACCTCGCAGGTCACGCCGCGCTCCGCGAGCCGCTTCAGGAGCCGCGGGTCCTCGGCCGCGCGCACGCCGTGCCCGATGCGCCGCGCGTGCAGGTCGTCGAGGCAGTCCCGCACCGACGCGGGTCCGTTCAGCTCGCCGCCGTGCGGGGCCGCGAGCAGGCCGCCGTCGCGGGCGATGGCGAAGGCGCGGTCGAAGTCCCGTGCCATACCGCGCCGTTCGTCGTTGGAGAGCCCGAAGCCGACGACACCGCGGTCGGCGAACCGCACCGCAAGGCGGGCCAGCGTGCGCGCGTCCAGGGGGTGCTTCATGCGGTTCGCGGCGACCAGGACGCGCATCCCGAGCCCGGTCTCGCGCGCGGCCGTGTCGACGGCGTCCAGGATGATCTCCAGAGCCGGAATGAGCCCGCCGAGCCGGGGCGCGTACGACGTCGGGTCGACCTGGATCTCCAGCCACCCCGACCCGTCCCTGATGTCCTCCTCGGCCGCTTCCCGCACCAGACGCTGGATGTCCTCGGGCTCGCGCAGACAGGACCGCGCCATGTCGTAGAGCCGCTGGAAGCGGAACCAGCCCCGCTCGTCGGTCGCCCGCAGCTTCGGCGGCGTCCCCCCGGTCAGGGCCTCCGGCAGATGGACCCCGTACTTGTCGGCGAGCTCAAGCAGCGTCGACGGCCGCATCGACCCGGTGAAGTGCAGGTGCAGATGGGCCTTCGGCAGCTCTCTTACGTCTCGTACGCGCTCCATTCCAGGATCTTGCCGTACGCACCCCACGTCCCGGTAGCCGCTTTTTCCCATGGGGTACGCGTCTGAACAAAGAAACGGACGGCAGTGCACCACGTGGTGCACTGCCGTCCGTCGCGCGCTGCGGGTGCCTCAGTCGCGGGCTTCCGCGAGGAGCTTCTGGATCCGCGAGACGCCCTCGACCAGGTCCTCGTCACCCAGGGCGTACGAGAGCCGCAGATAGCCCGGCGTCCCGAAGGCCTCGCCCGGGACCACCGCGACCTCGACCTCGTCCAGGATCAGGGCGGCAAGCTCGACGCTGTCCTGCGGGCGCTTGCCCCGGATCTCCTTGCCGATGAGGCCCTTCACCGAGGGGTAGGCGTAGAACGCGCCCTCGGGCTCGGGGCAGATGACGCCGTCGATCTCGTTGAGCATCCGCACGATCGTCTTGCGGCGCCGGTCGAAGGCCTCGCGCATCTTGTCGACGGCCGTCAGATCGCCCGAGACGGCGGCGATGGCGGCGGCCTGCGCGACGTTGGAGACGTTGGACGTGGCGTGCGACTGGAGGTTCGTCGCGGCCTTCACCACGTCCTTCGGGCCGATGATCCACCCCACGCGCCAGCCGGTCATGGCGTACGTCTTGGCGACGCCGTTGACGACCACGCACTTGTCGCGCAGCTCGGGCAGCAGGGAGGGCAGGGACGTGAACTCCGCGTCTCCGTAGACGAGGTGTTCGTAGATCTCGTCCGTCATGACCCACAGGCCGTGCTCCAGGGCCCAGCGGCCGATGGCCTCCGCGTCCTCACGGCTGTAGACGGCGCCGGTCGGGTTCGACGGGGACACGAAGAGCACGACCTTCGTGTTCTCGGTGCGCGCGGCCTCCAGCTGCTCCACGGAGACGCGGTAGCCGGTGGTCTCGTCGGCGACGACGTCGACCGGGACGCCGCCCGCGAGGCGGATCGACTCCGGGTACGTGGTCCAGTACGGCGCCGGGACGATGACCTCGTCGCCCGGGTCGAGGATCGCGGCGAACGCCTCGTAGATGGCCTGCTTGCCGCCGTTGGTCACCAGGATCTCGGAGACCTCGGGCTCGTACCCGGAGTCGCGCAGCGTCTTCGCGGCGATCGCGGCCTTCAGCTCGGGCAGGCCGCCCGCGGGCGTGTAGCGGTGGTACTTCGGGTTCTTGCAGGCCTCGACGGCCGCTTCGACGATGTAGTCCGGGGTCGGGAAGTCCGGCTCGCCCGCGCCGAAACCGATCACCGGGCGCCCGGCGGCCTTGAGGGCCTTGGCCTTGGCGTCGACGGCGAGGGTCGCGGACTCGGAGATCGCGCCGACTCGGGCGGAGACCCGGCGCTCGGTGGGAGGAGTGACAGCGCTCATGCGCCCATCGTTCCAGACCCGAAACGGCCCCGACACACGGGTTTCCAGGACCGTCCGATCCGGAGCCGGATCCCATCGTGTTCGACGGGGCGCCCCGGACCACGTACACTCACTGGTCGTTGGCCCTCACCGGCCGCACCTTCCAAGAGCACTCGGTGCACATGGTCGGATGCTGTAGGTTGGGGGAAATCAAAGGGTCGTAGCTCAATTGGTAGAGCACTGGTCTCCAAAACCAGCGGTTGGGGGTTCAAGTCCCTCCGGCCCTGCTACACACACCTTCGCCAGGATGTGTGCGCATGTACGTACTGCAATGCACCGCCGTGCGGCTCAACCGGGCGCGGCACGGCCACGACCCGGAATCAGGTGAGACGAGTGACGGACGCCGTGGGCTCCATCGACATGCCTGATGCCCAGGACGAGGCGCCGGACTCCAAGAAGAAGGCGCGCAAGGGCGGCAAGCGAGGCAAGAAGGGTCCGCTGGCCAGGCTGGCGCTCTTCTACCGCCAGATCGTCGCGGAACTCCGCAAGGTCGTCTGGCCGACGCGCAGCCAGCTCACGACGTACACCACGGTCGTGATCGTCTTCGTCGTCATCATGATCGGCCTTGTGACCGTGATTGACTATGGGTTCAGCAACCTCATCAAGTACATCTTCGGCTGAGCCGAGAGCGAAGGGCGCCGCACCAGGCGCCCCTTTCGCGTGTTCCACCCCCATGTATCCAGGAAGAAGCAGCCACCGTGTCTGACCCGAACCTGAACGACGCCGTCGAGCCTCGCGCAGAGCACGCGGAGTCCGTGGAGGACCAGCTCGACATCGTCGAGGCGGCGGACGCCGAGGACCCGGACCAGGCCGAGGCTGCCGACGTCGCCGCGGGCGAGCCCGCCGAGGAGGCGGCCCTGCACGTGGAGTCCGACGAGGAAGCCGCCGCCGGTGGCATCGACGTCGCCGAGACCGACGAGGACGCCGAAGCGGCCGAGGCCGTCGCCGACGAGGAGTCCGCCGAGGACGCCGCCTCCGACGAGGACGAGGCCCCCGCCGAGGACGCCGAGCCGGTCGACCCGATCGCGGCCCTGCGCGAGGAGCTCCGCGGCCTGCCCGGCGAGTGGTACGTCATCCACACCTACGCCGGTTACGAGAACCGCGTGAAGACCAACCTCGAGCAGCGCGCCGTCTCGCTCAACGTCGAGGACTTCATCTTCCAGGCCGAGGTGCCGCAGGAAGAGGTCGCCCAGATCAAGAACGGCGAGCGCAAGACCATCCGTCAGAACAAGCTCCCCGGCTACGTCCTGGTGCGCATGGACCTGACGAACGAGTCCTGGGGCGTCGTCCGCAACACCCCCGGTGTCACCGGCTTCGTCGGCAACGCCTACGACCCGTACCCGCTGACGCTGGACGAGATCGTCAAGATGCTCGCCCCGGAGGCCGAGGAGAAGGCCGCCCGCGAGGCCGCCGAGGCCGAGGGCAAGCCGGCTCCGGCCCGCAAGGTCGAGGTCCAGGTCCTGGACTTCGAGGTGGGCGACTCGGTCACCGTCACCGACGGCCCGTTCGCGACGCTGCAGGCCACGATCAACGAGATCAACGCCGACTCGAAGAAGGTCAAGGGCCTCGTCGAGATCTTCGGCCGCGAGACCCCGGTCGAGCTGAGCTTCGACCAGATCCAGAAGAACTAGCTCGAAGATCTTCGCGCAGAGCCCCTGACCGGCGGGAAACCGCTGGTCAGGGGCTTTGTCGTGGGCACCGGCGAACAAATGTGTTCCACGCCACAACCATCGGGTGCCCAAGGCTGTCTCACTTGTAGACGGAAACGCCCGGTCCCTTCCTCCACGACACCTCAGCACACTTATGGGGATCTCTGTCACCATGAGCGGCGATTTGTGGTGCTCTGCGGCGGTACGGCACCCCGGGCTCACTCATCGACAAGCACCGACGAGCAAGGGGGACCACCTGATGCGTGCCCGCAAGACTGCGATTGCTGCTTCCGCCTGCGCCTTCGTCCTGCTCGGCGCCGGCTCGGCGCTGGCCGGAACCGGCCCCGCGCCCGCGCCCGACGCCAGAAAGGCGGCGCCCCAGTCGACCGCGCCCTCGGCGGACGGCAACCCGCGGAGCCTCAAGGCCCAGGCGGCCGGGGTCTGTTCCGACGCCTACCAGATCGGCACCACCGCGTACATCGACCGGAAGGGAGCGCACGCCGCGTCGGTGAAGCAGTTCTACTCGCCCAGCTGCAAGAAGAACTACGGCTACGTCTGGGTGTGGAAGAGCTTCCGCGACAAGGTCAAGGACTACGACGTCAGCACCGGTGTGTACAGCTACGCCCGGGACGAGGTCGTCGGTCAGGACTGGTGGAACGACACCAACGTCCAGGAGTTCTGGTCGCTGCCCGCCGACACCGCCGCGGAGTGCACCGCCGCGATCGGTGAGCTGCGCGCCCCCGGCGACCCGCTCGCGGGCCACGCCATGACGTCCAAGCGCTGCTGAGCGCACCCGCTGCCCGGTGGTCGCAGCCGGGTGCGGAGGGCCGTGGGCCCCACTCCGGGAGGGGTGGGGCCCACGGTCTGCGCAAGTACTGGTTTGGGCCCCGCAGAGATACCCGTTATCGTAGTGCGGTATGCCTCCATCCGGATGATCGCGACTATCGATGATCATCGCCACGGATGCGGCTCAACACTCTCACTAGGACCCGGAGAGAGCAATGCCTCCCAAGAAGAAGAAGGTCACGGGGCTCATCAAGCTCCAGATCCAGGCCGGTGCCGCCAACCCGGCGCCGCCGGTCGGCCCCGCGCTGGGCCAGCACGGCGTGAACATCATGGAGTTCTGCAAGGCGTACAACGCCGCGACCGAGTCGCAGCGTGGCTGGGTGATCCCGGTGGAGATCACGGTCTACGAGGACCGTTCCTTCACCTTCATCACCAAGACGCCGCCGGCCGCCAAGATGATCCTCAAGGCCGCGGGCGTGGAGAAGGGCTCCGGCGAGCCGCACAAGACCAAGGTCGCCAAGATCACCCAGGCGCAGGTCCGCGAGATCGCCACCACCAAGATGCCCGACCTCAACGCGAACGACCTGGACGCCGCGTCGAAGATCATCGCCGGCACCGCCCGTTCCATGGGCATCACGGTCGAGGGCTGATCCCAGCCCTACGTGGCGGAGTCGCCCAGTCGACCCCGTGACCTCAAGTGGCAGGGCCAGGCGCTGGCCCGGACCACGAACTCCAAACCTGAACCTCAGGAGTAGAAGTGAAGCGCAGCAAGACTCTCCGCGCTGCGGACGCCAAGATCGACCGGGAGAAGCTGTACGCCCCGCTCGAGGCCGTCCGTCTCGCCAAGGAGACCTCCGCGACCAAGTTCGACGGCACCGTCGAGGTCGCCATGCGTCTGGGCGTCGACCCGCGCAAGGCCGACCAGATGGTCCGTGGCACCGTGAACCTCCCGCACGGCACCGGCAAGACCGCCCGGGTCCTGGTCTTCGCGACCGGTGACCGTGCTGCGGCCGCGGAAGCCGCTGGGGCCGACATCGTCGGCGCCGACGAGCTGATCGACGAGGTCGCGAAGGGCCGCCTGGACTTCGACGCCGTCGTCGCCACCCCGGACCTCATGGGCAAGGTCGGCCGCCTCGGCCGCGTGCTCGGTCCGCGTGGTCTGATGCCGAACCCGAAGACCGGCACCGTCACCCCCGACGTCGTGAAGGCTGTCAACGACATCAAGGGCGGCAAGATCGAGTTCCGCGTCGACAAGCACTCGAACCTGCACTTCATCATCGGCAAGGTGTCCTTCGACGACACCAAGCTGGTGGAGAACTACGCCGCGGCCCTGGAGGAGATCCTCCGTCTGAAGCCGTCGGCCGCCAAGGGTCGCTACATCAAGAAGGCCGCCGTCACCACGACGATGGGCCCCGGCATCCCGCTGGACTCCAACCGCACCCGCAACCTCCTCGTCGAGGAGGACCCGGCCGCCGTCTGAAACTGACGGCAGCCGCGCCTGGCGCGAATGTGACGGGCCCCGCAACCATTTCCGGTGCGGGGCCCGTCCCGTTTTTCGGGTACGTGCCCGGGGGACGGGCGGCGCCGGTGCGCGCGGTGCGACGCGCATGGGCTGCGTACGGAAGATGGATTCGGGAGACACGCGGACGAGCGGGCTGCGCTAGCGTGCTGGCTCTCCATGGACGCAAGGGGTGGGACGACATGAACAGCACGACTGTGCGACGCGTGGCGCTGGCGGTCGCGGCCGCGGCGGCCCTGACCGGCGGAGTCACGGCCTGCGGCTCCTCGGACGACTCGGGGGACTCGGGGGATTCGGGCAACGCCAAGGGGTCCGGCAAGGGCGGCCTGAGCGTCAGCCCCATAGCCGCGCTGCGCACCATCGAGAACACCACCGACAAGGCGGATTCGGCCAAGGTGGAGTCCGAGACCACCATGGGCTCCGTGATGTCGATGAAGGCCGAGGGCGCCCTCGGCTGGGCCGACGGCCTCACCGGCAACATGACCATCACGTACACCGGTGGCCAGATGGCGGAGACGATGCGCCAGGCCGGCACCACGTCGATGGAGGCCCGCTATCTGCCCGAGGCCTACTACGCGAAGATGGGCGAGCAGTTCGCCGCCCAGGCCGGCGGCAAGCACTGGGTGAAGTACGCCTACGACGACCTGGAGCGGATCGGCGGCGGCTCGGGCGCGTACATGAAGGACGCGATGCAGAACAGCACGCCGCACCAGTCGGTGAAGATGCTGCTCGCCTCCGGTGACGTGAAGAAGGTCGGCGAGGAGAAGGTGCGCGGCGTGGACACCACACACTACTCCGGCACCGTGAACGTCGCCGAGCTCGCGGAGCAGAGCTCGGGCCTGAGCGAGTCCCAACTCGCCGACATGAAGAAGCAGTTGGAGCAGGCCGGGATCACGACCGAGACCATCGACATCTGGGTCAACGACGAGAACCTGCTCGTGAAGAAGACCGAGCGCGGCCAGATGAGGACCGGCCGGCTCTCCGCCACCGCGTACTACAGCGACTACGGCACCGAGGTCTCCGCCGAGGAGCCCCCGGCCGACGACACGGCCGACTTCAAGGACCTGATGAACAGGCAGCCGACCACGTAGGACCGCCACGGCCCCGCCCCGCTGGTTCCCCCGGCCGCCGGAGAACCCGGAGGAAGGCTCCGCCTACCTTCGGGTAATCTCGGCCGGGCAATAAATGAACCAAATGTTCCTAGGGGTGGGGTCATGAGCATTTCCGTACGTACGGGACGCAAGAGAACCGCGGGCGCCGCGCTCGCCGCCGTGCTGCTCGCCGGTGGCGCGGTCAGCTGCGGGTCGGAGAAGTCCGACAAGGCGGGGGGCGACATGGCGCCCGCGGCGGCCGTGAAGAAGGCCGCGGACAAGACCGAGGACCTGAAGTCGTTCTCGTTCCGCATGAAGGGCAGCGTCCCGGGGGACGGGCGTGTCCAGGCCGAGGCGTCCATGAACGCCGAGCCGCTCGCCATGAGCATGAAGATGAGCGCGCCCGACCAGGGTCCGGAGAAGGCGGAGATCCGGGTCGTCGACGGCGGCATCTACCTCGGCGGCGGCAAGGAAGCGGCCAAGGAGATGGACGGCAAGAGCTGGATCAAGTTCCCGGCCAAGTCCCTGGGCAAGGGCGCCGCCAAGCCGAACGGCACCTCGGTCTCCTCCCAGGCCCAGAACAACCCGGCCGACCAGTCCACCCTCCTGACCGGCTCCGAGGACCTGAAGAAGGTCGGCGACGAGACCGTCGAGGGCGTCGAGACCACGCACTACACCGGCACGGTCACGATGAAGCGGCTGCGCGAGCTGATGAAGGACGAGGACGCGGCCACCAAGAAGCGCCGCGAGCGGGGCCTCAAGCAGTACGAGGACATGGGCATTGACAAGCTCACGATGGACATGTGGATCGACGGCGAGGACCACACCAAGCAGTTCCGCGCCCGCGGCAAGGCCGACAAGGGCCCCCTGGACATGACCATCACGTTCCTCGACTACAACAAGCCGGTGACCGTCGAGGCCCCGCCGAAGAGCCAGGTCATGGACATCGCCAAGGAGATGAAGGGCCTGGAGAGCTGAGCTGATCGCTCCCGGACCGGCCCGATTTGCCTGACGCGGATCCGTTCGCGTACTCTTCCACAGAAGCCAAAGACCGCTGGTCGTTGCCGTGCGCTCGCAAGAGGGCGCGGTGGCCGAAGGATCCGCTGAAGCTGCGGACGACCCGCGTAGGTGACTGTGGAAGTGCTCCCGGACGGTTCTCCGTCAGGTCGAGCTCACGCCCCGTGCGCCTGCGCCGGGGCGTTTCGTTTTGTGCCAGAACCCCTTCCTGTGTGCCTGATTCAGGCGGTCCGGCGACACGCGGCTGATCGAAAGGTCAGTCGAGGATCATCACCCCGGAAGGAGGCCGAGGCTCATGGCGACGTCCGACAAGGTCGCAGCCGTCGAGGAGATCACGCAGAAGCTGCGCGACTCCAACGCTGCTGTTGTCACTTCTTACACCGGACTGTCCGTGGCGCAGCTCAAGGAGCTTCGCCGTTCTCTCGGCGAGAACGCTCAGTACCGTGTGGTGAAGAACACGCTGACCAAGATCGCGGCCAACGAGGCCGGGATCCAGCTGGACGAGCACCTCAAGGGCTCGACGGCTGTCGCCTTCGTGACCGGTGACCCGGTCGAGGCGGCGAAGGGTCTGCGCGACTTCGCCAAGGACAACCCCTCTCTCGTCATCAAGGGCGGTGTCCTTGACGGCAAGGCGCTGACCGCCGACGAGATCAAGAAGCTTGCGGACCTCGAGTCCCGCGAGGTTCTGCTCAGCAAGCTGGCGGGTGCCATGAAGGGCAAGCAGTCCCAGGCTGCCTCTGTCTTCCAGGCGCTCCCGTCGAAGCTCGTCCGCACCGTGGACGCGCTTCGCGCCAAGCAGGCCGAGCAGGGCGGTGCCGAGTAATTCGGCTCGCACAGTGACCGCCGCCTGAGGCGACGGTCGTATGCGGGCCACTAGTACAGCCCGCCTCTCATGTACATCCGGCACCCGCCGAATTAGTGGAAGGACCGCCATCATGGCGAAGCTCAGCCAGGACGACCTGCTCGCTCAGTTCGAGGAGATGACCCTCATCGAGCTCTCCGAGTTCGTGAAGGCCTTCGAGGAGAAGTTCGACGTCACCGCCGCCGCTGCCGCGCCGGTCGTCGTCGCCGGTGGCGCCGCTGGTGGCGCCGCTGACGCCGCTGCCGAGGAGCAGGACGAGTTCGACGTCATCCTCACCGGCGCCGGCGACAAGAAGATCCAGGTCATCAAGGTCGTGCGCGAGCTGACCTCCCTGGGTCTGAAGGAGGCCAAGGACCTCGTCGACGGCACCCCGAAGCCGGTCCTCGAGAAGGTCGCCAAGGACGCCGCGGAGAAGGCCGCCGAGGCCCTCAAGGGCGCCGGCGCCTCCGTCGAGGTCAAGTAACACCTCGCCACGCGCCCACGGGCGCGTGGCATGAGTCTTCTGACTCTTCCGTGTGGTTGCGGCCCTGGGCTGTAACGCACACACACCGAACGGCGATCACCCATGTGGGTGGTCGCCTTTCGGCGTTCCCGGTACGTGTGCGGCGGCTGCCTTGCGCTGTCGGTCGCGGCGAGTATGGTGATCTTCGTTGTGCCTGGCGACGGGCCGTGACGGCGACGACGCCAAGCCTCGTCCGGGCATGGGGGGCCTTGACGAACCGCACGCAGCGCGCAATTCTCAGGACGCGTCGTCACAACGATCCGCATCCGAGGCATGGATCGGTGACGAAGAGGGCAGTATCGATGTGCGTTGAGGACGTGGCTTGCCGCAGGTGTTGAGAACAACGAGGGTCTCCAGAAACCGGGACTGGACATCAGTGGGCCAGGTGGCTACACTGACCCTTTGCGCTGCCTGTTAGCTGCCTCCTGCCCGTCACCAGGGGCATGCCCATGCTTGAGCACCGTGGACTGAAACCACCCTGACCTGGGATTTCTGTCTCTCTGCCAGCTTGGGACCGGTACGCGCGTAGTGAGTCCGAGCCCTCGGAAGGACCCCCTCTTGGCCGCCTCGCGCACTGCCTCGACCGCGAATACGAACAACGGCGCCAGCACCGCCCCGCTGCGCATCTCCTTTGCAAAGATCAAGGAGCCCCTCGAGGTTCCGAACCTTCTTGCGCTGCAGACCGAAAGCTTTGACTGGCTGCTCGGCAACGACGCGTGGAAGGCTCGTGTCGAGGCGGCTCTGGAAAGCGGACAGGACGTCCCCACCAAGTCCGGTCTGGAGGAGATCTTCGAGGAGATCTCCCCGATCGAGGACTTCTCCGGGTCGATGTCGCTGACCTTCCGCGACCACCGTTTCGAGCCCCCGAAGAACTCGATCGACGAGTGCAAGGAGCGCGACTTCACGTTCGCCGCCCCGCTCTTCGTCACCGCCGAGTTCACCAACAACGAGACCGGTGAGATCAAGTCCCAGACGGTCTTCATGGGCGACTTCCCGCTCATGACGAACAAGGGCACCTTCGTCATCAACGGCACCGAGCGTGTCGTGGTGTCGCAGCTGGTCCGTTCGCCCGGCGTCTACTTCGACTCCTCGATCGACAAGACGTCCGACAAGGACATCTTCTCCGCCAAGATCATCCCGTCCCGGGGTGCCTGGCTGGAGATGGAGATCGACAAGCGCGACATGGTCGGTGTCCGCATCGACCGCAAGCGCAAGCAGTCGGTCACCGTGCTCCTGAAGGCTCTCGGCTGGACCACCGAGCAGATCCTCGAGGAGTTCGGCGAGTACGAGTCGATGCGCGCCACCCTGGAGAAGGACCACACCCAGGGCCAGGACGACGCGCTGCTCGACATCTACCGCAAGCTCCGTCCGGGCGAGCCGCCGACCCGCGAGGCCGCGCAGACGCTGCTCGAGAACCTGTACTTCAACCCGAAGCGCTACGACCTCGCGAAGGTCGGCCGCTACAAGGTCAACAAGAAGCTGGGTGCGGACGCGCCGCTCGACGCGGGCGTCCTGACGGTCGAGGACATCATCGCCTCGATCAAGTACCTGGTGAAGCTGCACGCCGGTGAGACCGAGACCGTCGGTGACAGCGGTGTGGGCATCGTCGTCGAGACCGACGACATCGACCACTTCGGCAACCGCCGCCTGCGCAACGTCGGCGAGCTCATCCAGAACCAGGTCCGCACGGGTCTGGCTCGTATGGAGCGCGTCGTGCGTGAGCGCATGACGACGCAGGACGTCGAGGCGATCACGCCGCAGACGCTGATCAACATCCGGCCGGTCGTCGCCTCCATCAAGGAGTTCTTCGGCACCAGCCAGCTGTCGCAGTTCATGGACCAGAACAACCCGCTGTCGGGTCTCACCCACAAGCGCCGTCTGTCGGCTCTTGGCCCGGGTGGTCTCTCCCGTGAGCGGGCCGGCTTCGAGGTCCGTGACGTGCACCCGTCTCACTACGGCCGCATGTGCCCGATCGAGACGCCCGAAGGCCCGAACATCGGTCTGATCGGTTCGCTGGCCTCCTACGGCCGTGTGAACGCGTTCGGCTTCGTCGAGACGCCGTACCGCAAGGTCGTCGACGACCAGGTCACCGACGAGGTGGACTACCTGACCGCCGACGAGGAGGACCGGTTCGTCATCGCCCAGGCCAACGCGCCGCTGACCGATGACCTCCGGTTCGCCGAGAACCGCGTCCTGGTCCGCCGCCGTGGTGGCGAGGTCGACTACGTCGCCGGTTCCGACGTGGACTACATGGACGTCTCGCCGCGCCAGATGGTGTCGGTCGCGACCGCCATGATCCCCTTCCTCGAGCACGACGACGCCAACCGTGCCCTCATGGGCGCGAACATGATGCGTCAGGCCGTGCCGCTGATCACCGCCGAGGCCCCCCTCGTCGGCACCGGCATGGAGTACCGCTGCGCGGTCGACGCCGGTGACGTGATCAAGGCCGAGAAGGCGGGTGTGGTCCAGGAGGTCTCCGCGGACTACGTCACGGTCACCAACGACGACGGCACGTACACCACGTACCGCGTCGCCAAGTTCTCCCGGTCCAACCAGGGCACCTCGGTGAACCAGAAGGTCGTCGTCGAGGAGGGTGCCCGCGTCATCGAGGGCCAGGTCCTCGCCGACGGTCCGGCCACCGAAGAGGGCGAGATGGCCCTCGGCAAGAACCTGCTCGTGGCGTTCATGCCGTGGGAGGGTCACAACTACGAGGACGCGATCATCCTGTCGCAGCGCCTCGTGCAGGACGACGTCCTCTCCTCGATCCACATCGAGGAGCACGAGGTCGACGCCCGTGACACCAAGCTCGGCCCGGAGGAGATCACCCGGGACATCCCGAACGTCTCCGAGGAGGTCCTCGCCGACCTCGACGAGCGCGGCATCATCCGGATCGGTGCCGAGGTCGTCGCCGGCGACATCCTCGTCGGCAAGGTCACGCCCAAGGGCGAGACCGAGCTGACGCCGGAGGAGCGCCTGCTCCGCGCGATCTTCGGTGAGAAGGCCCGCGAGGTCCGCGACACCTCCCTGAAGGTCCCGCACGGCGAGATCGGCAAGGTCATCGGCGTCCGCGTCTTCGACCGCGAGGAGGGCGACGAGCTTCCCCCCGGTGTGAACCAGCTGGTGCGCGTGTACGTGGCGCAGAAGCGCAAGATCACCGACGGTGACAAGCTCGCCGGCCGTCACGGCAACAAGGGCGTCATCTCGAAGATCCTGCCCATCGAGGACATGCCGTTCCTCGAGGACGGAACTCCGGTCGACATCATCCTCAACCCGCTGGGTGTCCCGTCCCGAATGAACCCGGGACAGGTCCTGGAGATCCACCTCGGCTGGCTCGCCAGCCGCGGCTGGGACGTCTCCGGGCTCGGGGACGAGTGGGCGCAGCGCCTGCAGGCGATCGGCGCCGACTCGGTCGCCCCGGGCACCAACGTCGCGACCCCGGTCTTCGACGGCGCCCGCGAGGACGAGCTGGCCGGCCTGCTCCAGCACACCATCCCGAACCGGGACGGTGAGCGCATGGTGCTTCCCTCCGGCAAGGCGCGTCTGTTCGACGGCCGCTCCGGCGAGCCGTTCCCGGACCCGATCTCGGTCGGGTACATGTACATCCTCAAGCTCCACCACCTGGTCGACGACAAGCTGCACGCCCGGTCGACCGGTCCGTACTCGATGATCACCCAGCAGCCGCTGGGTGGTAAGGCTCAGTTCGGTGGTCAGCGCTTCGGAGAGATGGAGGTGTGGGCGCTGGAGGCTTACGGCGCCGCGTACGCCCTCCAGGAGCTGCTGACGATCAAGTCCGACGACGTGACCGGCCGCGTGAAGGTCTACGAGGCCATCGTCAAGGGCGAGAACATCCCCGAGCCCGGCATTCCCGAGTCCTTCAAGGTGCTCATCAAGGAAATGCAGTCCCTGTGCCTCAACGTGGAGGTGCTGTCCTCGGACGGCATGTCCATCGAGATGCGTGACACCGACGAGGACGTCTTCCGCGCGGCGGAGGAGCTCGGTATCGACCTGTCCCGGCGCGAGCCGAGCAGCGTCGAAGAGGTCTGACGGGAGTCCGGCGGGTTCAGAGATGAGCCCGCCGGCCCCAGGACCCCCGTTTCAGACCCCTAAGACTTACAACCCTGAGAGGGATTGACGCATAGTGCTCGACGTCAACTTCTTCGATGAGCTCCGGATCGGTCTGGCCACCGCTGACGACATCCGTCAGTGGAGCCACGGCGAGGTCAAGAAGCCCGAGACCATCAACTACCGCACTCTCAAGCCCGAAAAGGACGGACTCTTCTGCGAGAAGATCTTCGGTCCGACCCGGGACTGGGAGTGCTACTGCGGCAAGTACAAGCGTGTCCGCTTCAAGGGCATCATCTGCGAGCGCTGCGGCGTCGAGGTCACTCGCGCCAAGGTGCGTCGTGAGCGGATGGGCCACATCGAGCTTGCCGCGCCCGTCACGCACATCTGGTACTTCAAGGGCGTCCCGTCGCGCCTCGGCTACCTCCTCGACCTCGCGCCGAAGGACCTCGAGAAGGTCATCTACTTCGCCGCGTACATGATCACGTTCGTGGACGAGGAGCGCCGCACCCGCGACCTGCCCTCCCTGGAGGCGCACGTCTCCGTGGAGCGCCAGCAGATCGAGAACCGCCGCGACGCGGACCTCGAGGCCCGCGCCAAGAAGCTCGAGACCGACCTGGCCGAGCTGGAGGCCGAGGGCGCCAAGGCCGACGTGCGCCGCAAGGTGCGCGAAGGTGCCGAGCGCGAGATGAAGCAGCTGCGCGACCGTGCGCAGCGCGAGATCGACCGTCTCGACGAGGTGTGGAACCGCTTCAAGAACCTCAAGGTCCAGGACCTGGAGGGCGACGAGCTGCTCTACCGCGAGCTGCGTGACCGCTTCGGCACGTACTTCGACGGCTCGATGGGTGCCGCGGCGCTGCAGAAGCGCCTGGAGTCCTTCGACCTCGACGAGGAGGCCGAGCGCCTCCGCGAAATCATCCGCACCGGCAAGGGCCAGAAGAAGACCCGTGCGCTCAAGCGCCTCAAGGTCGTCTCCGCGTTCCTGCAGACCAGCAACAGCCCCAAGGGCATGGTGCTCGACTGCGTGCCGGTCATCCCGCCGGACCTGCGTCCGATGGTGCAGCTGGACGGTGGCCGCTTCGCGACCTCCGACCTGAACGACCTGTACCGCCGCGTCATCAACCGCAACAACCGCCTGAAGCGCCTTCTCGACCTCGGTGCGCCCGAGATCATCGTGAACAACGAGAAGCGCATGCTCCAGGAGGCCGTGGACGCCCTCTTCGACAACGGTCGTCGTGGTCGCCCGGTCACCGGTCCCGGCAACCGCCCCCTGAAGTCCCTCAGCGACATGCTGAAGGGCAAGCAGGGTCGATTCCGTCAGAACCTGCTCGGTAAGCGTGTGGACTACTCCGCGCGTTCCGTGATCGTCGTCGGTCCGCAGCTGAAGCTGCACCAGTGTGGTCTGCCCAAGGCCATGGCGCTGGAGCTCTTCAAGCCGTTCGTGATGAAGCGCCTGGTCGACCTGAACCACGCGCAGAACATCAAGAGCGCCAAGCGGATGGTCGAGCGCGGCCGCACGGTCGTGTACGACGTCCTGGAAGAGGTCATCGCGGAGCACCCGGTTCTCCTGAACCGTGCGCCCACGCTGCACCGCCTCGGCATCCAGGCCTTCGAGCCGCAGCTGGTCGAGGGCAAGGCCATCCAGATCCACCCGCTCGTCTGCACCGCGTTCAACGCGGACTTCGACGGTGACCAGATGGCCGTGCACCTGCCGCTCTCCGCGGAGGCGCAGGCCGAGGCCCGCATCCTGATGCTGTCCTCGAACAACATCCTCAAGCCCGCCGACGGCCGCCCCGTCACCATGCCCACCCAGGACATGGTGCTCGGCCTCTTCTTCCTCACCACGGACGAGGAGGAGCGCGAGGTCAAGGGCGAGGGCCGGTCCTTCGGCTCCACGGCCGAGGCGATCATGGCGTTCGACGCCAAGGAGCTCTCGCTCCAGGCAAAGGTCGACATCCGCTTCCCGGTGGGCACCTTCCCGCCCCGCGGCTGGACCCCGCCGGTCGACGAGGACGGCGACGACGCCCTCGGCGGCACGTACCAGCAGGGCGACAGCTTCCGGCTGCGGACGACCCTGGGCCGCGCGCTCTTCAACGAGCTGCTGCCCGAGGACTACCCGTTCGTCGACTACTCGGTGGGCAAGAAGCAGCTCTCCGAGATCGTCAACGACCTGGCCGAGCGCTACCCCAAGGTCATCGTGGCGGCGACGCTCGACAACCTGAAGGCGGCGGGCTTCTACTGGGCGACCCGTTCCGGTGTCACCGTGGCCATCTCCGACGTCGTGGTCCCCGAGGCCAAGAAGGCGATCGTCGCGGGCTACGAGGCGCAGGACGAGAAGGTCCAGAAGCAGTACGAGCGCGGTCTGATCACCAAGGAAGAGCGCACGCAGGAGCTCATCGCGATCTGGACCAAGGCGACCAACGAGGTCGCCGAGGCGATGAACGCGAACTTCCCCAAGACCAACCCCATCTTCATGATGGTTGACTCGGGTGCCCGAGGAAACATGATGCAGATGCGGCAGATCGCCGGTATGCGTGGTCTGGTGTCGAACGCGAAGAACGAGACCATCCCGCGTCCGATCAAGGCCTCGTTCCGCGAGGGCCTGTCCGTGCTCGAGTACTTCATCTCGACGCACGGTGCCCGTAAGGGTCTCGCGGACACCGCCCTTCGTACCGCCGACTCCGGTTACCTCACCCGTCGTCTGGTCGACGTCTCCCAGGACGTCATCATTCGCGAGGAGGACTGTGGCACCGAGCGCGGTCTGAAGCTGAAGATCGCGGTCCGTGGCGAGGACGGCGTGCTCCGCAAGACGGAGAACGTCGAGACGTCCGTGTACGCCCGCATGCTGGCCGAGGACGTCGTCATCGACGGCAAGGTCATTGCGCCGGCCAACGTCGACCTCGGTGACGTGCTCATCGACGCCCTGGTCGCCAACGGCGTCGAGGAGGTCAAGACCCGCTCGGTCCTGACCTGTGAGTCCGCGGTCGGCACCTGTGCCTTCTGCTACGGCCGTTCGCTCGCCACCGGCAAGCTGGTCGACATCGGTGAGGCGGTCGGCATCATCGCCGCCCAGTCCATCGGTGAGCCCGGCACGCAGCTGACGATGCGTACCTTCCACACCGGTGGTGTGGCCGGTGACGACATCACCCAGGGTCTGCCCCGAGTCGTCGAGCTCTTCGAAGCCCGTACGCCGAAGGGTGTCGCCCCGATCTCCGAGGCCGCGGGCCGCGTCCGCATCGAGGAGACCGAGAAGACCAAGAAGCTCGTCGTCACCCCGGACGACGGCAGCGACGAGACGGCGTTCCCGATCTCGAAGCGTGCCCGTCTCCTGGTGGGCGAGGGCGACCACGTCGAGGTCGGCCAGAAGCTGACCGTGGGTGCCACCAACCCGCACGACGTGCTCCGGATCCTCGGCCAGCGCGCCGTCCAGGTCCACCTGGTCGGAGAGGTCCAGAAGGTCTACAACTCGCAGGGCGTGTCGATCCACGACAAGCACATCGAGATCATCATCCGGCAGATGCTGCGCCGCGTGACGATCATCGAGTCCGGCGACGCCGAGCTGCTGCCCGGCGAGCTCGTGGAGCGCTCGAAGTTCGAGACCGAGAACCGTCGTGTGGTCACCGAGGGCGGTCACCCCGCCTCCGGCCGTCCGCAGCTGATGGGTATCACCAAGGCCTCGCTGGCGACGGAGTCCTGGCTGTCGGCCGCCTCCTTCCAGGAGACGACCCGAGTCCTGACGGATGCGGCGATCAACGCCAAGTCCGACAGCCTCATCGGCCTCAAGGAGAACGTCATCATCGGTAAGCTCATCCCGGCCGGTACGGGTCTCTCCCGCTACCGCAACATCCGGGTCGAGCCGACCGAGGAGGCCAAGGCCGCGATGTACTCGGCCGTCGGCTACGACGACATCGACTACTCGCCCTTCGGGACGGGTTCGGGTCAGGCCGTGCCGCTGGAGGACTACGACTACGGTCCGTACAACCAGTAAGAGCGCACAGCGCATCACCGCGGGGCGGTCGTCCGACGAAGGTCGGGTGGCCGCCCCGCGGCGCGTTGGCGCATGATGGAGGGCACACAACGTGCGGGGGAGGCACGCATGACGGATCCGTCGTGGCAGCCGGGGGCCTGGCCGCCCCATCAGGGACTGCCCGCCATGCGGCCGGCCCAGGGCCAGCCGTCGATGCTGGCCGCCCACTCCGACCGCGAGCGCGCCGTCGACGTGCTGCGCGCGGGCTTCGCCGAGGGACGCCTGCAGAAGGAGGAGTACGAGCGCCGGGTCGAGCGCGCGTACCAGGCCCGCACGGTGGGGGAGCTGGGCCTCCTCGTCGCCGACCTGCCGCAGGGCCCGGCCGCCGTCCAGCAGGCCCCGATGGCGGTGCCGGCCACCTTCATGCCCGCGGCGCCCACGAACGGCAAGGCCACCGCGGCGATGGTGTGCGGGATTGCGACGTTCTTCACCTTCGGCGCCTCGGCCGTGCCCGCGGTCGTCCTCGGCCACATGGCCCGCGCCGAGATCCGCCGCACCCACGAGAACGGCGACGGCCAGGCGGTGGCCGGTCTGGCCTTGGGCTGGCTGGCGATCGCGGGGTGGGCGCTGCTGTTGCTGCTCATCGTTTCGGCCGCTTCGGGCTGAGGGGGCGGCTGCCCGGCGTGTCCCGGGTGCGGGGTATTTGTTTTGACCGCAGCCAATGAGGTAGGTACGCTCAGACCTTGTGCCTGGGGTGTGCCTGGGCTCGCGCGCGTGTCTTCAACCGCAACGTGAGTCCGATCCGGCCACCGCAATCTGCGCCCTTCCCGCCTTTCAGCGGGGGTCTGCAGCATTCGACACACCCGACCGCGTGGGTCGGCGACGTTCCAGGTTAGCTTTACTATTCGGCACACAGAAACCGGAGAAGTAGTGCCTACGATCCAGCAGCTGGTCCGTAAGGGCCGGCAGGACAAGGTCGAGAAGAACAAGACGCCCGCACTCGAGGGTTCCCCTCAGCGTCGTGGCGTCTGCACGCGTGTGTTCACGACCACCCCGAAGAAGCCGAACTCGGCCCTCCGTAAGGTCGCGCGTGTGCGTCTGACCTCCGGCATCGAGGTCACGGCCTACATTCCGGGTGAGGGACACAACCTGCAGGAGCACTCCATCGTGCTCGTGCGCGGCGGCCGTGTGAAGGACCTGCCCGGTGTTCGCTACAAGATCATCCGGGGTTCCCTCGACACCCAGGGTGTCAAGAACCGCAAGCAGGCCCGCAGCCGCTACGGCGCCAAGAAGGAGAAGTAAGAATGCCTCGTAAGGGCCCCGCCCCGAAGCGCCCGGTCATCATCGACCCGGTCTACGGCTCTCCTCTGGTGACCTCCCTCATCAACAAGGTGCTGCTGAACGGCAAGCGCTCCACCGCCGAGCGCATCGTCTACGGCGCCATGGAGGGTCTGCGTGAGAAGACGGGCAACGACCCGGTCATCACGCTGAAGCGCGCGCTCGAGAACATCAAGCCGACCCTCGAGGTCAAGTCCCGCCGCGTCGGTGGCGCCACCTACCAGGTGCCGATCGAGGTCAAGCCCGGTCGCGCCAACACGCTGGCCCTGCGCTGGCTGGTGGGCTACTCCCGCGCCCGTCGCGAGAAGACCATGACCGAGCGTCTGCTCAACGAACTCCTTGACGCCTCCAACGGCCTCGGTGCCGCTGTGAAGAAGCGCGAGGACACCCACAAGATGGCCGAGTCCAACAAGGCCTTCGCGCACTACCGCTGGTAGTCGCTACCCACATCGAGACCGAGAGAAGACTGAGCCGATATGGCTACCACTTCACTTGACCTGGCCAAGGTGCGCAACATCGGCATCATGGCTCACATCGACGCGGGCAAGACGACGACCACCGAGCGGATCCTGTTCTACACCGGTGTCTCGTACAAGATCGGTGAGGTCCACGACGGCGCCGCCACGATGGACTGGATGGAGCAGGAGCAGGAGCGTGGCATCACGATCACCTCTGCTGCCACCACCTGTCACTGGCCGCTGAACGACGTCGACCACACGATCAACATCATTGACACCCCCGGGCACGTCGACTTCACGGTCGAGGTGGAGCGTTCGCTCCGCGTGCTCGACGGTGCTGTCACGGTGTTCGACGGTGTCGCCGGCGTTGAGCCCCAGTCCGAGACCGTGTGGCGTCAGGCGGACCGCTACGGCGTCCCGCGCATCTGCTTCGTCAACAAGCTCGACCGCACGGGTGCCGAGTTCCACCGCTGCGTCGACATGATCGTCGACCGCCTCGGTGCGACCCCGATCGTCATGCAGCTGCCCATCGGCGCGGAGGCTGACTTCAAGGGTGTCGTCGACCTCGTCACGATGAAGGCCTTCGTCTGGTCCGCCGAGACCAAGATGGGCGAGGCCTACGACATCGTCGACATCCCGGAGACGCACACCGAGGCTGCCGAGGAGTACCGCGGCAAGCTGCTCGAGGCCGTCGCCGAGAACGACGAGCAGATGATGGAGCTGTACCTGGAGGGCCAGGAGCCCACCGAGGAGCAGCTGTACGCGGCCATCCGTCGCATCACCATCGCCTCCGGCAAGGGCGGGGACACCACGGTGACCCCGGTCTTCTGTGGCACCGCGTTCAAGAACAAGGGCGTCCAGCCCCTGCTCGACGCCGTCGTGCGCTACCTGCCCTCCCCCCTGGACGTCGAGGCCATCGAGGGCCACGACGTGAAGGACCCGGAGCAGGTCGTCAAGCGCAAGCCGTCCGACGACGAGCCGCTGTCGGCCCTCGCGTTCAAGATCGCGAGCGACCCGCACCTCGGCAAGCTCACCTTCGTCCGGATCTACTCCGGTCGCCTGGACTCCGGCACCGCGGTGCTGAACTCCGTCAAGGGCAAGAAGGAGCGCATCGGCAAGATCTACCGCATGCACGCGAACAAGCGTGAGGAGATCGAGTCGGTGGGCGCCGGTGACATCGTCGCCGTCATGGGTCTGAAGCAGACCACCACGGGCGAGACGCTCTGTGACGACAAGGCCCCGGTCATCCTGGAGTCCATGGACTTCCCGGCCCCGGTCATCCAGGTCGCCATCGAGCCGAAGTCCAAGGGTGACCAGGAGAAGCTGGGTGTCGCCATCCAGCGTCTCTCGGAGGAGGACCCCTCCTTCCAGGTCCACTCGGACGAGGAGACCGGCCAGACCATCATCGGTGGTATGGGCGAGCTTCACCTCGAGGTGCTCGTCGACCGCATGAAGCGCGAGTTCCGCGTCGAGGCGAACGTCGGCAAGCCGCAGGTGGCGTACCGCGAGACGATCCGCAAGGCCGTCGAGCGCGTGGACTACACCCACAAGAAGCAGACCGGTGGTACCGGTCAGTTCGCCAAGGTGCAGATCGCGATCGAGCCCATCGTCGACGGCGATGCCTCGTACGAGTTCGTGAACAAGGTCACCGGTGGCCGCATCCCCCGGGAGTACATCCCGTCGGTGGACGCGGGTGCGCAGGAGGCCATGCAGTTCGGCATCCTGGCGGGCTACGAGATGACGGGCGTCCGCGTCACGCTTCTCGACGGTGCCTACCACGAGGTCGACTCCTCCGAGCTCGCCTTCAAGATCGCCGGTTCGCAGGCCTTCAAGGAGGCCGCGCGCAAGGCCAGCCCCGTGCTGCTCGAGCCGATGATGGCCGTCGAGGTCACCACGCCCGAGGACTACATGGGCGACGTCATCGGCGACATCAACTCCCGCCGTGGCCAGATCCAGGCCATGGAGGAGCGCAGCGGCGCTCGCGTCGTGAAGGGCCTCGTGCCCCTCTCGGAGATGTTCGGCTACGTCGGAGACCTCCGCAGCAAGACGTCGGGTCGCGCAAGCTACTCGATGCAGTTCGACTCCTACGCCGAGGTTCCGCGGAACGTCGCCGAGGAGATCATCGCGAAGGCCAAGGGCGAGTAACTCACCCGAGTACACGCTTTAGGCTTGACTCCGGAGCTTCCGGGTCATTCCAGCCCCCACCGGGACGGAATGGCCCGGGCCCCGGGCACCCCAGCAAAGATCACCTGGCGCCGATGAAGTAAGGCGTACAGAACCACTCCACAGGAGGACCCCAGTGGCGAAGGCGAAGTTCGAGCGGACTAAGCCGCACGTCAACATCGGCACCATCGGTCACATCGACCACGGTAAGACGACCCTCACGGCCGCCATTACCAAGGTGCTGCACGACGCGTACCCCGACCTGAACGAGGCCTCGGCCTTCGACCAGATCGACAAGGCTCCCGAGGAGCGCCAGCGCGGTATCACGATCTCCATCGCGCACGTCGAGTACCAGACCGAGGCGCGTCACTACGCTCACGTCGACTGCCCCGGTCACGCCGACTACATCAAGAACATGATCACGGGTGCGGCGCAGATGGACGGCGCCATCCTCGTGGTCGCGGCCACCGACGGCCCGATGCCGCAGACCAAGGAGCACGTGCTCCTGGCCCGCCAGGTCGGCGTTCCGTACATCGTCGTCGCCCTGAACAAGGCCGACATGGTGGACGACGAGGAGATCCTGGAGCTCGTCGAGCTCGAGGTCCGTGAGCTGCTCTCCGAGTACGAGTTCCCGGGCGACGACGTCCCGGTCGTCAAGGTCTCGGCGCTCAAGGCGCTCGAGGGCGACGCCGAGTGGGGCAAGTCCGTCCTCGACCTGATGAAGGCCGTCGACGAGTCCATCCCGCAGCCCGAGCGTGACGTCGACAAGCCGTTCCTGATGCCGATCGAGGACGTCTTCACGATCACCGGTCGTGGCACCGTCGTCACCGGTCGTATCGAGCGTGGTGTCCTCAAGGTCAACGAGACCGTCGACATCATCGGCATCAAGACCGAGAAGACCACCACCACGGTCACCGGCATCGAGATGTTCCGCAAGCTGCTCGACGAGGGCCAGGCCGGTGAGAACGTCGGTCTGCTCCTCCGTGGCATCAAGCGCGAGGACGTCGAGCGCGGCCAGGTCATCATCAAGCCGGGCTCGGTCACCCCGCACACCGAGTTCGAGGCGCAGGCGTACATCCTGTCGAAGGACGAGGGTGGCCGTCACACCCCGTTCTTCAACAACTACCGCCCGCAGTTCTACTTCCGTACGACGGACGTGACCGGCGTCGTGACCCTCCCCGAGGGCACCGAGATGGTCATGCCGGGTGACAACACCGAGATGAAGGTGGAGCTCATCCAGCCCGTCGCCATGGAGGAGGGCCTGAAGTTCGCCATCCGTGAGGGTGGCCGGACCGTCGGCGCCGGCCAGGTCACCAAGATCACCAAGTAAGTACTCCTTGCTTGTTGGTCGGGGAGACCCGGCTGCTCTGAACTGAGCGCAGCAAGAGGCCCCACTCGCCATTACGGCGGGTGGGGCCTCTTGTCGTGTCCGGGCGGGGCGGGGCTGGCGCGCCGCTTGACAAGCGGCTCGATTGGCCTTCGTCGTCCCAGGTATGGCACACTGTTCAGGTTGCTCGGTTGAGTGCCGATGCTGCGCGCCTCCCGCCGGGAGGACTGGAAGCGAGTCCCACGGTACTCGTCGCCATATCTGTCGTAAGGCAGCACTGTGGCGGACGTACGGGAATCTTCCGGGAAGTGCGGCAAGGTGGCTCGACCAGGCACCCGGTGGGTTTCTTCCCCCGGACCCGCGGTCATCAGGGCCGCAGCCCCTAGCAGGGAAATCCTTCGGGAGATCTGTGTGAGCGGGACTGCGACACGCCCGACCGCGTGGGTCGGATGGAAGTAGAAAACAGGGCCTTCCGGGGGCCAGAGCGTTCGAGACAAAGGACTACTAAGTAGCCATGGCGGGACAGAAGATCCGCATCCGGCTCAAGGCCTACGACCACGAGGTCATCGACTCCTCGGCGAAGAAGATCGTCGAGACGGTGACCCGCACTGGTGCGTCGGTCGCGGGCCCGGTGCCGCTGCCCACTGAGAAGAACGTGTACTGCGTCATCAAGTCGCCGCACAAGTACAAGGACTCTCGCGAGCACTTCGAGATGCGCACGCACAAGCGCCTGATCGACATCCTCGACCCGACCCCCAAGACCGTTGACTCTCTGATGCGACTCGACCTCCCGGCCGGTGTCGACATCGAGATCAAGCTCTGAGGGCCGGTGATCTGAGAATGAGCAAGCAGATCAAGGGCATCCTGGGCGAGAAGCTCGGCATGACGCAGGTGTGGGACGAGAACAACCGCGTTGTTCCCGTCACCGTCGTCAAGGCCGGGCCCTGTGTCGTTACCCAGGTCCGTACGAATGACTCCGACGGCTACGAGTCGGTCCAGATCGCCTTCGGCGAGATCGACCCGCGCAAGGTGAACAAGCCCCTCAAGGGCCACTTCGCCAAGGCCGACGTGACCCCCCGTCGCCACCTCGTCGAGATCCGTACCGCTGACGCCAGCGAGTACACCCTCGGCCAGGAGCTGACCGCTGAGACCTTCGAGTCCGGCGTCAAGGTCGACGTGACCGGCAAGAGCAAGGGCAAGGGCTTCGCCGGTGTCATGAAGCGCCACAACTTCGGTGGCCTCGGCTCCAGCCACGGCACCCAGCGCAAGCACCGCTCGCCCGGTTCCATCGGTGGCTGCGCCACCCCGGGCCGTGTGTTCAAGGGCCTCCGCATGGCGGGCCGCATGGGCAACGAGCGGGTCACCACCCAGAACCTGACCGTTCACGCCGTTGACGCGGAGAAGGGCCTGCTCCTCATCAAGGGAGCGGTTCCCGGTCCGAACGGCGGCCTCGTCCTGGTCCGTACCGCGGCCAAGGGGGCTTGAGGAACCGATGAGCACCATTGACATCCTTTCGCCGGCAGGCGACAAGGCCGGGACCGTCGAGCTCCCCGCGGAGATCTTCGACGTCGAGAAGGTCAGCATCCCGCTGATCCACCAGGTCGTTGTCGCCCAGCTGGCCGCTGCCCGTCAGGGCACGCACAAGACCAAGACCCGTGGCGAAGTCCGCGGTGGTGGCAAGAAGCCGTACCGCCAGAAGGGCACCGGCCGCGCCCGTCAGGGCTCGACCCGCGCTCCGCAGTTCGCCGGCGGTGGCGTCGTCCACGGCCCCGTGCCGCGTGACTACTCGCAGCGGACCCCGAAGAAGATGAAGGCCGCGGCCCTGCGCCACGCCCTCACCGACCGGGCGCGCAACGCTCGCATCCACGTCGTCTCCGGCGTGATCGAGGGCGAGACGCCTTCCACCAAGGCCGCGAAGAGCCTGCTCGGCAAGATCAGTGAGCGCAAGAACGTGCTCCTGGTCATCGAGCGCTCGGACGAGGCAGCGCTGCTGTCCGCCCGCAACCTGCCCCAGGTCCACATCCTGGAGCCGGGCCAGCTCAACACGTACGACGTTCTCGTCTCGGACGACGTGGTCTTCACCCAGGCCGCGCTGGAGTCCTTCGTGTCTGGCCCCAAGGCCGCTGACACCGAAGGGAGCGAGGCCTGATGGCTATCCGTCACCCCGCTATCGCCTCGAAGGCGGCCAAGGCCGCCAAGGCCGCGCGCGTCGCCAAGGCGCGTCGCCACGCCGCCGAGGGCAAGAACACCGTTGAGACGCCGCTGAGCAAGAGCTTCACGGACCCCCGTGACGTCCTCATCAAGCCGGTCGTCTCGGAGAAGAGCTACGCGCTGCTCGACGAGGGCAAGTACACCTTCGTCGTCGCGCCGGGCGCCAACAAGACCCAGATCAAGCAGGCCGTCGAGGCGGTCTTCTCGGTCAAGGTCACCGGCGTCAACACGCTCAACCGCCAGGGCAAGCGCAAGCGCACCCGCACCGGTTTCGGCAAGCGTGCCGACTCCAAGCGCGCGATCGTGACCCTCGCTGAGGGCGACCGTATCGACATCTTCGGCCAGGCCTCCTAACGGAGCGCCCTGGTCCGAATATCGGACGAGGACTGAGAAATGGGAATCCGCAAGTACAAGCCGACGACGCCGGGCCGCCGTGGCTCCTCCGTCGCCGACTTCGTCGAGGTCACGCGGTCCACGCCGGAGAAGTCGCTGGTCCGCCCGCTGCACAGCAAGGGCGGCCGTAACAACGCCGGTCGTGTGACCGTTCGCCACCAGGGTGGCGGACACAAGCGCGCCTACCGCGTGATCGACTTCCGTCGTCACGACAAGGACGGCGTGCCGGCGAAGGTCGCGCACATCGAGTACGACCCGAACCGCACCGCGCGCATCGCGCTGCTGCACTACGCAGACGGCGAGAAGCGCTACATCATCGCTCCGCGCGGCCTGTCGCAGGGTGACCGGATTGAGAACGGCCCTGGCGCCGACATCAAGCCCGGCAACAACCTCGCGCTCCGCAACATCCCGGTCGGTACCACGATCCACGCGATCGAGCTCCGTCCGGGCGGTGGCGCCAAGTTCGCCCGCTCCGCGGGTGCCTCCGTGCAGCTGCTGGCGAAGGAGGGCTCGATGGCCCACCTTCGTATGCCGTCCGGTGAGATCCGCCTGGTCGACGTGCGCTGCCGCGCCACGGTCGGCGAGGTCGGCAACGCCGAGCAGTCGAACATCAACTGGGGCAAGGCCGGCCGCATGCGCTGGAAGGGCGTCCGCCCGACCGTGCGTGGTGTCGTGATGAACCCGGTTGACCACCCCCACGGTGGTGGCGAGGGCAAGACCTCGGGTGGTCGTCACCCGGTGTCGCCCTGGGGCAAGAAGGAAATGCGTACTCGTGATCGCAACAAGGCGAGCAACAAGTACATCGTCCGCCGCCGCAAGACGAACAAGAAGCGCTAAGGACGGGTTGAGATGCCTCGTAGTCTGAAGAAGGGGCCCTTCGTCGACGACCACCTGATCAAGAAGGTGGACGCCCAGAACGAAGCAGGCACCAAAAACGTCATCAAGACCTGGTCCCGACGCTCGATGATCGTGCCGGCCATGCTTGGCCACACGCTCGCGGTGCACAACGGCAAGACCCACATCCCGGTGTTCGTCACCGAGTCGATGGTCGGCCACAAGCTCGGCGAGTTCTCGCCGACCCGCACCTTCCGCGGCCACGTCAAGGACGACCGCAAGTCGAAGCGCCGCTAAGCGGGGTGTGAACGACTGTGACTAACACCGAAGGGACAACCATGGAAGCCAGGGCCCAGGCGCGGTACATCCGCGTCACGCCCATGAAGGCCCGCCGCGTGGTGGACCTCATCCGTGGCATGGATGCCACGGAGGCTCAGGCGGTCCTGCGTTTCGCCCCGCAGGCCGCGAGCGTGCCGGTTGGCAAGGTGCTGGACAGCGCCATCGCCAACGCTGCACACAACTACGACCACACGGACGCTTCGTCGCTGTTCATCAGCGAGGCGTTCGTCGATGAGGGCCCGACCCTGAAGCGGTTCCGTCCGCGCGCCCAGGGCCGTGCCTACCGGATCCGTAAGCGGACCAGCCACATCACCGTGGTCGTCAGCAGCAAGGAAGGAACCCGGTAATGGGCCAGAAGGTAAACCCGCACGGGTTCCGGCTCGGTGTCACGACGGACTTCAAGTCCCGTTGGTACGCCGACAAGCTGTACAAGGACTACGTCAAGGAAGACGTCGCCATCCGTCGGATGATGACGTCCGGCATGGAGCGCGCCGGCATCTCGAAGGTGGAGATCGAGCGCACCCGTGACCGCGTGCGTGTGGACATCCACACCGCTCGTCCCGGCATCGTCATCGGCCGCCGTGGCGCCGAGGCCGACCGCATCCGCGGTGACCTCGAGAAGCTCACGGGCAAGCAGGTCCAGCTGAACATCCTCGAGGTCAAGAACCCCGAGACGGACGCTCAGCTCGTGGCCCAGGCCGTCGCGGAGCAGCTGTCCTCCCGTGTCTCCTTCCGTCGTGCCATGCGCAAGAGCATGCAGTCGGCGATGAAGGCGGGCGCCAAGGGCATCAAGATCCAGTGCGGTGGCCGTCTCGGCGGCGCCGAGATGTCCCGCTCGGAGTTCTACCGCGAGGGCCGTGTGCCCCTGCACACGCTCCGCGCGAACGTGGACTACGGCTTCTTCGAGGCCAAGACGACCTTCGGCCGCATCGGCGTGAAGGTCTGGATCTACAAGGGCGACGTCAAGAACATCGCCGAGGTCCGCGCCGAGAACGCCGCTGCCCGCGCCGGCAACCGCCCGGCCCGTGGTGGCAACGACCGCCCGGCCCGTGGTGGCCGTGGTGGCGAGCGTGGCGGTCGCGGTCGCAAGCCGCAGCAGCAGTCCGCGCCGGCTGCCGAGGCCCCCAAGGCCGAGGCTCCCGCCGCCGCTGCCGCTCCGGCTGAGAGCACCGGAACGGAGGCCTGACCGAAATGCTGATCCCCCGTAGGGTCAAGCACCGCAAGCAGCACCACCCCAAGCGCCGCGGTATGGCCAAGGGTGGTACGACGGTTGCGTTCGGCGAGTACGGCATCCAGGCCATGACTCCGGCGTACGTGACCAACCGCCAGATCGAGGCGGCTCGTATCGCGATGACCCGCCACATCAAGCGTGGCGGCAAGGTCTGGATCAACATCTACCCGGACCGCCCGCTGACGAAGAAGCCCGCCGAGACCCGCATGGGTTCCGGTAAGGGTTCGCCCGAGTGGTGGGTCGCCAACGTGCACCCGGGCCGGGTCATGTTCGAGCTGTCCTACCCGAACGAGAAGATTGCGCGTGAGGCTCTGACTCGTGCGGCCCACAAGCTGCCGATGAAGTGCCGGATCGTCAAGCGCGAGGCAGGTGAAGCGTGATGTCGGCCGGTACCAAGGCGTCCGAGCTCCGCGAGCTGGGCAACGAGGAGCTCCTCAACAAGCTCCGCGAGGCCAAGGAAGAGCTGTTCAACCTCCGCTTCCAGGCGGCGACGGGTCAGCTCGAGAACCACGGTCGGCTGAAGGCCGTCCGTAAGGACATCGCGCGGATCTACACCCTGATGCGTGAGCGCGAGCTGGGCATCGAGACGGTGGAGAGCGCCTGATGAGCGAGAGCAACGTGACTGAAGAGACGAAGGCCGCCCGCGGCTTCCGCAAGACCCGTGAGGGTCTGGTCGTCAGCGACAAGATGGACAAGACCGTCGTCGTCGCTGTCGAGGACCGCGTCAAGCACGCGCTGTACGGCAAGGTCATCCGCCGTACGAACAAGCTCAAGGCGCACGACGAGCAGAACGCTGCCGGCGTCGGCGACCGCGTCCTCCTGATGGAGACGCGTCCGCTGTCGGCGACCAAGCGCTGGCGCGTCGTCGAGATCCTCGAGAAGGCCAAGTAGGTAATTCCCGCAAGGGAATTCCCAATAGTTCCGTCCGAGGGGGTTTCCCCTCGGATCAGTTCCGCCAGGCTCGGCAGGGGCCCGACTCCCTGGAGTGAAGCCCCTGCCGGGAACCGGCAGACAAACAGGAGATAGACGTGATCCAGCAGGAGTCGCGACTTCGCGTCGCCGACAACACGGGTGCGAAGGAAATCCTCACCATCCGTGTTCTCGGTGGCTCGGGTCGCCGCTACGCGGGCATCGGTGACGTCATCGTCGCCACCGTCAAGGACGCAATCCCCGGTGGCAACGTGAAGAAGGGTGACGTCGTCAAGGCGGTCATCGTTCGCACCGTCAAGGAGCGCCGCCGTCCGGACGGCTCGTACATCCGCTTCGACGAGAACGCCGCCGTCATTCTGAAGAACGACGGCGACCCTCGCGGCACCCGCATCTTCGGCCCGGTCGGCCGTGAGCTGCGCGAGAAGAAGTTCATGAAGATCATCTCGCTCGCGCCGGAGGTGCTGTAAGCATGAAGATCAAGAAGGGCGACCTGGTCCAGGTCATCACCGGTAAGGACAAGGGCAAGCAGGGCAAGGTCATTGCCGCTTACCCGCGCGAGGAGCGCGTCCTGGTCGAGGGTGTCAACCGGGTCAAGAAGCACACGAAGGCCGGCCCGACCGCCAGCGGCTCCCAGGCCGGCGGCATCGTGACCACCGAGGCCCCCGTCCATGTCTCCAACGTCCAGCTGGTCGTGGAGAAGGACGGCAACAAGGTCGTCACGCGCGTCGGTTACCGCTTCGACGACGAGGGCAACAAGATCCGCGTTGCCAAGCGGACGGGTGAGGACATCTGATGACGACCACCACCACTCCGCGTCTCAAGACGAAGTACCGCGAGGAAATCAAGGGCAAGCTGCAGGAAGAGTTCTCGTACGAGAACGTCATGCAGGTTCCCGGCCTCGTCAAGATCGTGGTCAACATGGGTGTCGGCGACGCCGCCCGTGACTCCAAGCTCATGGACGGTGCCGTCCGTGACCTGACCACGATCACCGGTCAGAAGCCGGCCATCACCAAGGCCCGGAAGTCCATCGCGCAGTTCAAGCTGCGTGAGGGTCAGCCGATCGGTGCCCACGTCACGCTCCGTGGCGACCGCATGTGGGAGTTCCTGGACCGCACCCTGTCGCTCGCGCTGCCGCGCATCCGCGACTTCCGTGGTCTGTCCCCCAAGCAGTTCGACGGCCGTGGCAACTACACCTTCGGTCTCACCGAGCAGGTCATGTTCCACGAGATCGACCAGGACAAGATCGACCGCGTCCGGGGTATGGACATCACCGTGGTGACCACGGCGACCAACGACGCCGAAGGCCGTGCCCTTCTCCGTCACCTCGGCTTCCCCTTCAAGGAGGCGTAAGCGAGATGGCGAAGAAGGCTCTGATTGCCAAGGCTGCTCGTAAGCCCAAGTTCGGTGTGCGTGCCTACACCCGCTGCCAGCGCTGCGGCCGCCCGCACTCCGTGTACCGCAAGTTCGGCCTCTGCCGCGTGTGCCTTCGTGAGATGGCTCACCGTGGCGAGCTGCCGGGCGTGACCAAGAGCTCCTGGTAAACCCCTAGTTGGGATTACCGGACGCTCTCGGTAAGCAATGAGGTTGGTGGGTGGCCCACCGCACATGCCTTAGGCTTGTGTGGTTGGGCGCCTGCCGCCCTCGTACGACTTACTACGCCGTAGGTCCCCGCGCCGCACCCGTCCCGCCACTGAGTGGGGAGAGGGATGGCGCATACAGGAAACCCCGGCGAGAGAGGCCGAAGGCCAATTCATGACCATGACTGATCCGATCGCAGACATGCTTACGCGTCTGCGGAACGCGAACTCGGCGTACCACGACTCCGTGGCGATGCCGCACAGCAAGATCAAGTCGCACATCGCGGAGATCCTCCAGCAGGAGGGCTTCATCACGGGCTGGAAGGTCGAGGACGCCGAGGTCGGCAAGAACCTCGTTCTCGAGCTCAAGTTCGGTCCGAACCGTGAGCGCTCCATCGCGGGCATCAAGCGGATCTCGAAGCCGGGTCTGCGCGTGTACGCGAAGTCCACCAACCTGCCGAAGGTGCTCGGCGGCCTGGGCGTGGCGATCATCTCCACGTCGCACGGTCTGCTCACCGGCCAGCAGGCGGGCAAGAAGGGCGTGGGTGGGGAAGTCCTCGCCTACGTCTGGTAGCGGAAGGGAACGGAGGAAACAGCTATGTCGCGTATTGGCAAGCTCCCCATCACGGTTCCCGCCGGCGTGGACGTCACCATCGACGGGCAGACGGTCTCGGTGAAGGGCCCCAAGGGCACCCTGAACCACACCGTTGTCGCGCCGATCGAGATCGCTAAGGGCGAGGACGGCGTTCTGAACGTCACCCGTCCCAACGACGAGCGTCAGAACAAGGCCCTTCACGGCCTGTCCCGCACGCTGGTGGCGAACATGATCACCGGTGTGACCCAGGGTTACGTGAAGAAGCTCGAGATCAGCGGTGTCGGTTACCGCGTCCTGGCGAAGGGCTCCAACCTGGAGTTCTCGCTCGGCTACAGCCACCCGATCCTGATCGAGGCGCCCGAGGGCATCTCGTTCAAGGTCGAGTCGCCGACCAAGTTCTCGGTCGAGGGCATCGACAAGCAGAAGGTCGGCGAGGTTGCGGCCAACATCCGCAAGCTGCGCAAGCCTGACCCGTACAAGGCCAAGGGCGTCAAGTACGAGGGCGAAGTCATCCGCCGCAAGGTCGGAAAGGCGGGTAAGTAAGCCATGGCATACGGTGTCAAGATTGCTAAGGGCGACGCTTACAAGCGTGCTGCCATCAAGCGCCGTCACATTCGTATCCGGAAGCACATCTCCGGTACGGCCGAGCGTCCGCGCCTGGTCGTGACGCGCTCCAACCGCAACATCGTCGCCCAGGTGATCGACGACGTGAAGGGTCACACCCTCGCGTCGGCGTCCACCCTGGACGCGTCGATCCGCGGTGGCGAGGGCGACAAGTCCGCGCAGGCCAAGCAGGTCGGCGCCCTGGTCGCCGAGCGCGCCAAGGCCGCCGGCGTCGAGGCTGTCGTGTTCGACCGTGGTGGTAACCAGTACGCCGGGCGCATCGCCGCCCTGGCGGACGCCGCCCGCGAAGCCGGGCTCAAGTTCTGAGGCCCCGTCGCGCAGCGACTGATGTCACTGCGTAGCTAGCGGAAAAGAGAGAGGTAATCCAATGGCTGGACCCCAGCGCCGTGGAAGCGGTGCCGGTGGCGGCGAGCGGCGGGACCGGAAGGGCCGTGACGGTGGCGCTGCCGCCGCCGAGAAGACCGCATATGTTGAGCGCGTCGTCGCGATCAACCGCGTCGCCAAGGTTGTGAAGGGTGGTCGTCGCTTCAGCTTCACCGCGCTTGTCGTGGTGGGCGACGGTGACGGCACCGTGGGTGTCGGTTACGGCAAGGCCAAGGAGGTGCCGGCCGCCATCGCCAAGGGTGTTGAGGAGGCCAAGAAGCACTTCTTCAAGGTCCCCCGTATCCAGGGCACCATCCCGCACCCCATCCAGGGTGAGAAGGCCGCGGGCGTCGTCCTGCTGAAGCCTGCTTCCCCCGGTACCGGTGTTATCGCCGGTGGCCCGGTGCGTGCCGTGCTCGAGTGCGCCGGCGTTCACGACATCCTGTCGAAGTCCCTGGGCTCCGACAACGCGATCAACATCGTGCACGCGACCGTGGCGGCCCTCAAGGGCCTGCAGCGTCCCGAGGAGATCGCGGCCCGCCGCGGTCTGCCCCTCGAGGACGTCGCCCCCGCGGCTCTCCTGCGTGCGCGTGCGGGAGCGGGTGCGTAATCATGGCTCAGCTCAAGATCACGCAGACGAAGTCGTACATCGGTAGCAAGCAGAACCACCGCGACACCCTGCGCTCCCTTGGTCTCAAGGGCATCAACACGCAGGTCGTCAAGGAGGATCGTCCCGAGTTCCGCGGCATGGTGCACACCGTCCGCCACCTCGTGACGGTCGAGGAGGTCGACTGATCATGGCGGAGAACAACCCGCTCAAGATCCACAACCTCCGTCCCGCCCCCGGTGCCAAGACCGCGAAGACCCGTGTCGGTCGTGGTGAGGCGTCGAAGGGTAAGACGGCCGGTCGTGGTACCAAGGGCACCAAGGCCCGTTACCAGGTTCCGGAGCGCTTCGAGGGTGGGCAGATGCCCCTCCACATGCGTCTCCCGAAGCTCAAGGGCTTCAAGAACCCGTTCAAGACCGAGTTCCAGGTCGTCAACCTGGACAAGCTCGCCTCCCTCTACCCCGAGGGTGGCGAGGTCACGGTGGCCGACCTGGTCGCCAAGGGCGCCGTTCGCAAGAACAGCCTTGTCAAGGTCCTCGGCCAGGGTGAGATCACCGTGGCGCTGCAGGTGACGGTTGACGCCGTCTCCGGCTCCGCCAAGGAGAAGATCACCGCCGCCGGCGGTACCGTCACCGAGCTCGTCTGAATTTCCCAGGCGTCTCGATGACTTGAGCGATCCCAACCGGGGATGCCCCACAAAAGGGGCATCCCCGGTTGGTCGTTCCAAGGGGGGCACGGTCGCCGGTAAGGTGGCGTGCACTGTTACTTTCCGCGCGGTCTGTCCTCGCGACAGGGCGTGCGGTTCTTGCCTGTTTCTAGTCGTTACGTACTTATCCGTCGGACTCACCACCGTCACCTCTGACGCAGTAGCGCGGGGGTCGCAGGAGGCACCGTGCTCACCGCGTTCGCCCGGGCGTTCAAGACGCCCGACCTGCGCAAGAAGCTGCTCTTTACGCTCGGCATCATCGTGATCTACCGGCTCGGTACGCACGTACCGATTCCCGGCATCAACTACAAGAACGTCCAGACCTGTATCGACGCGGCCAATGCCAACCAGGGCCTGTTCGGTCTGGTCAATATGTTCAGTGGTGGCGCGCTTCTTCAGATCACGATCTTCGCGCTCGGCATCATGCCGTACATCACGGCGAGCATCATCCTGCAGCTCTTGACCGTGGTGATCCCGCGCCTGGAAGCCCTCAAGAAGGAGGGCCAGGCCGGCACGGCCAAGATCACGCAGTACACGCGCTACCTGACCATCGCGCTCGCCATCCTGCAGGGCACCGGCCTCGTCGCCACCGCCCGCACCGGCACGCTGTTCAGCGGCTGCCCGGTCGCCAGCGAGATCGTTCCTGACCAGTCGATCTTCGTGACCATCACGATGGTGCTCACCATGACCGCGGGCACCGCCTGTGTGATGTGGCTCGGCGAGCTCATCACCGACCGCGGCATCGGCAACGGCATGTCGATCCTGATGTTCATCTCGATCGCCGCGACCTTCCCCGCCGCCCTCTGGGGCATCAAGAAGCAGGGTGACCTGGCCGGCGGCTGGATCGAGTTCGGCACCGTGATCCTGGTCGGTCTGTTCATGGTCGGCCTGGTCGTCTTCGTCGAGCAGGCACAGCGCCGCATCCCGGTGCAGTACGCGAAGCGCATGATCGGCCGCCGGTCCTACGGCGGTACGTCGACGTACATCCCGCTGAAGGTCAACCAGGCGGGCATCATCCCTGTGATCTTCGCCTCGTCACTGCTCTACATTCCGGCTCTCGTCGCCCAGTTCGCGGGTGGTCAGTCGAGTTGGAAGACCTGGATCGAGCAGAACCTGACCAAGGGTGACCACCCGATTTACATCGTCACCTACTTCGTCCTCATCGTCTTCTTCGCCTTCTTCTACGTGGCGATCTCCTTCAACCCGGAGGAAGTCGCGGACAACATGAAGAAGTATGGTGGCTTCATCCCGGGCATCCGGGCTGGCCGACCGACCGCTGAGTACTTGAGCTACGTACTCAACCGGATCACGTGGCCGGGCTCGCTGTATCTGGGTCTGATCGCTCTTGTGCCAACGATGGCGTTGGTGGGCTTCGGCGCGAACCAGAACTTCCCGTTCGGCGGGACGAGCATCCTCATCATCGTGGGTGTGGGTCTGGAGACCGTGAAGCAGATCGAGAGCCAGCTCCAGCAGCGCAACTACGAAGGGTTCCTCCGCTGATGCGTATCGTCCTAGTCGGGCCGCCCGGTGCCGGCAAGGGAACGCAGGCCGCGTTCCTTGCCAAGAACCTGTCGATCCCGCACATCTCCACGGGCGACCTCTTCAGGGCCAACATCAGTCAGCAGACCGAGCTCGGCAAGCTGGCCAAGTCCTACATGGACGCCGGCAACCTGGTCCCCGACGAGGTCACCATCGGGATGGCCAAGGACCGCATGGCGCAGCCCGACGCGGAGAACGGCTTCCTCCTCGACGGCTTCCCGCGGAACGTGTCGCAGGCCGAGGCGCTCGACGTGGCCCTCAAGGCCGACGACGTGAAGCTCGACGCCGTCCTGGACCTCGAGGTCCCCGAGGACGAGGTCGTCAAGCGGATCGCGGGCCGTCGCATCTGCCGCAAGGACTCCAGCCACGTCTTCCACGTGACGTACTCCAAGCCGAAGCAGGAAGGCGTCTGCGACGTCTGCGGCGGCCAGCTGTACCAGCGCGAGGACGACAGCGAGGACACCGTCCGCAAGCGCCTCGAGGTCTACCACACGCAGACCGAGCCGATCATCGACTACTACCGGACCCAGGGTCTGGTCGTCACGATCTCCGCGCTCGGCAAGGTGGACGAGGTCACGAAGCGCGCGATGGCCGCCCTCCAGGGCGACGCGTAGTCATCAGCACGTCGCTTCGGCCGCGGTGCCCGTCATGGGCGCCGCGGCCGTAGTGTTGTGTACCCAAAGGTTGTAGGAAGACGGAGAGCGGAAGCCCGATGGTGCAGATCAAGACTCCCGAGCAGATCGCGAAGATGCGGGCGGCGGGGCTTGTCGTCGCCGCCATCCACCAGGCGACGCGTGCCGCCGCGGTCCCGGGGGCGACCACCAAGGACCTGGACGACGTGGCCCGCAAGGTCCTCGCCGAGCACGGCGCCAAGTCGAACTTCCTCGGGTACGGCGGCTTCCCCGCGACCATCTGCACTTCCAAGAACGAGGTCGTCGTCCACGGCATCCCGAGTGAGGACGTGGTCCTCCAGGACGGCGACATCATCTCGATCGACGCCGGCGCGATCATCGACGGCTGGCACGGCGACGCTGCCTTCACCGCCTTCGTGGGCAGCGGGCACGCGCCGGAGCTGGTCGAGCTCTCCCGGGTGACCGAGGAGTCGATGTGGGCCGGGATCGCGGCCATGAAGCAGGGCAACCGGCTCGTCGACATCTCCCGCGCCATCGAGACCTACATCCGCCGCCAGCCCCGCCCCGCCCGCGGCAAGTACGGCATCGTCGAGGACTACGGCGGCCACGGCATCGGCACCGAGATGCACATGGACCCGCACCTCCTGAACTACGTGGAGCGCCGCCGCGGCCGCGGCCTCAAGCTGGTCCCCGGCCTGTGCCTGGCCATCGAGCCGATGGTCTCCCTCGGCACCGCCAAGACCGAGGTCCTCGAGGACGACTGGACTGTCATCACGACCGACGGCACCTGGTCCTCGCACTGGGAGCACTCCGTCGCGCTGACCGAGCAGGGTCCGCTGGTCCTGACGGCCCCCGATGGCGGCAAGGCGAAGCTGGCGGAGTACGGGATCACGGCGGCGCCGGATCCGCTGGGCTGAGGTCGTCCGGGCTTCGGCCCGGAGCTGTTCCCACCCGGCGCCGATGGTCGCGCCGGGGCCCTGACCGTGCCCTTGCTTAAGGATCTTCGTGAGCGGGCAGTCATACCCGATTCGTCTTTCCGAGTGCACTGACGTAGACTGACGCGTCGGCTCTCGTGCATTCGCATGTCTGCGTAACGCTCACAGAGTCGATCAAGGTAGTCGATTCGAAGGGCGAAGCGTGGCCAAGAAGCAAGGTGCCATCGAGATCGAAGGCACTGTCGTCGAGTCTCTTCCGAACGCCATGTTCAAGGTGGAGCTCCAGAACGGCCACCAGGTCCTGGCACACATCAGCGGCAAGATGCGCATGCACTACATCCGCATCCTCCCTGACGACCGGGTCGTGGTGGAGCTGTCTCCGTACGACCTGACGCGTGGCCGGATCGTCTACCGGTACAAGTAGATCTTGCCCGCACTCCGCCCCGGCGGGGTGGTGGCACTGACCCGGAGAACCTCACACCCATGAAGGTCAAGCCGAGCGTCAAGAAGATCTGCGACAAGTGCAGGGTGATCCGCCGTCACGGCCGGGTCATGATCATTTGCGACAACCCGCGCCACAAGCAGCGCCAGGGCTGACGCACGTACTGCACTCGCAGATTTTCGCGCGACGCACGTAACAGCACATGTGCAGGACCCGTCCCTCTTCAGGTCCACAGCGGTAATGGAGGGCGACACCCCCGGCTCGGAGGCCGGGGACCCAGTTCGTACCGACTCTTCCCGGTGAATTTCCACCCGGAGGGAACGGCGGTTGGGAGCGGTTCTGCTGAAGACCTCCGAGTATCAACAGGAGCCATGAATGGCACGCGTTGAAGGAGTCGATCTCCCGCGCGACAAGCGCATCGAGGTCGCCCTCACCTACGTGTTCGGCATCGGCCGGACGCTGTCCCAGCAGACGCTGGACGCCACGGAGATCGACCGCAACACCCGCGTTCGCGACCTGTCCGAAGAGGACCTGGTCAAGATCCGCGAGTACGTGGACCAGAACATCAAGACCGAGGGTGACCTCCGTCGCGAGATTCAGGCCGACATCCGCCGCAAGGTCGAGATCGGCTGCTACCAGGGTCTGCGTCACCGCCGTGGCCTGCCCGTCCGCGGTCAGCGCACCAGCACCAACGCTCGCACCCGCAAGGGCCCGCGTCGCGCCATCGCCGGCAAGAAGAAGCCGGGCAAGAAGTAGTCCTCGCTCAGCGGTCTATCGACAGCTGACGCTGCAGGACCGACCACCTCCCGTAGGAGTAATAGATGCCCCCCAAGGGTCGTCAGGGCGCTGCCAAGAAGGTGCGCCGCAAGGAAAAGAAGAACGTCGCTCACGGGCACGCCCACATCAAGAGCACGTTCAACAACACGATCGTGTCCATCACGGACCCGACCGGCAACGTGATCTCCTGGGCCTCCGCCGGCCACGTCGGCTTCAAGGGCTCGCGCAAGTCCACCCCGTTCGCCGCGCAGATGGCCGCCGAGTCGGCTGCCCGTCGCGCGCAGGAGCACGGCATGCGCAAGGTCGACGTCTTCGTCAAGGGTCCGGGTTCCGGTCGTGAGACCGCCATCCGTTCGCTGCAGGCGACCGGTCTTGAGGTCGGCTCGATCCAGGACGTGACGCCCACGCCGCACAACGGCTGCCGTCCGCCCAAGCGCCGCCGCGTCTGACGTTCGTCGCTTGATTTCGAGGTTTTCGGGCGGTACGGCTCCTTGTGGCCGTGCCGCCCGTACCCTTGGTAACTAGTCGGGCATCAAATAGTGGGTGCCCCTGACTGAAGGATTCACTTCATGCTGATCGCTCAGCGTCCCTCGTTGACCGAAGAGGTCGTCGACGAGTTCCGCTCCCGGTTCGTCATCGAGCCGCTGGAGCCGGGCTTCGGCTACACCCTCGGCAACTCCCTGCGTCGGACCCTGCTCTCCTCGATCCCGGGTGCGGCGGTCACGTCCATCCGCATCGACGGTGTCCTGCACGAGTTCACCACCGTGCCGGGCGTCAAGGAAGACGTCACCGACCTCATCCTGAACATCAAGCAGCTGGTCGTCTCCTCGGAGCACGACGAGCCGGTCGTGATGTACCTGCGCAAGCAGGGCCCGGGTCTGGTCACCGCCGCCGACATCGCGCCCCCGGCCGGTGTCGAGGTGCACAACCCCGACCTCGTCCTCGCCACGCTCAACGGCAAGGGCAAGCTGGAGATGGAGCTGACCGTCGAGCGCGGTCGCGGCTACGTCTCCGCCGTGCAGAACAAGCAGGTCGGCCAGGAGATCGGCCGCATCCCGGTCGACTCCATCTACTCGCCGGTGCTGAAGGTCACGTACAAGGTCGAGGCCACGCGTGTCGAGCAGCGCACCGACTTCGACAAGCTGATCGTCGACGTCGAGACCAAGCAGGCCATGCGGCCGCGCGACGCCATGGCGTCCGCCGGCAAGACGCTGGTCGAGCTGTTCGGTCTGGCCCGCGAGCTCAACATCGACGCCGAGGGCATCGACATGGGTCCGTCCCCGACGGACGCCGCGCTCGCCGCCGATCTGGCGCTGCCGATCGAGGAGCTCGAGCTCACCGTTCGGTCGTACAACTGCCTCAAGCGCGAGGGCATCCACTCCGTGGGCGAGCTCGTCGCCCGCTCCGAGGCGGACCTGCTCGACATTCGCAACTTCGGTGCGAAGTCGATCGACGAGGTCAAGATGAAGCTCAACGGCATGGGCCTGGCCCTGAAGGACTCGCCTCCCGGGTTCGACCCGACCGCCGCCGCGGACGCCTTCGGCGCCGACGACGACGCGGACGCCGGTTTCGTCGAGACCGAGCAGTACTAAGAGCTCGGCGCTTTTTGCCGGATCTTGGGTGCGGGTGCGGGTGCGCTGTGGCTTGTCGCGCCCACGTGACGGAGTCGCATATCGATACCGCCCCGCGCCCCTTCCGGACTCGCCCCTTCGGGGCTCGGTCCGGATCTCCGACGGGCGACCGCCTGCTCGGACACTGACCTCGGTACCTAGTACGGCCGGGGCAGACATCAAGGAGATACACCATGCCGAAGCCCGCCAAGGGTGCCCGTCTGGGCGGCAGTGCCGCGCACGAGAAGCTTCTGCTGGCGAACCTCGCCAAGCAGCTCTTCGAGCACGGCCGCATCACCACCACCGAGGCCAAGGCCCGTCGTCTGCGTCCCTACGCGGAGCGTCTGGTCACCAAGGCGAAGAAGGGCGACCTTCACAACCGCCGCCAGGTCCTCCAGGTCATCACCGACAAGAGCATCGTGCACACGCTCTTCACGGAGATCGGCCCGCGCTACGAGAACCGCCCGGGTGGCTACACCCGTATCACCAAGATCGGTAACCGCCGTGGCGACAACGCGCCCATGGCCGTCATCGAGCTGGTGGAGGCCCTGACCGTGGCCCAGCAGGCCACCGGTGAGGCCGAGGCGGCCACCAAGCGTGCCGTCAAGGAAGACGCCCTGAAGAAGGACGAGGCCGTCGAGGCCAAGTCCGACGAGGCCGTCGAGGCCCCGGCCGAGGAGTCCAAGGACGCCTGAGGCTGAGCCTTCGTGAGAGCGGGTCCGCCCTTCGGGGCGGGCCCGCTTTCGCATGCCTGAGAGGATTGCGGTGTGAGTGAGGAAGTGGAGCCCGGTTTCGTCCGGGTGCGATTGGACCTGTCGTACGACGGCAAGGACTTCTCCGGCTGGGCCAAGCAGCGCGAGGGCCAGCGGACCGTCCAGGGTGAGATCGAGGACGCCCTGCGTACGGTGACGCGGTCCCAGGAGACGTACGAGCTGACGGTGGCCGGGCGGACCGACAGCGGGGTGCACGCCAGGGGGCAGGTCGCGCACGTCGATCTGCCGGAGGCGCTGTGGGCCGAGCACCGGGAGAAGCTGCTGCGGCGGCTCGCCGGGCGGCTGCCGCACGACGTCCGGGTGTGGAAGGTCGAAGAGGCGCCCGCCGGGTTCAACGCGCGGTTCGCGGCGATCTGGCGGCGGTACGCGTACCGGGTGACCGATCACCCCGGGGGCGTCGATCCGCTGCTTCGCGGGCACGTGCTGTGGCACGACTGGGCGCTCGACGTCGACGCCATGAACACCGCCGCGGAGGCGCTGCTCGGGGAGCACGACTTCGCCGCGTACTGCAAGCGGCGCGAGGGCGCCACGACCATTCGTACGCTCCAGGAGCTGCGCTGGGAGCGGCGTCCGGACGGGATCCTCGAGGCGACCGTGAAGGCCGACGCCTTCTGCCACAACATGGTGCGGTCGCTGGTCGGCGCGATGCTGTTCGTGGGGGACGGGCACCGGCCCGCGGACTGGCCCGGGAAGGTGCTTGCCGCCGGGGTGCGGGACTCCGCCGTGCACGTGGTGCGGCCGCACGGGCTGACCCTGGAGGAGGTCGGCTACCCGGCCGACGAGCTGCTCGCGGCGCGGAGCGTGGCGGCGCGGAACAAGCGGACGCTGCCCGGGACCGCGGGCGCTGCGGGCTGCTGCTGAGAATCGCCGCCGCGGGCGGGACTACTCGGGGTTGTTGGCCGCCGCCGACGCCTGGGCCTCGCCCCGACGGTTGATCTGGTGGAACGTGAAGCGGGCGAGGTCGTCGCCGACCTCGTACGCGGAGCGGTCCTTCTCCGTGACGTCCTTGCCGTTCAGGAAGCCGGTCGTCGTGAAGTACGCGTAGCGGCCGTACGCGTTGTACGTGCCGCGGCAGACCGTCGTACGGCAGAAGCCGGACACGCCCTTGCCGGGCAGGGACGTGATCAGGCCCTTGTCGGCCTGCCGCTTGACCTTCTTGGCCTGTGCCTCGGTGTCGAAGACGGCGACGCCGACGGTGACCGCGACGCCCTTACGGGCGTAGGTGGCGCGCAGCACCTCGGTGCACTTGTTCTTCGTCAGGATGTTGGCCAGAACCGGCTGGGCGACGGAGGCGCACTTCTTGGTGCTCGCCGTCGCGCCCTTCTTGTAGACCCGCTCCCCGGAGGTCAGCTTCGTGCCCGGGAAGAACGACTCGGGACTGAGCGGGGCCTTGTCCTTCTTCGCGCTGGAGATGTAGTCCTTCGGGTCCGGCGGGGGCGGAGGCGTGGTCGCCTCGAAGGACGGCTCGGGGGAGTCGCTGGCGCCGGGGATGTCCGCGCTGGTGGGCAGCTCGCTGGCGGGCTTGTTCGAGGCCGTGGCGTCGTCGCTGTTCGCGGAGACGACCGCGATGGCGACGGCCGCGGCGACGCCGATCGTGGCGAGCGCGCCGCCGCCGATCATCAGCCACTTGCGGCGGCGGGCACGTGCCTCGGACGCTTCGGCGAGCGCCGCCCAGTCGGGGGTCTGCGAGCCCCCCGGACCCCACTGGGGTCCCCCTTGCCCAAAGCTCATGGGCCGCATCTTAGACGGGGCGGTGGGGATGTTGAGCCGGGGTTGTGGGGCGATCTCGCCCTAGCCTGACCCGCATGAAATCGGGCAAAAAGGATGCTTCTGGGGTATTCGGCGTGGGTGGCTGGCTGGAGCGCCGGGCGGAGTGGTGGGCCTGGGGCGTCCTCGGGGTCGTCCTGGGGGCGGCGGCGCTGCGGATCGCGTACCGGGTGCCGGACGGCGGCATGGACAACGCGATCGTCGTGCGGGCCGCCGAGGCCTGGCTGGACGGGCGCTCGCCGTACGCCGACCGGCACTTCCTCTATCTGCCGGGGGCCGTGCTCGCGGCGGTGCCGCAGGCGGTGTTCCCGGGGGTGGCGCGGGTGCTCGTGCCGGTGGGAGTGGTGGGGGCGCTGGCCTCCGGGTGGTTCTGCGCGCTGCGGATCCACGGCGTGGCCTGGGGCAGCCGGTTCGCGGTGCTCGGCCTGCTCGGGCTCGTCCTCGGCTTCGCGCCCTTCGTGCACCTCGTGGAGCTGGGCAACTGGACGGTGGCGTCCGCCCTCGCGCTGCCGGTGGCGCTGCTGTGCGTGTGCCGGGGGCGGTGGGTGGTCGCCGGGGCGGTGATCGGGGTGGCGGTCTCCGTGAAGCCGCTGCTGGTGCCGGTGCTGCTCCTCTTTGTCTTCGCGCGGAAGTGGCGGGCGCTGGGGGTGGCGGTGGCCGTGCCGGTGGTGGTGTCGGTGCTCGCGGCGCTCGTGCTGCCGGATCCGGGGGCGTTCTTCACCAGGACCCTGCCGTTCCTGCTGCGCGGGGAGGACCGGTTCGTGCGGCTGTACGAGGCGTCGCCCGCGGCCGTGCTGCCTCGGGTGGGGGTGCCCGTGGTGGTGGCGTCGCTTCTTTCGGGCGTGGGCGCCTGTGCGGGGGTGTGGTGCGCCTGGCGGCGGTGGCTGGCCGGGGGGCCCGCCGCGGGGCGGGTCGTCGAGGTGGCGGCGGCCCTGATGCTGGCCGCGTTCCTGGTGTCGCGGCCGTCGTACGACCACTATCTGCTGGTCGTGCTGCCGCTGCTGCTGGCCGGGGGGCTTGGGGCGGGGGCTTCCGTGGTGCGGGTGCCGTGGTTCTGGGTGGCGCTGGTGCCGCAGGTGCCGGGGTTCGTGTGGGTGGGGGTGGAGGCGTTGCCGCAGCGGGCCTTCAAGGACGCGTTCACGCTCTGTGTGCTGGCGGCGGTGGTGTTCTGGTGGTGTGCGTCCGCCGGGCGGCGCCGTGGGCCCTGCCGGGGGCTCCCCGGTCCCGCCCCTTCCCGCCGCACCGATCAGCGGCTCCGCCGCGGGCAGGGGCTGCCGCCCCTGGGCCCCGCTGTCGGCGCTCCGCGCCTCGTCCTCAAACTCCCCCAAGCTCTTAAAGAGCAGGGGGGGACCCCCACGACGGGCTGATAGTTGCCGGTGGCGACCCCGTTTTGACCCGTACGGGGCATGACGGGTATTGTGCCAGTTCGTTATGCGTATTGGCTTGGTCGTTCTCACGCGATGGGCCCTTACGCAAGTTCCCTGGAGCAGTTACCAGTGGCTCGCATACGGGCATCGTCCCGGCCTTTGTGAGCCCCAGCTGCATGATCGCTTCAGAGGATCCGTGTGTCTGGAACTCATCCACTGAAGAAGCGAAGGCTACGAAGTGCGTACGTACAGCCCTAAGCCTGGCGATGTCACTCGCCAGTGGCACGTGATCGACGCCCAGGACATCGTCCTCGGCCGTCTCGCGACCACTGCTGCCACCCTCCTGCGTGGCAAGCACAAGCCGATCTACGCGCCCCACGTTGACACCGGTGACTTCGTCATCATCATCAACGCCGACAAGGTGCACCTGTCCGGCAACAAGAAGACCCAGAAGATGGCCTACCGCCACTCTGGCTACCCGGGCGGCCTCCGTTCGGTCCGCTACGACGAGCTGCTCGAGAAGAACCCCGAGAAGGCCGTCGAGAAGGCCGTCAAGGGCATGCTCCCCAAGAACTCCCTGGGCCGTCAGATGCTCTCGAAGCTGAAGGTCTACGCGGGTGACCAGCACCCGCACGGCGCTCAGCAGCCGGTCCCGTTCGAGATCACCCAGGTCGCGCAGTAGTTCCGGCCACCCCCTAAGACGAAAAAGAATCTGAGGAGCATCGTGGCCGAGACCACCGCTGAGCAGCCGCTCGACGAGACCGAGAACGTCGACATCGAGTCCTACACCACCGAGTCCGAGGCGCCCGTCGAGGGCGAGTACACCTCGGAGTCCAACGCCGCGCGCTTCGGCGACCCGCAGCCGGCCGCCGGCCTGGGCCGTCGCAAGAACGCCATCGCCCGCGTCCGGATCGTCCCGGGCACCGGCAAGTGGAAGATCAACGGGCGTACGCTCGAGGACTACTTCCCGAACAAGGTCCACCAGCAGGAAGTCAACGAGCCCTTCAAGGTGCTCGAGCTGGACGACCGCTACGACGTCATCGCCCGCATCGCGGGTGGCGGCGTCTCCGGCCAGGCCGGCGCCCTGCGCCTCGGCGTGGCCCGCGCCCTCAACGAGGCCGACGTGGACAACAACCGCGGCGCCCTCAAGAAGGCCGGCTTCCTCAAGCGCGACGACCGTGCGGTCGAGCGCAAGAAGGCCGGTCTGAAGAAGGCCCGCAAGGCCCCGCAGTACAGCAAGCGCTAATCATCGCTGCCTGCTAGTACTTCTCGAACGCCCCGGCGGCACCCTGTGTGCTGCCGGGGCGTTTCGTTTATCAGCACCCCATGATCTGGGGTAGAAGTTCGACAGGCTGAGCGTCCGGGACCGTGCGGTGGAGCCGCTGACGTCACCGCGTCCGCAGGACCAGCCGACACTCAATGTTCGGAGGACAGCAGTGGGACGACTCTTCGGCACGGACGGTGTGCGCGGTGTCGCCAACGCGGATCTGACGGCCGAGCTCGCGCTCGGGCTCTCGGTCGCCGCGGCGCATGTGCTCGCCGAAGCGGGCACCTTCGAGGGACATCGCCCGACGGCGGTGGTCGGGCGTGATCCGCGCGCTTCCGGGGAGTTCCTTGAGGCCGCGGTGGTCGCGGGCCTCGCCAGCGCGGGCGTGGACGTCCTGCGCGTCGGTGTGCTGCCCACCCCCGCGGTGGCGCATCTCACCGGTGCGCTGGGCGCCGACCTCGGCGTGATGCTCTCCGCCAGCCACAACGCGATGCCCGACAACGGCATCAAGTTCTTCGCCCGCGGCGGCCACAAGCTCGCCGACGACCTCGAGGACCGCATCGAGGCCGTGTACGACGAGCACCGCACCGGCGCCCCCTGGGAGCGGCCCACGGGCGCGGGCGTCGGCCGCGTGAAGACCTACGACGAGGGCTTCGACCAGTACGTGGCCCACCTCGTCGCCGTCCTCCCGAACCGCCTCGACGGCCTCAAGGTCGTCCTGGACGAGGCGCACGGCGCGGCCGCGCGGGTCTCGCCCGAGGCGTTCGCCCGGGCCGGTGCCGAGATCATCACCATCGGCGCCAAGCCGGACGGCCTCAACATCAACGACGGCTGCGGCTCCACCCACCTCGACCTCCTGAAGGCCGCCGTCGTCGAGCACGGCGCCGACCTCGGCATCGCCCACGACGGCGACGCCGACCGCTGCCTGGCCGTGGACCACACCGGCGCGGAGGTCGACGGCGACCAGATCCTCGCCGTCCTCGCCCTCGCCATGCGCGAGCGCGGCGTGCTGCGCCAGGACACCGTCGTCGCGACCGTCATGTCGAACCTCGGCTTCAAGCTGGCCATGGAGCGCGAGGGCCTGTCCCTCGTGCAGACGGCCGTCGGCGACCGGTACGTCCTGGAGTCGATGAAGGAGCACGGCTACGCCCTCGGCGGCGAGCAGTCCGGGCACGTCATCGTCCTGGACCACGCCACCACCGGCGACGGCACCCTCACCGGTCTGCTCCTCGCGGCCCGCGTCGCCGAGACCGGGCGGGGCCTCGCCGACCTCGCCGCCGTCATGGAGCGCCTGCCGCAGGTCCTCATCAACGTCCCCGACGTCGACAAGTCCCGGGTGAAGACCTCCGCGGAGCTGTCCTCGGCCGTCGCCGACGCCGAGCGCGAGCTGGGCCAGACCGGCCGCGTGCTCCTTCGCCCCTCCGGCACCGAGCCGCTGGTGCGCGTGATGGTCGAGGCCGCCGACATCGAGCAGGCCCGCTCCGTCGCCGGACGCCTCGCCGACGTGGTGAAGTCCGCGCTGGGCTAGCCCAGTTCGCGTGTCCTCGCGGTACGTTCGCGCTGCCGCGCCCAGAGCAGCTTCTGGGCGAGCAGCGTGCACGTACCGGCGAGGACGATGCCGAGCAGGTTCAGGAGCAGCTGTTCGGTGGAGCCCCAGGCCTGGTTGTACTTGTCGTAGCTGAAGGCGACCGCGGCGTTCGCCGCCGCCGGGACCGTCGTCACCGAGATCGCGACGCCGACCAGGGCGCCCGACTTCGCCGAGGTCAGCGAGAGCATGCCGGCGGCGCCCGCGAGGACGGCCACGACGAAGGAGAACCAGTCGGGCCGGTAGATGAAGTTGGTGTTGGGGCGTGCGGCGTCCAGGGCCTCCGCGTCGAACAGGTCGACCGCGTCCATGAAGAAGCTGAAGCCCACCGTCACCACCATCGCCACCGCGAAGCCCACGAGCAGCGCGATCAGCGAGCGCAGCGCGAGCCGCGGCGTGCGCTGCACGAGCGCCGTGCAGAAGCCCGCGAGCGGCCCGAACTCCGGGCCCACCGCCATCGCGCCGACGATCAGGATCGCGTTGTCGAGCACCACGCCGCACGCGGCGATCATCGTGGCGAGCGTGATGAAGGCGACGTAGGTGACGGAGAGCGTGGACTCCTCGTGGGTGGCGTCCTCCAGGTGCTCCCACAGGACCGCGTCGGCGCCCTCGCCCGGCGCCTCGTCCTCCGCCTTGGCGGCGCGCAGCGACAGCGACAGGTCGATGTTCTCCAGGGCGATCGACCCGCGCTTGTCGATCTCCAGGCCGCGCAGCCCGTCGATCAGCTCGTCGCCCGCCTCCCGGGCGACGTCGCACATGACGATGTCGCCCGAGGGGTTGCGGGCCGCGCCCGCCACGACGGCCAGATGCGTGGTGCCCGGCGTCTTCTCGATCAGACGCACCACGTCATCGGTCTTGTCCGGCGGGGTGATCAGGCGCAGATGCAGCATGTCCGCACCTTAACGCGGCCCTGACACGGCCCTCAGAGCTTGCGCAGGCTGAGGCGCTGCACCTTGTGGTCGGGGCCCTTGCGGACGACGAGGGTGGCGCGGCCGCGGGTCGGGGCCACGTTCTCCAGGAGGTTGACCTTGTTGATGGTCCGCCAGGTGGTGCGGGCGTAGTCCAGGGCTTCCTCCTCGGAGACCTGGGTGTACTTGCGGAAGTACGAGGACGGGTTCTGGAAGGCCGTGGCGCGCAGCTTGCGGAAGCGGTTCAGGTACCAGCGCTCGATGTCCTCGGGGCGGGCATCCACGTACACGCTGAAGTCGAAGTAGTCGGCGAGGCCCACGCGGGTGCGGCCGTCCTTGCCGGGCAGGGCGGGCTGCAGGACGTTCAGGCCCTCGACGATGAGGATGTCGGGGCGGCGGACGGTGAGGCGCTCGCCGGGCACGATGTCGTAGATCAGGTGCGAGTAGACGGGGGCCGTCACCTCGTCCTTGCCCGCCTTGATGTCGGCGACGAAGCGGGTCAGGGCCCGCCGGTCGTACGACTCGGGGAAGCCCTTGCGCGACATCAGGCCGCGGGCCTGCAGCTCCTTGGTGGGCAGCAGGAAGCCGTCGGTGGTGACCAGCTCCACGCGCGGGTGCTCCGGCCAGCGCGAGAGCAGGGCCTGCAGGAGGCGGGCGACCGTCGACTTGCCGACGGCCACCGAGCCCGCGACGCCTATCACGAACGGCGTGCCCGACTGCGCGGCCTTCTCGCCGGTCTCGCCGAGGAACGTGTTCAGGGCGCCGCGCAGGCCGTCCGTGGCGCCCACGTACAGATTCAGGAGCCGTGACAGCGGCAGATAGATGTCACGGACCTCGTCGAGGTCGATGACGTCGCCGAGACCGCGGAGCTTCTCGACTTCGTCGGCGGTGAGCGGCAGCGGCGTCTTCTCGCGCAGCGCGCTCCACTCGGATCGGGTGAGGTCGACATAAGGGGTCGCCTCCGGCTTGTGCCGGTGGGCGCCCCGTGGCGCCTTCGTGGGCGCTGAGACCGAAGAGATCACATTCCATTGTTACGGCTGTTTGAACAGCTCGGCGGGTGGGGTGCGTCACCTTGGTCGATATGCGTCGTACGCTTCCCGGCATGTGTGGAATCGTAGGATATGTCGGCTCGCAGTCGGCGCTCGAAGTGGTGCTCGCCGGGCTGAGACGCCTGGAGTACCGGGGATACGACTCGGCCGGAGTGGCCGTACCCGCCGACGGCCGGATCGCCTCGGCCCGCAAGTCCGGCAAGCTCGTCAACCTGGAGAAGGCCCTGGTGGACCGGCCGCTCCCGGCGGGCGCCACCGGCATCGGACACACCCGCTGGGCCACCCACGGCGGCCCCACCGATGCCAACGCCCACCCCCACCTCGACAACGCCGGTCGCGTCGCCGTCGTCCACAACGGCATCATCGAGAACTTCGCCGCCCTCCGCGCCGAGCTGGCCGAACGCGGGCACGTCCTCCGCTCCGAGACCGACACCGAGGTCGTCGCCCACCTCCTCGCCGAGGAGTTCTCCGGCCGCGCCGACCTCGCCGAGGCCATGCGGCTGGTGTGCCGGCGGCTCCAGGGCGCGTTCACGCTGGTCGCCGTGCACGCCGACGCCCCGGACGTGGTGGTGGGGGCGCGCCGGAACTCGCCCCTCGTGGTCGGCGTGGGCGAGGGCGAGGCCTTCCTCGCCTCCGACGTCGCCGCCTTCATCGCGCACACCCGGTCGGCCATCGAGCTGGGGCAGGACCAGGTCGTCGAGGTGCGCCGGGGCGGCGTCGTCGAGGTCACCGTCACCGACTTCGACGGGCGCCCCGCCGAGGTGCGGCACTTCCGCGTCGACTGGGACGCGGCCGCCGCCGAGAAGGGCGGGTACGCCTCCTTCATGCACAAGGAGATCGCCGAGCAGCCGCGCGCCGTCGCCGACACCCTGCTCGGCCGCATCGGCGCCGACGGCGCGCTCACCCTCGACGAGCTGCGCATCCCCGCCGCCGAGCTGCGCGAGGTCGACAAGGTCGTGGTCGTCGCCTGCGGCACCGCCTTCCACGCCGGGCTCATCGCCAAGTACGCCATCGAGCACTGGACGCGGCTGCCCTGCGAGGTGGAGCTGGCCAGCGAGTTCCGCTACCGCGATCCGATCCTCGACGCCCGCTCCCTCGTCATCGCCGTCTCCCAGTCCGGCGAGACCATGGACACCCTCATGGCGCTGCGGCACGCCCGCGAACAGGGCTCCCGCGTCCTCGCCATCTGCAACACCAACGGCTCCACGATTCCGCGCGAGTCCGACGCCGTCCTCTACACCCACGCCGGGCCCGAGGTCGCCGTCGCCTCCACGAAGGCGTTCCTCACCCAGCTCGTCGCCTGCTACCTGGTCGCCCTCTACCTCGGTCAGGCGCGCGGCACCCAATGGGGCGACGAAGTACTCGGCGTCGTCCGGGACCTGGCCGACATCGGCGACGCGGTCGAGCGGGTGCTCGCCGGGATGGAGCCCGTGCGTGCGCTCGCCCGGTCCCTCGCCGGGGCCCGGACCGTGCTCTTCCTCGGGCGGCACGTGGGGTATCCCGTCGCCCTCGAAGGCGCCCTCAAGCTCAAGGAACTCGCCTACATGCACGCCGAGGGCTTCGCCGCCGGGGAGCTGAAGCACGGGCCCATCGCCCTCGTGGAGTCGGGTCTGCCCGTCGTCGTGGTCGTGCCCTCGCCCCGCGGCCGCTCCGTCCTCCACGACAAGATCGTCTCCAACATCCAGGAGATCCGGGCCCGGGGCGCCCGCACCATCGTGATCGCCGAGGACGGCGACGACGCCGTCGTCCCGTACGCCGACCATCTGATCCGCGTGCCCGTTACGCCTACGCTGCTTCAGCCCCTCGTCGCCACGGTGCCGTTGCAGGTCTTCGCCTGCGAGCTGGCCGTGGCGCGGGGCAACGAGGTGGATCAGCCTCGGAATCTGGCCAAGTCGGTGACTGTGGAGTGAGTTCGTGATTATTGGCGTCGGGATCGACGTTGCCGAGATCGAGCGGTTCGCCGCCTCTCTTGAGCGGACCCCTGGAATGCGTGAACGGCTCTTCGTCGAGCCCGAGTTGTTCCTGCCCAGCGGGGAGCCGCGCGGCGTCGCCTCCCTCGCCGCCCGCTTCGCCGCGAAAGAGGCTCTCGCCAAGGCCCTGGGTGCTCCCGCCGGGCTGCGGTGGACCGACGCCGAGGTGTACGTCGAGGGGAGTGGGCAGCCCCGGTTGCGCGTCTCGGGGACCGTTGCCGCTCGTGCTGAGGCCTTGGGGGTGCGGGGGTGGCATGTCTCGTTGAGTCATGACGCGGGGGTCGCTTCCGCTGTGGTGATCGCTGAGGGGTAGTTGGGGGAGCGGGGGGTGCTGGGGTCCGGGGGTGCTGGGGGTGGTGTCTCGCGGACGCGTGGGGTTTCCTCCCATGCGGGAGACTTGGGGCATGCGTACTGCGTACAGCGTGGAGAGTGTCCGAGCCGCCGAGCGTGCCCTCATGGCCCGCGTCCCCGATGGCGCCCTGATGCAGCGCGCCGCCGCCGGACTCGCCGTGGCCTGCGCGCAGTTGCTCGGCAAGGTGTACGGGGCGCGCGTCGTGCTCCTCGTCGGCAGTGGGGACAACGGGGGTGACGCCCTGTACGCCGGGGCCCGGCTCGCTCGGCGTGGTGCCGGGGTGACGGCGGTGTTGCTTGCTCCGGAGCGGGTGCATGGGGGTGGGCTCGCTGCGTTTCGTGGGGCTGGGGGGCGGGTTGTTGATGCTGTGGGGGCTGTGGGGGCTGTGGGGGGTAGCGGGGGTGTCGGGGGTGTTGTCTCGGAGGGGGCGCTCGACGCGGTCCACGGGGCCCAGCTCGTCGTCGACGGCATCGTCGGCATCGGCGGCAAGGGTGGGCTGCGGGCCCCCGCCGCCCGGCTCGTCCGCGCCGCCACGGACTCCGGCGCCCTGATCGTCGCCGTCGACCTGCCCAGCGGCGTCGACGCCGACACCGGGCAGGTGCCCGGCGACGCCGTGCGCGCCGACGCGACCGTGACCTTCGGGACGTACAAGCCCGGACTGCTCGTCGACCCCGGGCGGGAGTACGCCGGGGCCGTCCGGCTCGTCGACATCGGGCTCGACGGTGAACTCGCCCCGTACGAAGCCGAGCTCGAAGCCCTTCAGTACGTCGACGTCGAGCGGCTGCTGCCCGTGCCCGGCGCCGCGAGCGACAAATACCGGCGTGGGGTCGTCGGCATCGTCGCCGGGTCCGCCCGCTACCCCGGCGCCGCCGTCCTCTCCGTCGCGGGTGCCCTGCGGGGCGGGGCCGGGGCCGTTCGGTACGTCGGGCCCGCCGCCGACGCCGTCATCGCCCGCTTCCCCGAAGCCCTCGTGTCCGACGGGCCTCCCGCCAAGGCCGGGCGGGTGCAGGCCTGGGTGGCCGGGCCGGGGCTCGGGGACGACGCGGGGCGTCTGCGTGACGTCGTGGCCGCCGACGTGCCCGTCCTCATCGACGCCGACGGGCTGCGGCTCGTCGACCCCGACGCCGTGCGGAAGCGTGCCGCGCCCACCCTGCTCACCCCGCACGCCGGGGAGGCGGCCGCGCTGCTCGGGGTGTCCCGGGCCGAGGTCGAGGGGGCTCGGCTCGACGCCGTGCGGGAGCTGTCTGCTCGGTACGTGGCCACGGTGCTGTTGAAGGGGTCGACCACGTTGGTGGCCTCGCCGGGTGGGGGTGGGGCGGTGCGCGTCAATCCGACGGGGACGGCGTGGCTCGCGACGGCCGGGAGTGGGGACGTGCTCTCGGGGCTTTCGGGGTCGTTGCTGGCTGCGGGGCTCGGGGCTCGGGACGCGGGGGCCGTGGGCGCCTTCCTGCACGGCCTCGCGGCACGGCTGGCGGCCGAGGGGGCGCCCGTGGGGGCCCAGGACGTGGCGGACGCGGTGCCGCTGGCTTGGCGGGACGTGCGGGGGTAGGCCGAGGGCGAGGTCGGCGTCGGGGGCGTTCGGGGGGGCTGTCCCTTCGCCCTCGGTTCGGTTGTGGGGGCTGCGGTCTTTTCGCCTTGTGTCCGGTTGTGGGGCGGGGCCGCGCCGGTATGTCCGTGCTCGCGTGTGTGGCCTGGTACGCGTTGTGTGTACGTCCATCGTGGTCGTCCGAGCTGCGCGCGGACATACCGGCACGTCCCCTCCGGTTCGGTTCGCGGCTATCGGTCCGGTGGGGGCCTGGCGTCCGGCTTTCGGTTCGGTGGGGCGCGGTCACTTCTAGCTGCCGCCCCCCCGCTGTGGGCAGCTGGGCCGCCAGGGGCGGCACGGGTGGGCACAGCCCAGGCCGACGGTGCCCTTGATGTGAGGGGGGAGGGGTGGGCCCCGGGCCAGGGCGCCCGTGATGTGGGGGCGAGGGTGAGGGTCACCGGGCCGGGGTGGGGCGGGTGTGGGCCCCCGGCCAGATCGGGCTCTGAGAGACTTGGCGCGATGACTGAGACTGCACTGCCGCGCGTCCGCGCCGAGATCGACCTCGCCGCCCTGAGGGCCAACGTGCGTACGCTCCGCGCCCACGCCCCCACGGCCGCCCTCATGGCCGTGGTGAAGGCGGACGGCTACGGCCATGGCATGATCCCGTGTGCCCGCGCGGCCCTGGAGGCGGGCGCCACCTGGGTGGGCACCGCCACCCCGGAGGAGGCCCTTGCCCTGCGCGCGGCCGGTATCGGCGGCCGCGTGATGTGCTGGCTCTGGACCCCGGGCGGCCCCTGGCGTGAGGCCGTCGAGGCCGACCTGGACGTTTCGGTGAGCGGCATGTGGGCCCTGCGCGAGGTCACCGCGGCCGCCCGCGCCTCGGGCCGTACGGCTCGCGTCCAGCTCAAGGCGGACACCGGCCTCGGCCGCAACGGCTGTATGCCGGAGGACTGGCCCGAGCTGATCGCCGCGGCCCTGCGCGCGGAGGCGGACGGGCTCGTGAAGGTGACCGGGCTGTGGTCCCACTTCGCCTGCGCCGATGAGCCGGGGCACCCGTCCATCAAGAGTCAGCTCGACGTGTTCCGGGAGATGCTCGCGTACGCGGAGGGCGAGGGGATACGGGCCGAGGTCCGGCACATCGCCAACTCCCCGGCGACGCTGACGGTCCCCGAGGCCCACTTCGACCTTGTCCGGCCCGGCATCGCCATGTACGGCGTCTCGCCCAGCCCCGAGATCGGCACCCCGCAGGACTTCGGACTGCGGCCCGTCATGACGGTCGCCGCCGCCTTGGCCTCGGTCAAGCACGCCCCGGCCGATCACGGCGTGAGCTACGGCCATCACTACACCACCCCCGTCGCCACCACCCTCGGCCTCGTCCCGGCCGGGTACGGCGACGGCATCCCCCGGCACGCGTCCGGCTCCGGACCCGTCCTGGTGGGCGGCAAGTGGCGTACCGCCGCGGGCCGTATCGCCATGGACCAGTTCGTGGTCGACCTGGGCGGCGACGAGCCCGAGGTCGGGGCGGAGGCCGTGCTCTTCGGGGCCGGTGACCGGGGTGAGCCGACAGCCGAGGACTGGGCGCGCGCGGCGGGCACCATCGCGTACGAGATCGTGACTCGCATCGGTTCCCGCGTTCCGCGCGTCTATGTCGACGAGCGGCACAGCGGCAGCGACGACTGAAGAGGAGCGGCACGTGGGCGAGGGCAGCACGGGGGCGGCCGCCGTGGAATTGGCGGCCGAAGTGGCCGAGGCCGCCGGTTCGGCGGGCACCAACTGGCGGCGGGCCGGTCTCGCCGGTGCCGCCATAGGAGTCATCGCGGCGGGCGCCGCGGCGGGCGTCGCCATCGAGCGGATGACGGTCGGGCGCGGCATGCGCAAGAAGGCCCGCCTCGCCCTCGACGCCTCCGGACCCTACGGCTCGCTCCGCGGCATGCCCGGCAAGGCCTACGCCGATGACGGCACGGAGCTCGCGTACGAGGTCGACGAGGTGGGCGACGGGAGCGGTGAGGCGGGTGGTGACGCGGCGCAGGTGCCTCGGCTGCGGCGGCTCTTCGGGCGCAAGGCCCCCGATCCCGTCACCCTCGTCTTCAGCCACGGCTACTGTCTCGGCCAGGACTCCTGGCACTTCCAGCGCGCCGCGCTGCGCGGTGCGGTGCGGTGCGTCTACTGGGACCAGCGCAGCCACGGCCGCTCCGGTCGCGGCATGGCCCAGATCCACGACGACAAGCCCGTCTCCATCGACCAGCTCGGCCGGGACCTGAAGGCCGTCATCGACGCGGCCGCACCCACCGGGCCGCTGGTGCTCGTCGGTCACTCCATGGGCGGCATGACGACGATGGCCCTCGCCGACCAGTTCCCGGAGCTGATCCGGGACCGCGTCGTCGGCGTCGTCCTCATCGGCACCTCGTCCGGAAAGCTCGGCGAGGTCAGCTTCGGCCTGCCCGTCGCGGGCATGAACGCCATCCGGCGCGTCCTGCCCGGCGTCCTGAAGGCCCTGGGCTCGCAGGCCGACCTGGTGGAGAAGGGGCGCCGCGCCACCGCCGATCTGTTCGCGGGCATCATCAAGCGGTACTCGTTCGCCTCCAGGGATGTCGATCCCGCCGTCGCCCGGTTCGCGGAGCGCCTCATCGAGGCCACGCCCATCGACGTGGTCGCCGAGTTCTATCCGGCGTTCGCCGAGCACGACAAGGCCGAGGCACTCGTCCACTTCGCGGAGCTTCCCGTACTCGTCCTCGCGGGGGACAAGGACCTGGTCACCCCCAGCGAGCACAGCGAGGCCATCGCGGACCTGCTGCCGGACGCCGAACTCGTGCTCGTCCCCGACGCCGGGCACCTGGTGATGCTTGAACACCCCGAGGCGGTCACCGACCGGATCGCCGATCTGCTGGTCAGGGCCAGGGAACAGGCGCGCAGCGCGGCCATGTGAGGCACCGGGCGCGGTGTCGGCGGGGCCGGGGAGGGTGCGCCGAGCGGCTAACGTTTCCGTCATGGAAGCACCGCACAGCCCGGCCCCCGCCACCGCTCTCGAGCTCACCGTGAACTCGCCGGGGCAGATGGGCGAGTTGGGCCGCCGCCTGGCCAAGATCCTGCGCCCCGGAGACCTCGTCATGCTCACCGGTGAGCTGGGCGCGGGCAAGACGACGCTGACCCGCGGGCTCGGGGAGGGCCTGGGCGTGCGCGGCGCCGTCACCTCCCCGACGTTCGTCATCGCCCGCGTCCACCCGTCCCTCGGCGACGGGCCGCCGCTGGTCCATGTGGACGCGTACCGCCTGGGCGGCGGGCTCGACGAGATGGAGGACCTGGACCTCGACGTGTCCCTGCCGGATTCCGTGATTGTCGTCGAGTGGGGCGACGGCAAGGTCGAGGACCTGTCGGAGGACCGGCTGCATGTTCTGATCCATCGGGCCGTCGGGGACACCACGGACGAGGTGCGCGAGGTGACGCTGCGCGGGATCGGCGCGCGGTGGGCGGGGGCCGATCTGACGGTCCTGTCGGCCTGAGGGTGCCGGGGGCGGGGTGACGGGTTCTCGTCGGTTCGCCCGAACTTTCCGACAAGCCGTCGGCAAGATGTTGCGCGCCGAGCGTCGTACGTGGTCACATGGATACCAGGTACGGGTTAGGTCTACCTAACCACGTCTGCCCCCGGAGCCCCAGGAGGCGTCCATGCCGGCTTCAGAACGTGATGCGCAGCCCCGCCCGCACGGGCCCTCGGCGCGGCCGGCGCCCTCCCACGCGTACTCGATGAGCGATCTGCTGGCGTCCTGCGCCGCCGCGAGCGCGGTCTCCACGCCGCCCCCGGCCCCGGAGACGCCGGCGCACCCGGCGGCAGGGCACACGGACGAGCGACGCCGCGACGCCGCGTAGAGCGGGCGCCGCGGCGTCGGGCGGAGTGCTTTTCGTCGGGCGGGTACTGGTCGGCGGGTTACCGGTCGGCGGGGGTCCTAGCGGACCACGACGACCTTCGTCTCGTACAGGGCGAAGTCCCACATCACGTTGCCGTCCTCGCGCGAGGAGCGGATGCCGCCGGTCTTCTTCGCCGGGTCCGGCTTCTGGGTCGAGCCGCTGAGCGCCGCGCTGAACCCGATCGCTATCCCGTCGACACTCGTGAACCGCACCACGTGCTCGATCTGCACGCCGTCGGACCCTATGACCTGGCCCGTCCGCGAGCCGACGGTGTACGACCCGGGAGAGGGGTCCACGGTGCTCGGCGTGACCTTGTACGTGCGCTTCACCTTGCCGGACTCGCCGACCAGCCACACCCGGTCACCGTCGAGGGAGTACACGACGCGCCTGCCCGCGCCGGATCCGGCGGGCAGCTTCAGCGGGTCGGCCTTGTCCTTGGGGGAGCGCGAGGGGGCCGTGGGGGACTTGTCCGGGCGGGCGTTGAGGTCGTCCGGGGCGTTCGCGGAGGCCTGGTAGGCGAGGAAGCCGACCACGGCGAGCGCCGCCGCGGTGAGCCCGGCCACGAATCCCGAGCTGCTCCTTGACACCTGGCCCACCTCTCCTACGTACGGCTATGGGGTGACGGTAGCAGCAGGCGCGGCCCGTGCCGGGGCGGCCGTGCGCCGGGCGCCGGAGCCGTAGGCTGTTCGCGTGCTCTTGCTCGCTCTGGATACCGCCACCCCCGCCGTCACCGTCGCCCTGCACGACGGCACGGCCTCCATCGGAACAGTCGCCGAATCGAGCCAGGTCGACGCCCGCCGCCACGGTGAACTGCTGCTGCCCGCCGTGGACCGGGTCCTCGCCGACGCGGGGCTGAGACTCGACGCGGTGACGGACGTCGTCGTCGGCGTCGGCCCCGGCCCCTACACGGGCCTGCGCGTCGGCCTGATGACCGCCGACACCTTCGGCCTCGCGCTCGGCGTCCCGGTGCACGGGGTGTGCACCCTCGACGGCCTCGCGTACGCGGCGGGCATCGAGGACGGGCCGTTCGTCGTGGCGACGGACGCCCGCCGCAAGGAGGTCTACTGGGCGCGCTACGAAGACGCCCGTACGAGGGTCGGCGGACCGGCCGTCGACCGGCCCGCCGACATCGCGGAGCAGGTCGCCGGGCTCCCCGCCGTCGGCGCGGGCGCCGCCCTCTACCCGGAGGCCTTCGGGGACGTGCGCGGCCCCGAGCACGTGTCGGCCGCGGCGCTCGCCGCCCTCGCGGCCGAGCGGCTCGCCGCGGGCGAGGAACTCCTCGAACCCCGCCCGCTGTACCTGCGCCGCCCCGACGCGCAGGTCCCCAAGAACTACAAGGTGGTCACCCCCAAGTGACCACCGTGCCGTCGAAGACGCCGCCCCCCGCCGTGGTACCGCGCGAGATGCGCTGGTGGGACATCGACGCCGTGCTCGCCCTCGAGAAGGAACTCTTCCCGGACGACGCCTGGTCGCGCGGCATGTTCTGGTCCGAGCTCGCGCACGCGCGCGGGCCCGGCTCGACGCGCCGCTACCTGGTGGCGTACGAGGGCGAACGCCTCGTCGGCTACGGCGGCCTCGCGGTCGCCGGCACCGACTCCGACGGCGGCGCCGCGGTGGCCGCCGACGTGCAGACCATCGCGGTCGCCCGCGACCACTGGGGCTCCGGCCTCGGCGCGCGTCTGCTCACCGAACTGCTGCGGCACGCCACGGCCTTCGAGGCGACCGAGGTGATGCTCGAAGTGCGGGTGGACAACACCCGGGCGCAGAAGCTGTACCAGCGCTTCGGCTTCGAGCCGATCGGCCTCCGCCGCGGCTACTACCAGCCGGGCAACGTGGACGCGCTGGTGATGCGCCTGTCCGACCCGTCCGCCGTACCGGACTGCTCCGCGCACGGCGCCCCCGACTCCGCGGCCGACGGCTCGACCGGCGGCCCCACCGAAGGCCGGGCCCCTGGCCCGCTGAACGGCGTACAAGGAACCGAGATCCATGGCTGACTCCCGTGACGAGCCCCTCGTCCTCGGCATCGAGACCTCCTGCGACGAGACGGGCGTCGGCGTCGTCCGCGGCACGACGCTGCTCGCGGACGCGGTCGCGTCCAGCGTCGACGAGCACGCGCGCTTCGGCGGCGTCGTGCCCGAGGTGGCGTCCCGCGCGCACCTGGAGGCGATGGTCCCCACCATCCAGCGCGCCCTGAAGGACGCGGGGGTGAGCGCGAAGGACCTGGACGGCATCGCCGTCACCGCGGGCCCCGGACTCGCGGGCGCGCTGCTCGTCGGGGTCTCGGCGGCGAAGGCGTACGCGTACGCCCTCGGTAAGCCGCTGTACGGCGTGAACCACCTGGCGTCGCACATCTGCGTGGACCAGCTGGAGCACGGCGCCCTGCCGGAGCCCACGATGGCGCTCCTCGTGTCCGGCGGCCACTCCTCGCTGCTCCTGTCGACCGACATCACCTCCGACGTGCGGCCGCTGGGCGCGACGATCGACGACGCGGCGGGCGAGGCCTTCGACAAGATCGCCCGCGTGCTGAACCTGGGCTTCCCCGGCGGCCCCGTCATCGACCGCTACGCCCGTGAGGGCGACCCGGAGGCCATCGCGTTCCCGCGCGGTCTGACGGGGCCGCGCGACCCCGCGTACGACTTCTCCTTCTCGGGCCTGAAGACCTCGGTGGCGCGCTGGATCGAGGCGAAGCGGGCCGCGGGGGAGGAGGTTCCGGTGCGGGACGTGGCGGCGTCGTTCCAGGAGGCCGTGGTCGACGTGCTGACCCGCAAGGCGGTGCGGGCCTGCAAGGACGAGGGCGTGGACCACCTCATGATCGGGGGCGGCGTGGCCGCGAACACCCGGCTGCGGGCGATGGCCCAGGAGCGCTGCGAGCGGGCGGGGATCCGGCTGCGGGTGCCCCGGCCGAAGCTGTGCACGGACAACGGGGCGATGGTCGCCGCGCTCGGCGCGGAGATGGTCGCCCGCAACCGGGCCGCTTCCGACCTCGGGCTCTCGGCGGACTCCTCGCTGCCGGTGACGGAGCCGCACGTGCCGGGCGCGCACGCGCACTCCCATGGCCACGATCACGATCACGTGCACGAGGTCAGCAAGGACAACCTCTACTCGTGAAGGGCGACCTCCGCTCATGAGCGTCGCGTTGATGTGGGAGGCGCGGGCCGTCGAGGGCCGGGGCCCGGAACTCCTCGCGTGGGCGCGGGCCCAGGTCCTGGCGCCCGCGCCGCCGCGCAGGGAGACCTTCCAGGCCCCGCAGGACCGCGTCCTCGTGATCACGTGGTGGGACGCGGCGTACGACGCCGACCTGCCCGAACTGCCCGCGCCCCCCGCGGAGTTGGTCTCCCGGCCGCCTCACAGATGGCGGTTCGAGTCCCTCGGCCAGGGCTGACCCCCGTACGCCCCGGCGCGCACGCCGTCCTCCCGCGCCCCGAGCAGCGCGATCACCACCACGGCCTGGAGCGGCAGGGTGACGAACGGCGTCAGGATGTTGAGCGTGCCGACCGTCGAGTCCCAGTAGATGTCGAAGCCGTCGTCGAAGGCCGGGACCAGGGTGCGGATGTCGAAGTAGGTCGAGGCGAGCGCCAGGGCGAGCGCGGCACCGCGGGCCGCCGGGCGCCCGGCGAGCAGCAGGACGCCGACGAGCACGGGTGCGGCCACCAGGGCCAGGACGTAGAAGGCCTGGGGGAGCGGGATGCCGCGCGAGGCGTCGACCGCGGCCCGGAAGAAGTCGCCCGCGTCGGAGCCCGGTTGGCTGCCGACGAAGTAGACGTTGTCCCGGGTGAGGGAGTGGATCAGCCAGCCCACCTCGATCGCGCCGCTCAGGAGCAGCGCGATGCCGGACGCGATGAAGGCCGGCCGTGCGCGGCCCGTCGCGCCGGGCCGCGGGCCGTAGGGCACGTTGTACGGGGCGTACGCGGGCGGGGGCGGGGCGTCCGCGAACGCGGGCCGCGGCGGGGCCGGTGGGTGGGCCGGGGCAGCCGGGGGCGGGGCGCCGTCCGTCGAGCCGCGGGTGCGGGCGACGGCCGCGAAGATCGCGCACCCCAGGGCGATGCCCGTGAACCGGAAGGTGAGCAGGGCCTTGCCGTAGCCGATCTCGGTGATGAGGTCGCCGTACTCGTCCGAGGCCATGAGGCCGATGACTTCCCGCAGGCCCAGGCCGATCAGGAGCACGGCGACCAGGGCGAGGCCCCCGCGCGCCACCCGGCGCCGCCCGAGCGCGAGGGCGCCGACGACGACGGCGGTCACGAGGAACGCCCAGTCGTGGTGGGTCTGCGCCACCGGCGTGAGGAACTGCCGGGGGTCGTACAGGGCCTTGAAGGAGAACCTGGCGTACGGGTGGTCGGCCGCCTCCTTGGCCTCGTACCCGATCCAGATCGCCGCCGTGAGCGCGTAGAGCAGGACGGCCGCGCCGACCCACTGCAGCGTCGGTGCGTCGCGCGGTGCGACGCGGCCCGGTACGCCCGGCCCGGTCATGCCGTGGCCGGGTATGCCTTGCCCCGGTATGCCCTGTCCTGCCCCGCCCTGACCCCATGCGGCCATGCGTGCCCCCCGTTGCCTGTCTTCGGTTGTCGTCGAGCCCTGTGTAGCCGGTGGGCAACCGCGTTGTCTATGGCGTGTCCGCTTGCGGGTGCGGCGGCGTCGGGCGGGTGGTCCGGCCGAGCAACCCGTCGACCACCGCGCCGAGTTGGCGGGCGAAGTCGTAGGTCTCGCGGAGCTCGGCCCAGCGGGAGGCCAGGGGGGCGACGTGGGGCAGTTCGGCGGTGTCGGCGTCCGTGAGCGTGTCGGGGAAGTACCGCTTGCGGTCGGGTTCCTCGGCGCGGCGCCGCATCGCGTTCCGGAAGGCGAGGTCGCCGTACACGCAGTGCCAGACGGTGCGGTAGGCGTGCGCGGCCTCGACGGGGGAGAGCCCGCAGGCGACGCCCGCGCCGATGATCTCGTCGACCATCCACATGGCGCCCTTGTCGCTGAGGTCGCCGAGGCTCAGGACCTCCACCACCCAGGGCAGCCGCAGCAGGATGCCGTGCATGTGCAGGGCGACGGCGAGCAGCCGGTCGCGGGGGTCGGCGGGCAGTTCGGGGCGGGGCAGGGTCGCGGCCGTCCCGGCCAGGGTGAGCATCAACAGCTCGTCCTTGTCGCGCACATGGTGGTACAGCGCCATGGGCGTGGCGCCGACCTCCTTGGCGACCCGCCGCATGCTGAGCGCCGCGACGCCCTCCTCCTGCAGGATGCGCCGCGCCACGTCGACGATCGCCTCCGGCTCGATCCGCCGGGGCCGTCCGACGCGCCGCTTCTGTCCGGCCGTGCCGGGTTCCTCGCCGTTCGCTCGCGCTGCCACGTGCTCATTGTCGCGTCCGGGCGTGCGGGGGCCGACCCCCGGGCCTTGCCCCCGGCCGGTTCCCACGTCAATTTCTGTACGCGTATAGCTAATTTCTGTACGCGTATAATAATGTGCGGCGCATGACGACATCTCCGACCGGGCCGACTGAGCCGACCGGTCCGCTGCGCCCGACTGAGCCGACCGGCCCGCCGCCCTCGCGCGGCCCGCTGCTGCTCCCCGTCCTCCTGACCGTCCAGTTCCTCGTCTCCCTCGACATGTCCGTCGTCAACATCGCCCTGCCCGACATGGGCGACGACCTCGGCTTCGCGCCCGAGTCGCTGACCTGGGTCGTCAACGCGTACGCGCTCGCGTTCGGCGGGCTGCTCATGCTCGGCGGCAAGCTGGCCGACGTCGTGGGGCGCAGGCGCACGCTGGTCGCCGGGTTCCTGGTGTTCGGGGCCGCGAGCCTCGTCGGCGGGCTCGCGCAGAGCCCCGGGCAGCTGATCGCGGCGCGGGCGGTGCAGGGGGCGGGCGCCGCGGCCCTCGCGCCGGTGGCGCTCGCGCTGATCACCGTCCACTTCGCGCAGGGCCGGGAGCGGGCACGGGCCCTCGGCCTGTGGGGTGCTTCGGGCGCGCTCGGCGGTGCCGTCGGGATCATGGCGGGCGGGCTGCTCACGGACTGGGTGGGCTGGCGCTCGGTGATGCTGGTCAATGTGCCGGTGGTGCTCGTGGCGCTCGCGGCGAGCCGCTCCGGCATCCCCGCCGACCGGCGCACGGGGGCCCCGCCGCGCCTGGACGTGGCGGGCGCGCTCCTGGTCACCGCCGGTACGAGCGTGCTCGTCCTGGGCCTGGTCCGCACCGAGACGTACGGCTGGGACTCGGCGACGACCGTGGGCACGCTCGCCGCGGCGGCCGCCCTCCTGGTGGCGTTCTGCGTGGTCGAGCACCGCGGCGAACGGCGCGGCCGCGGCCCGCTGCTCCGCCTCGGCCTGCTCACGCACCGCCCCGTCCTGTCCGCGAACGTCTTCGCGCTCCTGATGTCCTCGGGCCAGTTCGCCGCGTTCTACTTCACCTCGCTCTACCTCCAGGAGGTCATGGCGTACGGCCCCACGCGCGCCGGAACCGCCTTCCTGCCGTTCTGCGCGGGCGTCGTCGCGGGCACGGTGATCGCGACCCGGACGGTGGGCCGGGTCGGAGAGCGGGCGCTCCTCGTGGCGGGCGGGCTGCTCGGCGCGGCCGGGTTCGCGTGGTTCGCGCTCGCGGTGGAGGCGGGCGGCACGTTCGTGGGCTCGATCCTCGGCCCCTCGCTCGTGGCCAGCGTCGGCATCGGCATGTGCTTCGTACCGCTCGGCACGGCGGCGACGTCGGGCGTCGCGGCGGGGGAGACCGGCATGGCGTCCGGGCTGCTCAACACCTCGCGCCAGCTGGGCGGTTCGATCGGGCTCGCGGTTCTGGTGACGGTGGCGTCGAGTGCGACGGGGGCCGGGGCGGGGGCGGGTCCGGGAGTGGGGTCGGGGCCGGGAGCGGGGGCGCTCGCGGACGGGTACGCGGCGGCGTTCGGGGTGGCGGCGGCGCTGCTTGTGGCGGCGGCGGTGGGGACGGGGGTGCTGCACGGGGGGCGTGCGGTTGGGGGGCGTACGCCTGCGGGGGCCCCGGGGCGGTCGTCCGTAGAGCCGTCCGTAGAGCCGCCCGTGCAGCCATCTGCGCAGCCGTCCGTGCAGCCGTCCGTCCAGCCGTCCGTGCAGCCGTCCGAAAAAACTTCGAGGAATCTCGGCGAGGGTGTCGATCCGGGTGTCTCCCGTTCGACGCAAGGGTGAGAGGCGAGGAGAGCCCCCGCCCGCAGCCTGAACGGAGAGACGGCCATGCCGCGCTACCTGACCATGATCCGCATCAACGAGACCGACGCGCCCCAGGACGGCCCGAGCCCCGAACTGCAGGAGCGCATGGGCAAGCTGTTCGAAGAGATCACCAAGGCGGGCGCGCTGGTCGAGACCGCGGGCCTCGCGCCGACCTCGGAGGGGGCCCGGGTGCGCTGGGAGAACGGCAGCCTCTCCGTCACGGACGGGCCGTTCACCGAGGCCAAGGAGGTCATCGGCGGCTACACCATCCTCCAGGCCAAGGACCGGGCCGAGGCGATCGAGTGGACGAAGCGGTTCCTGAAGGTCCACGAGGACTACTGGACGATCACCGTCGAGGTCAGGGAGATCTCGGAGCCGGACTTCTCGGAGGCGGGTGCGGGGGCCTGACGTGTCTCGGCCCTGATGCGTCTCGGGCCCTGACGTCTCTCGGACCCTGACGTGTCTCGGGCCCTGACCTGTTCCGGCCGCGGTGCCGCCGGGCCCCGAGGTCCTTTGCGAGGACGTCGCGGGGGTGCTCTGATGTGTGGCCGTGGACCATGCGCCTGAGCACCCCCAACGCCCCGACAGCGCCACCAGTGCCGACCGCCCAGACCGTCCTGTCGCCGACAGCCCCGGCCGTGCCGACAGCCCCGACCGCGCCATCGAGACCGTCTTCCGCATGGAGGCCCCGCGCGTCATCGCCGGTGTCACGCGGATCGTCCGGGACGTCGGCATCGCCGAGGAGCTGGCGCAGGACGCCCTGGTCGCCGCCCTGGAGCAGTGGCCCGATTCCGGTGTGCCCGACAACCCGGGCGCCTGGCTCATGGCCACCGCCAAGCACCGCGCCGTCGACCTGGTACGCCGCCGGGAGCGCTACGCGCGAAAGCTCGCCGAGGTCGGCCGGGACCTTCAGACCGCGCCGCCGCACCTCGACGAGATCCCGGAGCTCGTCGAGGACCCGGACGCCATCGACGACGACCTGCTCCGCCTCGTCTTCACCGCCTGCCACCCGGTGCTCTCCGCCGAGGCCCGCGTCGCCCTGACGCTCCGTCTGCTCGGCGGCCTCACCACCGCCGAGATCGCCCGCGCGGTGCTCGCCCCCGAGGCGACCGTCGCTCAGCGCGTCGTCCGCGCGAAGCGCACCCTCGCCACCAGGAACGTCCCCTTCGAAGTCCCCTACGGGCCCGACCGCGAGGCCCGGCTCGGCTCCGTCCTCGACGTCATCTACCTCATCTTCAACGAGGGGTACGCGGCCACGGCCGGGGACGACCACGTGCGGCCCGCCCTGTGCGAGGACGCGCTCCGGCTCGCCCGGCAGCTCGCCTCCCTCATGCCCAAGGAGCCCGAAGTGCACGGGCTCGTGGCGCTGTTGGAGCTGCAGGCGTCGCGCACCGCAGCGCGGACCGGGCCCCGGGGGGAGCCCGTGCTGCTCAAGGACCAGAGCCGGGCGCGGTGGAACGGGCTGCTGATCCGGCGTGGGTTCGCCGCGCTCGGGCGGGCCGAGGAGGTGGCCCGTGGGGCGCACGGGTCGTACGTCCTGCAGGCCGCCATCGCCGCCTGTCACGCCCACGCGCGCTCCTACGAGGAGACGGACTGGGCTCGGATCGTCGTCCTGTACGGCCTCTTGGCCGAGCGGGCGCCGTCTCCCGTCGTCGAACTGAACCGGGCCGTCGCCGTGTCCATGGCGGACGGCCCCGAGCCCGCGCTCGCCCTCGTCGACGCCCTCGCCACCGAACCGGCCCTTCGCTCCTACCACTTGCTTCCCAGCGTCCGGGGTGACCTTCTCGAGCGGCTCGGGCGGTTCGCTGAGGCGCGTGCGGAGTTCGAGCGGGCGGCGGGGCTTGCGCGGAACGCGCGGGAGAGGGAGTTGTTGTGGGGGAGGGCGGGGCGGTTGCGGGAGCTGCTGTAGGCCTCGCGGTGCGCCCCAGTCCCGCCCCTTTCCCGAAACTGGGGCTCCGCCCCAGACCCCGCTCCTCAAACGCCGGAGGGGCTGAAAATTACCGGCACATTCCCAGCCCGCCCCGGCAACTTTCCAGCCCGTCCGGCGTTTGAGGACGAGGCGCGGAGCGCCGATCAGCGGGGGTCCGGGGGCGGCAGCCCCCGGTTTCGGGAAGGGGCGGGATTGGGGAGCCCCCGGCAGGGCTACCCCACCGGACGCCCCACCAGCATCGTGGGCGCGCCCCCGACCCGGGTGAGGAAAACCGTGGCGGACCCAGGCCCCTGGGGCTTCACCTTGCGGCGGAGTTCCTCGGGCTCCACGGCCGACCCCCGCTTCTTGACGGTGAGCACCCCGACCCCCCGCTCCCGCAGCAACGCCTTCAACTTCTTGACGTTGAAGGGAAGTTGGTCGGTGATCTCGTAGGCGACGGCGTAGGGCGTGGCGACGACGTCGTCGGAGGTGACGTAGGCGATGGTCTCGTCGATGAGCCCGCCGCGGACCCGCGCGGCGACCTCGGCGACGAGGTGGGCGCGGATGACGGCCCCGTCGGGCTCGTACAGGAAGCGCCCGACGGGCCGGACGTCCGGGTCGGGGAGCATCGTGGCGAGCGGAGAGGCGAGGGTGTCCCCGGCGGGCAGCAGCGTGGCCCGGTGGGAGCCGGGCGCGTCGGTGCCGAACCACAGCACGGCCTCCTTCACGTCACCCCCGTCCGAGATCCACTCGGCCTCGGCCTCGCCGGGCACGGCGTCGTGCGGAACGCCGGGGGCGATCTTGAGGGCGGCGAGGGGCGCCTTGCGAGCGGTCTCGACGGCCCAGGAGAGGGGCGGCGAGTACGCCTCGGGGTCGAAGATGCGGCCGCGCCCCCCGCGTCGGGCGGGGTCGACGAAGACGGCGTCGTAGGGGGAGGTGTCGACCTCCGTGACGTCCGCCTCGCGGACCTCGATGAGGTCGGCGAGACCGAGCGCTTCGGCGTTGGCGCGGGCGACCGCGCAGGTCAGCGGGTCGCGGTCGACGGCGAGGACGGCGATTCCGGCGCGCGCGAGGGCGATCGCGTCGCCGCCGATGCCGCAGCAGAGGTCGGCGAGGGAGCGGACGCCGAGGTCCTGGAGGCGGCGGGCGCGGTGCGTCGCCACGGACGTGCGCGTGGACTGCTCGACGCCGTTCGGCGTGAAGTACATGCGGGCGGCGTCGGCCGCGCCGAACTTGGCGACCGCCCGCTGCCGCAGCCGCGCCTGCGCGAGCGCGGCGGAGACCAGCTCGGCGGGGTGCTCGCGGCGCAGCCGGGTGGCCACCGCCAGCTCCTGGCTCGGTTCGACGTCGCGTACGGCGTCGAGGAGGCCGTGGCCCTCGGCGGTGCGGAGCGCGGCGAAGGAGGCAAGCGGATCGTTCACGTCGCCCATTGTGGGCCAGTCGGTGGAAGGTGCGCGTACGGCGGCGGTGTCGGCCCCGTACAGGGCGCCTGAGCTGCGAGGATGCGGCGCCATGCGACTAGTACGACAAAACGAACAATTTGCCTCAGAGGGTGGGCGGGACGGGCGGGGCGGGCAGGGCGGCGTGCGGGGGCGGCGCGGGCGCGGGCACGGGCGCCTGGCCGCCCTGGCCGTCGGCACCGCCGTCGTGGCCACCGCGATCGCCTCAGGCTGCGCCGCCGACGGGGACGAGCGGGGCGGCTCCGGCGCGCACGGCCAGCAGCCGCGCCTCGGCCCGCCCGCCCAGGCGCTGCGGGACTACGCCGACGCGCTGCGCGCGAAGCAGGCCGCGCGGGCCGCGGCGGCCAAGCGCTGGGGGCTCGCGCGGACCCCGCTGGCCGCGCCCCCCGCGCCCGCCGTCAAGCCCCGCATCACCACCCGCAAGGGCTTCGAGGTCGAGGGACAGGCGCAGTTGCCGCCGGTGTTCACCACCGTCCCGACCAAGGACAAGGTCGTCTTCCTGACGATCGACGACGGCGCCGAGAAGGACCCGGCGTTCCTGCGGATGATGCGCGACCTGAAGATCCCGTACACCGCATTCCTCAGCGACTACCTGGTCAAGGAGGACTACGGCTACTTCAAGCGGATGCAGAAGAGCGGCGTCGTACTGAACAACCACACGCTCAACCACCGCTATCTGCCGGGGCTCTCCTACGAGGGGCAGCGGCGGGAGATCTGCGGCATGCAGGACACCATCCAGAAGCGGTACGGCAAGCGGCCCGAGCTGTTCCGGCCGCCGTACGGGAACTACAACCGCGACACCCTGCGCGCCGCCAAGTCCTGCGGCGTGAAGGCGGTGCCGCTGTGGGCCTCCGAGGGCTTCGCCCGGCACATGGAGTGGCGCGAGTGGGACAAGGACCTGCACCCCGGCGACATCATCCTCACGCACTTCCGCGGCCGCGAGGACTGGAAGGGCACCATGCCCGACATGGTCCGCACGGTCCTGAAGACGGTCACGGCCAAGGGGTACGCCGTGGCGCGCCTCGAGGACTACCTGTGAACCGGCCCGCGCGGGGCCGACCCGCGCGGGCCCGGGGGACGGCGGTCGCGGCGGCGGTCGCGGCGGGGGTGCTCGCCCCCGTCCTGCTGCTGACTGGCTGCGCGCCGTCGGTCGACCCGATCGAGCGCCTCGGCAGGAAGGCGGCCGAGAAGATTCCGCGGAAGCTCCCGCGAAAGCTGCCGCAGGCGGAGCAGTGGTGCCCGCCCGGACCGCTCGGAACCCTGCGCCCGGGCGGGACGTTGTCCGAAGGCGTGAGCCCGGGTTCCGGCCCGGGCGCCCCGCCCCGACCCCCCGTAACGCCGCCTGCATTGGCACTCCGCTTGACCGAGTGCTAATCGTCGTCCTAGTCTCGGGCCTGGCACTCCCCACTGGAGAGTGCCAACAGCGACGGGCAGGTCCGGCACCCGCGACGACGGATCCACCTGGTCGCCACCTCAGATCAGTTAACCCCGCGAGATCTCCGAAGGGGGAGGTCGGATCGTGACGACCGCCAGCTCCAAGGTTGCCATCAAGCCGCTTGAGGACCGCATCGTGGTCCAGCCGCTCGACGCCGAGCAGACCACGGCCTCTGGCCTGGTCATCCCGGACACCGCGAAGGAGAAGCCCCAGGAGGGGGCTGTCCTCGCCGTGGGCCCGGGCCGCTTCGAGAACGGCGAGCGCCTGCCGCTCGACGTGAAGGTCGGCGACGTCGTGCTCTACAGCAAGTACGGCGGCACCGAGGTGAAGTACAACGGCGACGAGTACCTCGTCCTCTCGGCCCGCGACGTGCTCGCGATCATCGAGAAGTAGTCGAGCGTCTTTCGTCTCTGCTGCACCTGCTTCACCTGCAGATTTGCTTGCGCTGCGCCCCTGGTCACCCCGCTGATTGCCGGGCGGCGAGGGGCGCGGCTCGTTCACCCGAGTTTTCGAGAGGGCTGAAACGCTCCCATGGCGAAGATCCTGAAGTTCGACGAGGACGCCCGTCGCGCCCTCGAGCGCGGCGTCAACAAGCTTGCCGACACGGTCAAGGTGACGATCGGCCCCAAGGGCCGCAACGTCGTCATCGACAAGAAGTTCGGCGCCCCCACCATCACCAACGACGGCGTCACCATCGCCCGTGAGGTCGAGGTCGAGGACCCGTACGAGAACCTCGGCGCCCAGCTCGTGAAGGAGGTGGCGACCAAGACCAACGACATCGCTGGTGACGGCACCACCACCGCCACGGTGCTGGCCCAGGCCCTGGTCAAGGAGGGCCTGCGCAACGTCGCCGCCGGTGCCTCCCCGGCCGCCCTGAAGAAGGGCATCGACGCCGCGGTCAAGGCGGTCTCCGAGGACCTCCTCGCCACCGCCCGTCCGATCGACGACAAGTCCGACATCGCCGCCGTGGCCGGGCTCTCCGCCCAGGACCAGCAGGTCGGCGAGCTCATCGCCGAGGCGATGGACAAGGTCGGCAAGGACGGTGTCATCACCGTCGAGGAGTCCAACACCTTCGGTCTGGAGCTGGACTTCACCGAGGGCATGGCCTTCGACAAGGGCTACCTGTCGCCGTACATGGTGTCCGACCAGGAGCGTATGGAGGCCGTCCTCGACGACCCGTACATCCTGATCCACCAGGGCAAGATCTCCTCCATCCAGGACCTGCTGCCGCTCCTGGAGAAGGTCATCCAGGCCGGCTCCTCCAAGCCGCTCCTGATCATCGCCGAGGACGTCGAGGGCGAGGCCCTTTCGACCCTCGTCGTGAACAAGATCCGCGGCACCTTCAACGCCGTCGCGGTGAAGGCCCCCGGCTTCGGCGACCGCCGCAAGGCGATGCTCGGCGACATGGCCACCCTCACGGGCGGCACCGTCATCGCCGAGGAGGTCGGCCTCAAGCTCGACCAGGTCGGCCTGGACGTGCTCGGCTCCGCCCGCCGCGTCACCATCACCAAGGACGACACGACCATCGTCGACGGCGGCGGCAACTCCGCTGACGTCGAGGGCCGCGTCGCCCAGATCAAGGCCGAGATCGAGGCCACGGACTCCGACTGGGACCGCGAGAAGCTCCAGGAGCGCCTCGCGAAGCTGGCCGGCGGCGTGTGCGTCATCAAGGTCGGCGCCGCCACCGAGGTGGAGCTGAAGGAGAAGAAGCACCGTCTGGAGGACGCCATCTCCGCGACCCGCGCCGCGGTCGAGGAGGGCATCGTCTCCGGTGGTGGCTCCGCGCTCGTCCACGCCGCCAAGGTCCTCGAGGGCAACCTCGACAAGACCGGCGACGAGGCCACCGGTGTCGCGGTCGTCCGCAGCGCCGTCGTCGAGCCGCTGCGCTGGATCGCCGAGAACGCCGGCCTCGAGGGCTACGTCATCACCACCAAGGTGGCGGAGCTGGACAAGGGCTTCGGCTTCAACGCCGCGACCGGCGAGTACGTCGACCTGGTCAAGGCCGGCGTCATCGACCCGGTCAAGGTGACGCGCTCCGCCCTGGAGAACGCCGCCTCCATCGCCTCCCTGCTGCTCACGACCGAGACCCTGGTCGTCGAGAAGCCGGCCGAGGAAGAGGCTGACGCCGGTCACGGCCACGGTCACTCTCACTGAGCGATGCGCTCTGCGCGGTAGCCGATCCAGGCGCCGTCCGAGGCCCGGCATCCCGTCGCGGGATGCCGGGCCTCGGCCTGTCCCGGGTTCGCGTCTGCCGGGTTTCGCAGGGGTGCCGGGTGCGGGCCGTGGTCCGTCCTCGCGCAGTTCCCCGCGCCCCTACGGGGCGCTCCTCCTACGGGGCGTTCTCCTACGGGGCGTGGCCCCTGCGGAGCGCGCCTACTTCGGGCCGTACTTTCTGCCCGTCCTCGATGTCACTCCGCCCAGCAGTGCCCTCGGGGTCACCTTCACCACGCCCATCAGGGTCTTGTAGCGCGGGTCCGGGATGGAGAGGGACTTGCCGCGGGCCAGGTCGGTCAGGGCCGCGGCCACCAGCTTGTCCGCGTCCAGCCACATCCACTTGGGGATGTTGTCCGTGCCCATGCCCGCCCGCTCGTGGAACTCCGTGCGGACGAAGCCGGGGCACAGCGCCATCAGCCGCACCCCGGAGCCCGCCAGGTCCTTGGCCGCGCCCTGCGTGAACTGCACGACCCACGCCTTGGACGCGCCGTACGTCCCGCGCGGCACGAACGCCGCCACCGACGCGACGTTCACGACGCCGCCCCGGCCCCGCTCCCGCATCGCGCCCGTCGCCGCCGACGTCAGCCGGAGCACGGCCTCGCAGTGCACCTTCAGCATCGTCAGCTCGTCGGCGAGCGGCACCTCCAAGTAGCGGCCCTTGTTGCCGAATCCGGCGTTGTTGACCAGCAGGTCGACCCCGTCACGGCGACGGGCGAGCCGCTCCTCGACGGCCGTGATGCCGTCCTCCGTGGCGAGGTCGGCGGTCAGGACCTCCGCCTCGATGCCGTGCCGGTCGTGCAGCTCGGTCGCCTGCTCGCGCAGCCGCTTCGTGTCGCGCGCCACCAGGACCAGGTTGTGCCCGTCACCGGCGAGCCGCCGCGCGAAGGCGGCGCCGATGCCGGCGGTCGATCCTGTAATCAGAGCCGTAGTCATGGACCAAGGCTAGTGAGCCTCAGTGCCCGCTGTGCCCTCCGGACGGCCTGCCCGCCTTCTGGCCCTTCTCGACGACCACGAACTGCCCCATCATTCCTCCGTCCTCGTGGCTCAGGAGATGGCAGTGGTACATGTACGGCGTCTTCGGGTCGGCGGGGCCCGTGAAGCGCAGGGCCAGCTTCATGGTCGTGCCGTTCGGCAGGAACACCGTGTCCTTGGGGCCGCGCAGCTCGGGCGGGGGCGCGTCGCCGTTCACCTCGAGGACCCGGAACTGCACGTCGTGCACATGGAAGTTGTGCGGCATGCCGTTGTTGTTGCGCACGGTCCAGGTCTCGGTGGCGCCGCGCGTCACCACCTCGTCGATCCGGTCCATCCGCATGGCCCGGTCGTTGATCCCGGACTGCTTCAGGTCGAAGAACCGCGCCCGGCTCGCCCCCGCGCCGTCCGGCACCTCCAACTCGCCCAGCTCCGAGGGCAGCGCGGGCGAAGGACGCAGCCGCTTCGCCGCCCGCAGCTGGAGCACGTCGAAGGAGTCGTCGCCCCCGCTGAACCGCTGCTGCCAGGCACCCCCGTAGTTGTCCTGCGCGAAGCTGCGCAGCACGGTCTTCTCGCCGGGCCGCATCCGCACCACGATCTCGGCGCGCTCACCCGGCGACAGCTGTATCCGCTCCATCCGCGCCGGCCGCTCCAGGGCGCCGCCGTCCGTGCCGACCAGGGAGAAGGCCCGGTCGTCCGAGAAGCCGAAGTCGTACGTACGCGCCGTCGAGGCGTTCAGGAGCCGCAGGCGTATGAGCTCGTCGCCCACCTCCTGGTACGGCTGGAGGGTGCCGTTGACCATGGTCCGGTCGCCGAGGAAGCCGACGTTGCGCATCATCTTGTGGCCGTGGTCGAACTTCGCGCCGTCGAACCTCACGTCCTGCACGATCACGGGCACGTCGTCGACGCCGTACTTCTTCGGCAGGGCGAGGCGTTCGCTGCGCTTTTCGTCGAGGAGGAACATGCCCGCGAGGCCGCGCTGCACGTGCTTCTCCGTCGCCCCGTGCGGATGCGGGTGGTACCAGAGCGTGGCCGCGGGCTGGTCGACCTTCCAGTGCGGGCTCCAGCTGCCGCCGGGCCGGATCATCTGGTGCGGGCCGCCGTCCATCCGCGCGGGCAGGTGCATGCCGTGCCAGTGGACGGTGGACGCCTCGTCAAGGCCGTTGCGTATCCGCACGCGGACCTTCTCGCCGCGCTTCGCACGCAGGGTCGGGCCCAGATGGTCGCCGTTGAAACCCCAGGTCGGCGTGGTGCGCCCGGCCTTGAACTCCTTCTCGCCCCGCTGCATGCGCAGGTCGAAGACGCGGGTGCCGTCCTTGTCCAGGCGGGACTTCGCCAGCGGCGGTATCGCCAGGGCGTTGTCGAAGGATTCCTTGCCGACGGTGCTGATCTCGGCGTCCTGCCACAGCCACAGCATGCCGCCGCCGAGCGCCAGCGCGACGACGGTGACGAAGCTGCCGAGGATGATGAGGACACGCTTGAGACGTGGCCTGCTCGTGAGTCGGGACATGATTCGAGACTCGCGGCTCGGCCCGCCCCGGAGTATCGGGGACGGCCCCCACCCGACCCCGATTCAACTCCCTTACGCCCCTAGGTACTTCCCCTGTCAGGGACTTCCCCCATGCCGCCGGGCCGCCGCTGGGGCCGCGACTGCCGCCGCTCGTGCCGCTCAGGTTTCCCGCGCGCCCTGCTTCTCCACGTATGTGCGTGCCTTCTTCACCGTCTCGGGGTGCAGCGCCTCACCGGCCGCGAGCAGCGACGGCAGCAGCGCGCGCTCCGTGGTGACGGCCCGGAACTGCAGGGCGACGGTGACCTCGTGGTCCGGGCGGTGCACTACCTCGACCGCGTCGCCCGCCTGGATGTCGCCCGGCTCGATGACCCGCAGGTAGGCGCCCGGAAGGAGGGCCTGCGTGAACCGCCGTACCCAGCCCTTCTCGCCCACGTGGCCCTGGAACGTGCGGCACGGGATGCGCGAGGCCGTCACCTCCAGGAGCAGGTCCGGGCCGACGCGCCAGCGCTCGCCGATCAGCGCGCCGTTCACGTCCACACCGGACGTCGTGAGGTTCTCGCCGAAGCCGCCGTTGGGCAGCGTCCGGCCGAGCAGCCGCTCCCACGCGTCGAGGTCCTCGCGGGCGAAGGCGTACACCGCCTGGTCGTTGCCGCCGTGGTGGCGCAGGTCGCAGATGGTGTCTCCGGTGAGGCCGCTGCCGCCGGTGCCCTTGGGGCCGGGCGCGGTCACCCGGACGGCCCCGTCGACGGGCTGCTTGTCGATGCCGGTGCGGCCGCCGGGCGCTTCGGTGTAGTCGACGGACTTGGGCCGGCCCACATTCACGGAGAGAAGCTTCATACGGCCAGGCTAAGCGAGCGCTCCTCAAAGCGGCCACGCATTATTGGGAGGCTGACCCAAGAGTCGCTTATGCTCGGATCATGATCGAGGCCCGTCATCTCCGTGTCCTGCGCGCCGTGGCCGCCACCGGCTCCTTCTCGGCGGCGGCCCGCGAGCTCGGCTGTACCCAGCCCGCCGTCAGCCAGCAGATGAAGGCGCTCGAGGCGTCGGTGGGCACGCCGCTGCTGATCCGCACCGGCCGCGAGATGCGCCTCACGCAGGCCGGAGAGGCCCTGGTCCGGCACGCCGCGGGCATCCTCGCCGGGCTGACCGCGGCCGAGGAGGAGGTCGCCGCCATCGCGGGCCTTCGCGCGGGCCGCGTCCGCCTCGTCTCCTTCCCGAGCGGTTCCTCCACCCTCGTGCCGGGTGCGCTCGCCGCGCTGCGCGCCGCGCACCCCGGCACCCGCGTCTCCCTGGAGGAGGCCGAGCCCCCGCGCTCGGTGGAGATGCTGCGCGAGGGCGACTGCGACGTGGCGCTCGCGTTCCGGTACGCGGGGGCCGCCGCCGCGGACGAGTGGGACGACCTCGTCGTACGGCCCCTGCTCGACGACCGGCTCGTCGGCCTCGTACCGGAGGAGCACCGGCTCGCGAAGGCCGCGAGCGTCACCATCGGCGAGCTGGCCGACGAGTCGTGGATCGCGGGCTGCCCGCGCTGCCGCCGCCAGCTGGTGGAGGTCTGCGAGAGCGCGGGCTTCGCACCCCGCATCGACTTCGCCACGGACGACTATCCGGCGGTGATCGGCCTGGTCGGGGCGGGCCTGGGCGTCGCGGTGCTGCCCGAGCTCGCGATCGAGTCGGTACGCCCCAAGGGCGCCCGCGCGGTGACGGTGGAACCCGCCGTGCGCCGGGAGATCGTGGCGCTCACGCTGCCCGACCTGGCGCAGGTGCCGGCCGTCGCCGCCACCCTTGACCACCTGGCGCGGGCCGCCGCGCGCTGAGGCGCGGCCCCGGCCGAGAAGAAACGTTCCTTCAGGGGGTCGCGCCGCTGCCCGCCGCCGTGACCAGGCGGTTGCGGGCGCGGCCCATCAGCTCCTCGCGCTCGTCCTCGGTCAGTCCGCCCCACACGCCGTACGGCTCGCGGACCGCGAGCGCGTGCGCCGCGCACTCCGCGCGCACCGGGCAGCGCATGCAGACCTCCTTGGCCGAGTTCTCACGTGCGCTCCGTGCCGCACCGCGCTCGCCCTCCGGGTGGAAGAAGAGCGAGCTGTCCACCCCGCGGCAGGCCGCGAGGAGCTGCCAGTCCCACAGATCTGCGTTCGGTCCGGGAAGGCGGGAGAAATCTGCCATTGCGTGTCTCCTGGTAGCCGTTCTGACGCGGATACGGTGCCCATGACCGTACATCTACTGTCTAAGGAGATGAAAATATGACTCATTGCGAATCTAGCCACAGACACCAGGAAAAGGGAAGAAAAGCCGCTAAATGGGGCATAGCTCTTGATGGCGCTCGTCGGGGCCCGTTGGGAGGGCGCATCCGCCCGCGCCGCCTGTGCCGTGTCCGCGCCCTCACGTAGAGTGCCGAAGACGGCTGACTGACCCGTAACTCTTTCGAGTGACCGTCGTTGAGAGTGCGGAGGCGGTTGAAAGAACAAGTGCTCGGGCAGGTGTCCGAGTGCGTCAACCGCACAGGTGACGACTTGTACCAGCCTGGAGGCTCAAGGTGACGCGCATCAGCTGCGGAGGACGGCCATGACATCCGTCCTCGTCTGCGACGACTCCCCGCTCGCCCGAGAGGCGCTGCGCCGCGCGGTCGCGACCGTGCCCGGCGTCGAGCGCGTGACGACAGCGGCCAACGGCGAGGAAGTCCTCCGCCGCTGGGGCGCCGACCGCTCGGACCTGATTCTGATGGACGTACGCATGCCCGGACTGGGCGGCGTGGAGACCGTGCGGAGACTGCTCTCGGCCGACCCGGGGGCGCGCATCATCATGCTCACGGTCGCCGAGGACCTGGACGGGGTCGCGCTCGCGGTCGCCGCCGGGGCCCGCGGCTATCTGCACAAGGACGCCTCGCGCGCCGAACTGCGCGCGACCGTCACACAGGCGCTCGCCGACCCGACCTGGCGGCTGGCCCCGCGCCGTCTGCGCTCGGCCGAGATGGGTGCGGCGCCCACGCTCACCGCGCGTGAGATCCAGGTCCTCGAAGGGATGAGCCACGGCCGGTCGAACGCCGAGATCGGCCGCGAGCTCTTCCTCTCCGAGGACACGGTGAAGACGCACGCCAGGCGGCTGTTCAAGAAGCTCGGCGCCTCGGACCGCGCGCATGCGGTGGCGCTCGGTTTCCGCTGGGGCCTGGTTCGCTGAGTGTGCTGGGGCGGGGGCATGGTGATTCCCGCCCGCCGTGCGGCGGGCGGGGCCATGGAGGCCCGCAAGCACCCGCCTCGGGAGCGGCTTGTGGCGCTTCGCCGCCGATGCCGCATCCTTGAGGTGTGGAGTTCCTTGGGGACAGGTCGGCCGAGCGGGAGGGGAGGGTGCGGGAGATGAGTTCCGGCGCACCCGCTCATAACGCTTCGATGCACAACTACGGACACGGTGCCACGGATCAGTCGGCGCCAAGGCACCATGGACCGATGCGCGATGACAAGACGACGGTGATCGGTGCCCTCGTCCTACGCGCCGTCGAGGGGGACGAGCAGGCCACGCACGACCTGTTGGCCCACGTCCACCCGCTCGCGCTGCGGTACTGCCGCACCCGGCTCTCCCGACTTCCCGGCGACGCGCGGCACTTCGTCGAGGACCTCGCGCAGGAGGTCTGCGTCGCGGTGCTGCTCGCGCTGCCGCGCTACCGGGACACCGGACGGCCCTTCGAGGCCTTCGTCTTCGCCATCGCCGCGCACAAGGTCGCCGACCTACAGCGGGCGGCGATGCGCCATCCCGGTTCCACCGCGGTGCCCTCGGACGAGATGCCCGAGCGGCCCGACGACTCCCTCGGGCCCGAGGAGCGGGCGCTGCTCAGCAGCGACGCCGAGTGGGCCAAGAAGCTGCTCGCCAACCTGCCGGACAACCAGCGCGAACTGTTGCTCCTGCGCGTCGCCGTCGGCCTCACGGCCGAGGAGACCGGGCAGATGCTGGGGATGTCGCCGGGGGCGGTCCGGGTGGCCCAGCACCGCGCGCTGAGCCGCCTGCGGGCGCTGGCCGAGCAGTAGGTCCGGAGACTTTCGCCACGCCGTGGGGCCGGGGCTTCGCCCTCCCGGTCGAGCCGGGTCGCTCTTTCCGCCGCAGCGGCGCTCAGCCCGCACGGCGCATCCCGGCGGTGCCAAGCCGTCCCCGGCCCGAGAGGCCACCCCACCACAGTGCGGCTGTAGAAACCTACGAACCCCGGCCCCCACTGGCACTGTGGAATGAGAGAGCCATGCTTCCCGTTAGCATGGACATCCGCACCGATCAAGGCCATTGGGGAAGGTGTCATGACTGCAAACGTCGACGGAGTGCCCGAGAAATTCGCGACACTCGGGCTGACCTACGACGACGTGCTGCTGCTGCCGGGCGCGTCCGACATGGCACCCGGGGACATCGACACCGCCTCGTCCATCTCGAAGAACGTCCGGGTGAACGTCCCGCTGCTGTCCGCGGCGATGGACAAGGTCACCGAGTCCCGGATGGCCATCGCCATGGCCCGCCAGGGCGGCGTCGGCGTGCTGCACCGCAACCTCTCCATCGCCGACCAGGCCAACCAGGTCGACCTGGTCAAGCGGTCCGAGTCCGGCATGGTCACCGACCCGATCACGGTGCACCCGGACGCGACCCTCGCCGAGGCCGACGCGATCTGTGCCAAGTTCCGCATCAGCGGCGTCCCCGTGACCGACGGCGGCGGCAAGCTGCTCGGCATCGTCACCAACCGCGACATGGCCTTCGAGGCCGACCGCACGCGCCAGGTGCGCGAGGTCATGACCCCGATGCCGCTCGTCACCGGCAAGGTCGGCATCTCCGGCGTGGACGCCATGGAGCTGCTGCGCCGCCACAAGATCGAGAAGCTGCCGCTGGTCGACGACTCCGGTGTGCTCAAGGGCCTCATCACGGTCAAGGACTTCGTGAAGGCCGAGAAGTACCCGAACGCCGCCAAGGACTCCGAGGGCCGCCTCCTCGTCGGTGCCGCCGTCGGCGTCGCCGGGGACGCCTTCGACCGCGCCCAGGCGCTGATCGAGGCGGGCGTCGACTTCATCGTCGTCGACACCGCGCACGGCCACTCCCGGCTCGTCGGCGACATGGTCGCCAAGATCAAGTCGAACGCCGGCGGCGTGGACGTCATCGGCGGCAACATCGCCACCCGCGACGGCGCCAAGGCGCTCATCGACGCCGGTGTCGACGGCATCAAGGTCGGCGTCGGCCCGGGCTCCATCTGCACGACCCGCGTCGTCGCCGGCATCGGCGTACCGCAGGTAACGGCCATCTACGAAGCGTCGCTCGCCGCCAAGGAAGCCGGTGTCCCGGTGATCGGCGACGGCGGCCTGCAGTACTCCGGAGACATCGCCAAGGCGCTCGTGGCCGGTGCGGACACGGTCATGCTGGGCTCGCTGCTCGCGGGCTGCGAGGAGTCCCCGGGCGAGCTGCTCTTCATCAACGGCAAGCAGTTCAAGTCCTACCGGGGCATGGGCTCGCTGGGCGCCATGCAGTCCCGCGGCGAGCAGCGGTCGTTCTCCAAGGACCGGTACTTCCAGGAGGGCGTCGCCTCCGACGAGAAGCTGGTCCCCGAGGGCATCGAGGGCCAGGTGCCCTACCGGGGCCCGCTGTCGGCGGTCGTGCACCAGCTGGTGGGCGGTCTGCGCCAGTCGATGTTCTACGTGGGCGGGCGCACGGTGCCCGAGCTCCAGGCCAACGGCCGGTTCGTACGGATCACGTCCGCGGGCCTCAAGGAGAGCCACCCGCACGACATCCAGATGACGGTCGAGGCGCCGAACTACAGCCGTAACAAGTAGCCGATCCACCGGCGCGGCGCGCAGCCGCCGAAATCGGTGTCCACGCGCGCGTGGGGGCGGTCCGGATTCCCTGGGCCGCCCCCACGCGCGTGTCGGGGATACTGGAACGGCATACGGAGCGCCATAGGAAAGCTGAAGGGCCACACACGTGACTGAGATCGAGATCGGCCGCGGCAAGCGCGGCCGCCGGGCGTACGCCTTCGACGACATCGCCGTCGTGCCGAGTCGGCGCACCCGGGACCCCAAGGAGGTCTCGATCGCCTGGCAGATCGACGCCTACCGCTTCGAGCTGCCCTTCCTCGCGGCCCCCATGGACTCCGTCGTCTCGCCGCAGACCGCCATCCGCATCGGCGAGCTCGGCGGCCTCGGCGTGCTGAACCTCGAAGGCCTGTGGACGCGGTACGAGGACCCGCAGCCGCTGCTCGACGAGATCGCGGAGCTGCCCGCGGAGGAGGCCACCCGCCGTCTCCAGGAGATCTACGCCGCTCCCATCAAGGAGGAGCTGATCGGGCAGCGCATCAAGGAGGTGCGCGACTCCGGAGTCGTCACCGCCGCCGCCCTGTCGCCGCAGCGCACCGCGCAGTTCTCCAAGGCCGTCGTGGACGCGGGCGTGGACATCTTCGTGATCCGCGGCACGACGGTGTCGGCCGAGCACGTCTCCGGTGCCGCCGAGCCGCTGAACCTGAAGCAGTTCATCTACGAACTGGACGTCCCGGTGATCGTCGGCGGCTGCGCCACGTACACCGCCGCCCTGCACCTGATGCGCACCGGCGCGGCCGGTGTCCTGGTCGGCTTCGGCGGCGGCGCCGCGCACACCACGCGCAACGTCCTCGGTATCCAGGTGCCGATGGCCACCGCCGTGGCGGACGTCGCGGCGGCCCGCCGTGACTACATGGACGAGTCCGGCGGCCGGTACGTCCACGTCATCGCCGACGGCGGCGTCGGCTGGTCCGGCGACCTGCCCAAGGCCGTGGCCTGCGGCGCGGACGCCGTGATGATGGGCTCCCCGCTGGCGCGCGCCACGGACGCGCCCGGCAAGGGCCACCACTGGGGCATGGAGGCCGTCCACGAGGACGTGCCGCGCGGCAAGAAGGTCGACCTGGGGACGGTCGGGACGACCGAGGAGATCCTCACCGGCCCGTCGCACATCCCGGACGGCTCGATGAACTTCTTCGGAGCGCTGCGCCGCGCGATGGCGACCACGGGCTACAGCGAGCTCAAGGAGTTCCAGCGCGTCGAGGTCACGGTGGCGGACTCGCAGCACCGCCGCTGACTCTCGCAGGGAATTGCAACGGCCTGGGGCCGGTCACCTGATGGTGACCGGCCCCAGGCCGTTCTCGTGCGCTGTCCGCGCGTGCTCGCGGCTACTGCGCGGCGCGCTTGGCGCTGCCGAAGGCCGCGACGGCGGCTATCGCGAAGAACACGTACGTCATCGCGTCGGCGTCGTGCTTCCACGCCTCCTGAACGAAGTCGAAGTGGTCGAAGAACACCTCGGTGAAGTCGATGTTCAGCTTGTCGGCGATGACGATGGAGGCGCCGACCAGCTGGCCCAGGTACACCGCGCCGAGCGAGAAGACCGCGGCGAGGACGCCGACCGCCGGGTTGGGGCCGCCCACCTTGCCCGCGACCAGGCCCACGACGAAGCCCACGCCGACCGCCGCCCAGCCGATCTCGTGCTCGGTGGCGCCGATGATGCCGCCGTAGACGCCCGCGGCGACCAGCGCGGCGACGAGGGCGACCACCACGCCGAGGCCGACGTTGCCCCGCGCGGCCGGGGGCGGCGGCGGGAAGCCACCGGGCTGCGGCTGCTGCGGGAAGGGGTTGTACGGCTGCTGCGGCTGCTGGCCGTAGGGCTGTTGCGGCTGCTGCGGGTAGCCGTATCCCGGCTGGCCGCCGCCGTAGGGCTGCTGCGGCTGGCCGTACGGCTGCCCGTCCTGGCCTGGAGGCGTGGGCTGCGTCATCTGGTGTCCCCCTGGGAAGTGAGCGCACTGGTGTGCGGTAAGTGACTGGATCCGCACGGTAGCAGCAGCGCGCGAAGGGCCCCAGGGGGTTGTGTGTGGGATCAGAGGCGGTGGGCGGCGCCCGCCGGGGTCGCGCCCCTGGTGTCAAGCAGGAGCTGGGCCTTCACGGCGAGGCCCTGGAGGTCGTAGGTGCGGTGGTGCTGGAGCAGGATCGTCAGGTCGGCGTCGGCGGCCGCTTCGTAGAGGGTGTCCGCGCGGGGCACGGGATGGCCGAGAACGTTCCAGTGCCCCACGTAGGGGTCGTGGTAGCTGACGGCGGCGCCGAGCTCCATGAGGCGGACCGCGATCTCCTGGGCGGGGGCGCCCTGCTGGTCGGCGACGTCCGGTTTGTAGGTGACGCCGAGGAGCAGCACGCGGGCGCCGCGCGCGGACTTGCCGTGCTCGTTGAGCAGGGTCGCGGCGCGCTGGATCACATAGCCCGGCATCCGGTCGTTGACCTGCTGGGCCAGCTCGACCAGGCGCAGGGGGCGCAGGCCGCGCGCGGGCCCGGGTACGTCCAGGGGGACGCCGTGGCCGCCGACTCCGGGGCCGGGGCGGAAGGCCTGGAAGCCGAAGGGCTTGGTCTCGGCGCAGCGGATGACGTCCCACAGGTCGATGCCGAGGTCGTGGCAGAGCACCGCCATCTCGTTGACCAGCGCCATGTTCACGTGGCGGTAGTTGGTCTCCAGGAGGTGCACGGTTTCGGCCTCCCGGGGTCCGCGCGCGCGGACGACCTTGTCGGTGAGGCGGCCGTAGAAGGCGGCGGCGGACTCGGTGCAGGCGGGGGTGAGGCCGCCGATGACCTTGGGGGTGCCCGCGTAGCCGTGGGTGCGGTTGCCGGGGTCGATGCGGGCGGGGGAGTAGGCGAGGTGGAAGTCCCGTCCCGCGCGCAGGCCCGAGCCCTGTTCGAGCAGGGGGCGCAGGAACTCCTCGGTGGTGCCCGGGTATGCCGGTGACTCCAGGATGACCGTGGTGTGCGGGCGCAGCCGGGCGGCGAGGGCCCGGGCGGCGTCGGCCACTTGGCCGAGGTCGAGCGAGCCGTCCGCCGCCGGGGGCGTGGGGGCGCAGATGACGGCCGTGCGGACGCGGCCGAGTTCGGCGGGGTCGGTGGTCGGCCGGAAGCCCCCCGAGAGCATCCGGCGGACGTCGGCGGCGGTGAGGGTCCCTTCGGTGCCGTCACCCGGAAGGCGGCCACCGGCCAGGTCGGGTGCGCGGCCGGGGTCGTAGCCGATGGTGGCGATGCCGCCGGCGGCGGCGGCCTGGGCGAGGGGCAGGCCGAGGTGGCCGAGACCGATGACGGCGAGGTCAGCTGGCATGGCGGTGAGCCGTCCTTCCCAATAGCCGGGGCGGATATAGCCAAAGCGGGACGATCGCGCAAGCCCTGTGGACAAGATGGGCGAGCGCAATGTCAGACTAGGAGTAAATATGACCGATTTGCGGGATTGGGCTCTTCCCGGCATCGGAGTGTTGGCGCCGGTTCCGGGCGCTCGCGGAAGTTCTCGATAGCCCCGCTGCTCCCGGCGGCCACAGGAGTCACAGTGGCCTCAAGGTTTTCCACAGGCCGTGGCCGAACCCGGCGGGCGCGACCAGAATCTGGGCATGATGTGAGCGCGACCACACCCGAAAAAGCACGGGAGGCAGCGGTGAGGACAGCGACTCTTGGCCCGGCGGAGCGCGCCGAGGCACTCGCGGGCATGGCCGAGCACGAGCTGGACATTCTCGTCGTGGGCGCCGGCGTGGTCGGCGCGGGCACCGCGCTCGACGCCGTCACCCGCGGCCTGACCACGGGCCTGGTCGAGGCGAGAGACTGGGCGTCGGGCACGTCGAGCCGGTCCAGCAAGCTGATCCACGGTGGCCTGCGCTATCTGGAGATGCTGGACTTCGCGCTGGTGCGCGAGGCGCTGAAGGAGCGCGGCCTGCTCCTCGAACGGCTCGCGCCGCACCTGGTGAAGCCCGTCCCGTTCCTGTACCCCCTCCAGCACCAGGGCTGGGAGCGGCTGTACGCGGGCTCGGGCGTCGCGCTGTACGACGCCATGTCGATGGCGCGCGGCCACGGCCGGGGCCTGCCCACGCACCGCCATCTGACCCGCCGTCACGCCCACCGCGTGGCCCCCTGCCTGAAGAAGGACGCCCTGGTCGGCGCCTTGCAGTACTACGACGCGCAGATGGACGACGCCCGCTATGTGGCCACCCTGGTGCGCACCGCCGCGGCGTACGGCGCCAAGGCCGCCAACCGCGCCCGGGTCACGGGCTTCCTGCGCGAGGGCGAGCGCGTCGTCGGCGCCCGGGTCCAGGACGTCGAGGCCGGCGGGGAGTACGAGATCCGGGCCAAGCAGATCGTGAACGCCACCGGCGTGTGGACCGACGACACCCAGGCCATGGTCGGCGAGCGCGGCCAGTTCCACGTCCGGGCGTCCAAGGGCATCCACCTGGTCGTGCCGAAGGACCGGATCAACTCCTCGACCGGGCTCATCCTGCGCACGGAGAAGAGTGTGCTCTTCGTGATCCCCTGGGGCCGGCACTGGATCATCGGGACCACGGACACCGACTGGGACCTGGACAAGGCCCACCCGGCCGCCTCCAGCGCGGACATCGACTATCTCCTCGAGCATGTGAACTCGGTGCTCGCGGTGCCGCTCTCGCGCGACGACGTGCAGGGGGTGTACGCGGGCCTGCGGCCGCTGCTCGCCGGGGAGTCGGACGCCACCAGCAAGCTGTCCCGCGAGCACACGGTCGCCCACCCCGCGCCGGGCCTGGTCGTCGTCGCGGGCGGCAAGTACACGACGTACCGCGTCATGGCCAAGGACGCCGTCGACGAGGCCGTGCACGGTCTGGACCAGCGGGTCGCGGACTGCGTCACGGAGGACATCCCGCTGGTCGGCGCGGAGGGCTACCGCGCGCTGTGGAACGCCCGCGCGGGCATCGCGGCGCGCACCGGCCTCCATGTGGTGCGCGTGGAGCACCTGTTGAACCGGTACGGCTCACTGGCGGAGGAGGTGCTCGAACTGGTCACCGCCGACCCGTCCCTCGGCGAACCGCTGACGGCGGCCGAGGACTACCTGCGCGCCGAAGTCGTCTACGCCGCGTCGCACGAGGGCGCCCGCCACCTGGACGACGTGCTCACGCGCCGTACCCGCGTCTCCATCGAGACCTTCGACCGCGGCACCCGCAGCGCCCGCGAGTGTGCCGAGCTGATGGCGCCGGTGCTCGGCTGGGACAAGGACCAGATCGAGCGCGAGGTCCAGCACTACGAGAAGCGGGTGGAGGCCGAGCGCGAGTCGCAGCGCCAGCCGGACGACCTGACGGCCGACGCGGCACGCCTCGGGGCGCCGGACATCGTGCCCCTGTAGCCGATCGTGCCGCCGAAGTCCGGCCTCCCCCGGGAGAAGACGGGGGAGGCTGACCTTCCGCTTGTCAGCAAGTAGTCAAGGAGTGGTCAGGGGTTCTGGGTGGTTTGACCCGAGGAGGGCGGCCAAGGGGGGTATGGACAGCGAGGTTTGGGGTGGTGCGCCGGGGTTCACTCGGTGGGAATGTCCATGATGTGGGACGACGGACCCGCGGCGTCGGCCGGTCCTCGGGTGAGGGACAATGAAGGCTCTGTCGGGGCTGGTTGTGCGGGTAGTTGAGGGGACGCATGTCGGAGGCTGAGCGGACGGGCGAGGCTCGTCAGGATCAGAGCGCACGTCTCCTCGCGGGCCGGTACCGGCTCGGTGACGTGCTCGGCCGCGGCGGCATGGGCACCGTCTGGCGGGCCAAGGACGAGACGCTGGGCCGCACGGTCGCGGTCAAGGAACTGCGCTTCCCGTCGAGCATCGACGAGGACGAGAAGCGGCGGCTCATCACCCGCACGCTGCGCGAGGCCAAGGCGATCGCCCGGATCCGCAACACCAGCGCCGTGACGGTCTTCGACGTCGTCGACGAGGACGACCGGCCCTGGATCGTGATGGAGCTGGTCGAGGGCAAGTCCCTGGCCGAGGCCGTGCGCGAGGACGGGCTGCTCACGCCGAGGCGCGCCGCGGAGGTCGGACTCGCGGTGCTCGACGTGCTGCGCTCGGCGCACCGCGAGGGCATCCTGCACCGCGACGTGAAGCCGTCCAACGTGCTGATCGCCGAGGACGGCCGCGTCGTCCTCACCGACTTCGGCATCGCCCAGGTCGAGGGCGACCCGTCCATCACGTCGACGGGCATGCTCGTCGGCGCTCCCTCGTACATCTCGCCGGAGCGGGCACGCGGCCACAAGCCCGGCCCCGCGGCCGACCTGTGGTCGCTCGGCGGGCTCATCTACGCGGCCGTGGAAGGCGTCCCCCCGTACGACAAGGGCTCGGCCATCGCGACCCTCACCGCCGTGATGACCGAGGCCGTCGAACCGCCGCAGAACGCCGGTCCGTTGCTGGAGAAGGTCATCTACGGCCTGCTCGCCAAGGACCCCGAGCAGCGGCTCGACGACGCGAGCGCGCGGGCGATGCTCCGGGAGGTCGTCAACGCCCCGGACATCCCCGAGGACAAGGCCCCGGCGGAGCCGGTGGACGCGACGAAGGTCGTGCCGCTGCCCCCGGTCCCGCCGCAGGCGCCGCCGTCCGGTGCCACCGGCGGCCGCAAGGGCGAGGAGGCCGCCGAGCGGCTGAAGGGCGCGTTCCGCTCGGTGCGCAAGAAGGCGGCGGCCGCGGCCACGTCGGCTCGCGGCGCGGGTGCGGCGGGCGGTGCCGCGGCTGGTGGGACCGCTGGTGCCGCCGGTGCCGCGTCGGTCGGCGGTCCGGCCGCCGGTGGTGGCGCGGGCAACGCCGGTTCGGCGTCGGGTGCTTCGGCCGGGTCCGGTGTGACCGGGCACGGCGGTGGTGGCGCCGCGGGTGCTGCCTCCGGGACGGCGAGCGGGACGGCCGCTTCGGGGACGACTGCTTCTGGTGCGGTCGGTTCGACAGGTGCTGTCGGTGCGGGGGAACGTATCGGCGGTACGGCTGGGATCGGTGGCGCCGAGCGTGGTGCTGGTGCTGGTGTCGTGGGGCGGGCCGGTGGCGCTGGCGCGGGCTCGGGTGTGGCCTCCGGGAGTGCTGGGGTCGGCGCGGGTGTGGGCATGAACTCCGCCGGTGCGGGCGCCGGTTCGCATGGCGCGGCGCGGATCCCTTCGCAGCCCAGCGGGCCGCCGAAGCCGCCCGCGCGGGCTCCGCTCACGGATGTGGTGCCGCGGCGCACGCTGGTGATCATCGCGGTGGTCGTCGCCCTCGCCGTGCTCGGCACGGTGCTCGCCTTCGCGCTCAACGGCGACGGCGACACCAAGGACGACAAGAGCGGTGGCGACAAGTCCTCGTCCAGCGGGGCGACCGCGGGGGGCGAGGGCAAGGAGAAGGGCTCCGGGAAGGACTCGGGGAAGAACGACGACTCCGGTTCGGGCACGGGCAAGGACGGCCAGGGAGACCAGGGCAAGGAGCAGGACGACGGCTCCGGTTCGGGCAAGGACGACGACGCGGGGCAGGGCTCGGCCATCGGCGGCGGTGGCAAGGGCAAGGACGGCGCCGAGGAGACGTACAAGCACGCGCAGGGCTTCTCGATAGGCCTGCCGAAGGGCTGGAAGTTCCGCACGACCGACCGCGCGGGCGCGCGCTTCACCGGTCCGAACGGGCAGAAGCTGCTGATCGGCTGGACCCCGACGCCCAAGGACAACCCGGTGGCCGACTGGAAGAACCAGGAACTGGGCATGCGCCGGGCACAGTACGACCGGATCCGCATAGAAAAGGTCGACTTCCGCGGCTGGAACACGGCGGACTGGGAATTCACCTACGTGGACGGCGGTACGAAGTACCGCTCCGTGGACCGCGGCTTCGTCGTCAACGGCGGCCTGGGCTACGGGCTGATGTACACCGCGAAAGCGGACGACTGGGGCAGCGATCAGCGACGCGACGCCTGGCGGACGTTCACACGGACCTTCGAGCCGAAGAAGTGACGGTGGGGCGGGACCGGTGAGATGGCCGGGCGATGACCGGTGAGATCTCGCATCCCCTCAATACGGTTCGGTTGTGGCACGTATCGTGAGTGCTTGCGGAGGGTAAGCAGCCGCAACGAGCCGTAAGTCGAACGGAATTGACCACCGGGCGGATTGGGGGAGGCATCGTGGACGACTATGCGGGACGGGTACTCGCCGACCGCTACCGCCTGCCGCTGCCTCCGGCCGACGAGTACGAACTCGCGGAGACCCGCGCCTTCGACACCTACAGCGGTCAGGAAGTCCTGGTCCGGCAGGTGCCGCTGCCCGAGATCGTCGAGGCGGAGGTGCTCGGCGACGAGGCGTACGGCGACGGCGATCTGAGCGACGTCCTGCCCGGCGGACTGCCCGAGGGCTTCCGGAGCGCGCGCGGGAGCGCGGGCCGGGGCGGCGCCCGGCGCGCGGGCTCGCGCGCCACGCGCAGGCCCAGCGACCCCGCGGTCCTGCGGGCCATCGAGGCCGCGCAGGCCGCCGCGCGCATCCCCGACCACCCGCGGCTCGACCAGGTCTTCGACGTGTTCGCGGAAGACGGCTCGCTGTGGATAGTGAGCGAACTGGTCGCGGCCCGGCCGCTCGCCGCGTTACTGGCCGACCGGCCGCTGAACCCCTTCCGCGCGGCGGAGGTCGCGGCGGACGTCGTCACGGCGCTGCGCGTCCTGCACGCGCACGGCTGGGTGCACCGGAACATCACCGCGCGCACGGTGCTGGTCTGCGACGACGGCCGCGTGATGCTGACCGGGCTCGCCGCGGGCGCCGCGGAGGAGGCCCTGTGCGGGTACGACCCGCGGCCCGAGGAGGACGACTTCGCGGGCTTCACCGAGCCCGCGGGCGCGGTGCCCGAGCCGACGGGCGGCGCGGGGTACGCGGCGGTGGAGGCTTCGGGGGCGGACGGGGACGAGGGGTACGGGGACGAGGGGTACTCCGAGTACGACGGGCACTCCGAGTACGACGAGTACGCCGAGGAGCCCGCGTACGACGGGGGCGACGGGTACGGCGGGGGCCATGAGGACGGCGGGGAGCCCGCGTACGGCGAGGGTCGCGGGTACGACGAGGGTCCGGCGTACGGCGAGGGCTCCGGGTACGGCGAGTCCGCCGCGTACGGAGAGAACGGCGCCCGCCACGAGCACAGCGGCAACGGATCGCGTGGGCACGCCGCGATCGAGGCGGCTCGGCGCGCGGACGGGGGCGGGATCGAGCCCCCGTACGGCACGGCCGAGCGGGACCTCAGGGCGGCGCGGGCCGGGGCCATCGCCGCGTACCGGGCGGGCGCGGCGCGTGCCGCCGCCCGGGTGAGTGAGGCCGGGCGCGGCGCGGAGGCGGGTCCTGTCGAGGCGGGCGGCGGCGCCGAGCGCGCTGACGGCACGTACGACACGTACGGCGCCGAGCGCGCGGACGGCGACGGCGGTTCCGTCGGGGCGGTCGGCTCCGTCGGGCACATCTCGGATCCGTACGGGGTCCGGGAGCGGCAGAAGAAGCCGTGGCACGGGGCTGTGCCGCGCGCCGGGGCCGTGCCCGCGCAGGGCGGCGCACCTGGCTCCCACGGCGTACCGGCTTCGCACGGCGCGCCGGACCCCCACCACGCACCGAACCCCCACCACGCCCCGGACCCCCACCGCGCACCGAACCCGCACGGCGCACCCAGCGCCCACCGCACGCCCGGCGCCCCAGCCCCGCAGAGCGCCCCCGGCGCACAGGGCGGCGCACAGAGCCCCCCGCCCCACCCCTTCGCCAAGCAGCTCCCGTCCGCCCGGACGCAGCCCGCCCCGGACCGGCCGACCTCCGCGCACCCCGCCCCGCACGCGTCGGCCCCGCACCTGGCGACCCCGCGCGAGTCGGCCCCGTACGCCCAGACCCCGTACCAGCCGAAGCCGAACCTCCCCGCCCCCGCCGCGCACCCCGCGCACCCCGCCCACGACCTCGCCAAGTCGCCCGACCGCAGGGGCACAGCCGGTGCCCCCGAGGGCAACGTCCGCCCCCGTGAGGGCGAATGGGACGACCCCGCGGGCGAGCTGCGCGCGCGCCGCGGCCCCACCACCGCGCTCGCCGCCGAGCGGGCCCGGCACGCCCGGATGACCGTCGTCGGCGCCGTCACGGAGCGGTGGGCGCCGGAGCAGGCCGGGCCGGTGCACGACAACTGGCAGTTGGCCGCGCCGATCGGGCCCGCCACCGACCTGTGGGCGCTCGGCGCGCTGCTGTTCCGCGCCGTCCAGGGCCACGCCCCGTATCCGGAGGACAGCACCGCCGAGCTGGTGCAGTTGGTGTGCGCGGAGCCGCCCGCGTTCGCGGAGGAGTGCGGGCCGCTGCGGCCCGTCGTCGAGTCGTTGCTGCGTCAGGACCCGACCGAGCGGATCGACTTCGAGGAGCTGAGCGGCTGGCTGCGCTCCCTCGTGCGGTCGGCGCCGGAGCCGGACGCGGGCGTGCACGTGGTGCCCGCGCCGCCGTACGACGGCGGCAGGCTGCCCGTCGTACGCCGCCGCGGCGAGGTCGTCCGCAAGCGCCGCTCGCCCGCGCCGGTCCCGACCGGGGACGAACACGCCCAGGGCCACGGCCGCCACAAGCGTGGCCGGGAGCGCGTCAAGGAGCGCGGCAGGGACACCAGGCCGGTGCGGGCGCCGCGCCCCGAGCGGGCACCGAGCCCCCGGGGGCCGCGTTCGCTGGGCCGCGTCCTGCTCGTCGTGATCCTGGCCGGTCTGGTGGCGGCCGTCGCGTACGCGATGCTGTTCATGCCCGAGTCCGGCGAGGGCGAGGGCACCGGCCGCACCGGCAACGCGGGCGAGGTCAGTCCGGCGCCGGACGACAACGGCGAACGCCCGAGCGGGGGCGAGGAGCCCGGCGACGGCGGCAAGGGCGCCGACGACGGCGAGGACGGGAAGGCGTCGGACCCGGAGAAGACCCCCGGTTCGCAGGAGCCGCAGACCACCGACCCCGACGTCGCGTCGGGCTTCACGCTGCGCAAGGACGCCGAGGGCTTCAAGGTGGCCGTCGCCGACGGCTGGGACCGGCAGCCCAAGAACGGCCGCGGCCAGGTCCTCTACACCCACGGCCGCTTCGAGCTCGTCGTGGTCCCGGGCCGCGACAGCACCGGCGACTTCGGCACCGACCCGATGAAGTACCAGAAGGAGGACGAGCGCGAACTCCAGCCGTTCCGCGACTCGTCGTGGGCCACGTCCAGCGGTCTCCGCCTGGTCGACGTGGGCGGAAAGGCCCGGGCCGAGGGCCAGTTCACCTGGCAGGACACCGACGGCACCGAGGTCTTCGTACGCAATCTCGCGATGGCCGTGGACGGGAAGTACCACGTGCTCCAGGTGCGCGGACCCGAGGCCGAGCGGGACGAGGTGACGCGTCTGTTCGAGCAGGCGTCGGCGTCCTACCGGCCCTCCGGCTGACTCCCGCCCGCCCGGTACGGGCACACCAACTGGCCCTCGTCGGGCACGTGTCCGACCCCGTCCGCGTCACAGTGCGGTCTCTGATCACCCCCTCCCGTTCCCTGTGCGCGCCCCCCTCCTTAACCTGGGCTCTGGCAAACCTCAAGAACCTGGCCCTGTCAAGACCAACTGCGGGGGAACGTGAATCAGATGCAGGGCCTGCTCCTCGCCGGCCGTTACCGGCTCGGCGAGTCCATCGGCAGTGGTGGCATGGGCCGCGTGTGGCGCGCGCGGGACGAGGTGCTGCACCGCGTCGTCGCCGTCAAGGAACTGACGGCGGCCCAGTGGGTGCAGGAGGCCGACCGCGAGGTGCTGCTCACCCGGACGCAGACGGAGGCGCGCGCCCAGGCCCAGATCAACCACTCCGCGGTCGTCACGGTCCACGACGTCGTCGAGTACGACGACCGGCCCTGGATCGTGATGGAGCTGGTCGAGGGCCACTCGCTCGCCGACGCCGTCCGGGACCGGGGCCGCATCGAGCCCCGCGAGGCCGCCCGCATCGGCCTGTGGGTCCTTCGGGCGCTGCGCGCCGCGCATGGCGCCGGGGTCCTGCACCGCGACATCAAGCCGGGCAACGTCCTGCTCTCCGAGGACGGCCGGGTGCTGCTCACCGACTTCGGGATCGCCTCGATCGAGGGCGACTCGACGATCACACGGACCGGCGAGGTCGTCGGCTCCGTCGACTACCTGGCGCCCGAGCGGGTCAGCGGCGCCAACCCCGGTCCCGCCGCCGACCTGTGGGCGCTCGGCGCGACCCTGTACACGGCGGTCGAGGGGAACTCGCCGTTCCGGCGCACCTCTCCGCTCGGCACGATGCAGGCCGTGGTGACCGAGGAGCCCGAGCCCGCGCGGTACGCGGGGCCGCTCGGGCCCGTCATCTCGGCGCTCCTGGCCAAGGATCCGGACGCGCGGCCGGACGCGGCCGAGGCGGAGCAGCTCCTCGCGGAGGCTGCGGAGGGACGGCGTCCGGGCGGTGCGCAGGCGTACGTACCGACGACGGTGCACGAGCGGCCGACGGCCCACACGCCCCCGCACCACCCGTCCACCGCACCCCCGGGAACCCCCGCGCCCGCTGCGCCTGCTTCCGGGGCGCACACCCCGCCCTCCGCCACACCGAGCCCGCACGCCCAGGGCCCGCACACCCCGCACTCGGCCACCTCGGTCCCGGGAGCGGCACATTCCGGCCACGTGGAGCCCGGCGGGCGGACGCCGGGTCAGGCCGCCGATCCGTCCGGTTACGCCACACCGTCCCCGTACGGCACACGGGGCTCGCACGACTTGGGCGCCACCACCGCTCCCACGCCCACAGGGCCCGGGCGGCGGCGCTGGTTCCGGGCCCTCGTGCCGGTCGTGGCGGCCGCGGCGATCGGCGGGGGCGCGGTGTTCGGCTACCTGTACCTCGGGGGCGGCGACGGCGGCGGAGAGAGCAAGGACGGGAAGGGCAAGGGCGACAAGGCCGGTGAGGTCGTCGGCGCGATCCCCGAGAACTGGGTGCGCGTGCACGACGCGGAGGGCTTCAGCCTCATGCTCCCCAAGGGCTGGCAGCGGCAGGTGGACGGCAGCCAGATCGACTACACCCCGGACAACGGCCGCCACTTCGTGCGCATCAGCGTCGACCCCAGCCCCGACTTCGACACCCCGTACGCCCACCAGCTCGACCTGGAGAAGCAGCTGAAGAGGCTGCCCGACTACCGGCGTCTGCACCTGAACTCCAACACCTTCCGCGACCGGCCCGGCGCCCTCTGGGAGTTCAGGTGGACGGCGGGCGCCAGCGACACCACGAAGGGCCCGCGGCAAGCCATCTCGCAGAGCTACATCAGCCGTGCCGGCACCGAGTACGTGATCTACATGTCGGCGCCGGAGGGAAACTGGAACAAGACCCGGCAACAGTTCGACGCGGTGCTGCGCGGCTGGCGCGACTGACCCGGGCCGGCCCGCGACGGATACGGCCTGAACTGGCCCTTGTCCGGGCTGAGAGGGTCCGTGACCACACCTGTGGGGCATGATGGCCGCATGGGGAGCCTGGGTGACAGCACCCGTGTGATCGCCGGCCGTTACCGTCTCGAGGTGCGGGTGGGCCAGGGCGGCATGGGCGTCGTGTGGCGCGCGACCGACCAGCTCCTCGGCCGTCGCGTCGCCGTCAAGGAGATCCCGCTCGACGAGACGCTCTCCGACGAAGAGGCCGCGCGACAGCGCGAGCGCACCCTGCGCGAGGCGCGCGCCGTCGCGCAGTTGCGCCATCCGCACATCATCGTCGTGCACGACGTGGTCGTCCACGACGAACGCCCGTACATGGTCATGGAGTTGATCGAGGGCCCCACGCTGGCCCTGCGCATCGGCAGATCCGGACCGCTCGGCCCGCAGGCGGCCGCCCGCATCGGCCTCGACCTGCTCGGTGCCCTCGGCGTCGCGCACGCCGCGGGCGTCCTGCACCGCGACCTGAAGCCCGCCAACGTGCTCCTGGAGGAGGCCACCGGCCGGGTCGTGCTCACGGACTTCGGCATCGCGCAGGTCAGCGGGGCGACGACGCTCACGGAGAGCGGGTCGTTCGTGGGCTCGCCGGAGTACACCGCGCCGGAGCGCATGTCCGGCGAGCGCACGGGGCCCGCGTCCGACCTGTGGTCCCTCGGCGCGCTGCTCGTGGCCGTGGTCAGCGGGGAGTCGCCGTTCCGGCGCGACTCGATCGGCGGGGTGCTGCACGCCGTCGTCTTCGACGAGATACGCCCACCGCCCGCCGCGGAGCCCATCGCGCCCCTCGTCCTCGGCCTCCTCGAACGCGACCCGGAGGCCCGACTGGACGCGGCCGGGGCGGAGCGGCTGCTGCGCGCGTACGTCGACACCGGGGTCATGCCGGGGCTGCCCGGGGCGGGGACGAGTGGTCGGCGTTCCGCGCTCGTTCCCGCGCGGGGGCGCTTATCGGGACGTGCGCGTGGTCGGGCTACGGGGCGTGCGCCCGGCCGGTCGTCAGGCCGCTCCGAGGGGCGCTCGGAGGGCCGATCGGCAGGGAGTTCGGGCCGTTCGGACCGTTCGGGCCGGTCATGGCGCGCCAGGCGCTCGGAGCGGGCAGAGCGGGCAGGGCGCTCGGAACGGTCAGGGCGCTCGGGGCGTTCGACAGGGCGTCGCCCCTTCCTCTCCCTGCTCCCCGGCCGCCACCCGCCCGGAACCCCGCGCGCACAGCCGCCGCCCGCCCGCCCGGGGCACCTGGACGACCTCACCGCGCCCCTGTCCGCCCCCGCGCGCCGCCGCCAGAACCGCATCATGCTGATCACCGCTGCCCTGGTCGCGGCCGTGGCGGGCGGCGCCGTGTCAGCCGCGACGCTACTGCTCGGGCAGGATGGCGACGGCGACGGCGGCCGCACCGCACCACCCAGTTCCGCCTCGCCCGACAACACCCCGACGGACTCCGGCAGTCCGCGCCCGACGGCGACCTCGACGGTCACCAAGACCCCGGACACGGTGCCGCCCGCCGCGCCCTCGACTCCCGCCGCCCCCGCGGGCTACCGCCTCGCCAAGGACCCGCGCGGCTTCGCCCTCGCCGTCCCCCGGGGCTACGTCCGCGGCACGGACGGCCCGCGCACCTTCTACACCGCGCCGGGCGGCGCCGTCCGCATCGGCATCGAGGCGGCCGACCCCGTCCCGGGCGGCCCACTCGCCGCGCAGCGCCGGGCCGACGCCGACGGGCCCCGCGACCACCCCGGCTACCGCGACGCCGACGTCACCGCGACCACCCGCAACGGCCGCCCCGCCGCGCTGTGGCAGTACACCCGGGACGGCTCCGGCGGCGGGGCGGGGGCCCGGCGCGTCTACGACCTGTGCTGGCAGGAGGGCGGCCGGAGGTACGACGTGTGGGTGTCGGCACCGGCGGGCCAGGCACGGGAGGGGCGGCGGCACTTCGACACGGCGGTGGACACGTTCGTACGGCGGTGATGACGAGGGCGTGCGGCGGGGACGACGAGGACGCGCGGTGGTGATGACGAGGGCGTGCGGCGCCGGTGGATGGGGGCGTGCGCGCGGCGGGTGCCCGGCTCGGGCGCGCCACGACGTGCGCCTTTCCGCCCGTACGTAGCCGAAGTTCCCGGATCGTGCATCACCCCGGTCACAACTGGGCACCCTGGCTGGAACCCGAGGTGCACCGCAGGGTACTCATGGGGGCATGAGTAACGACGGGGGAGCCTCCCACGGCCCGAACGAGACCACCAGCTACGGCCTGCAGCCACCGCAGCCCCCGCAGCAGGGTGGCGGCGAGCCGTACCCCAATCCGTACGCCCAGCCCACCCAGGTCGTACCGAACCAGCAGCCGGGCCCCGACGCGCCTGCGCAGTCCGTGCAGTTCGCCCAGCCCTCGCAGCCCTCGCAGCCCTCGCAGTCCTCGCAGGCCGCGCAGTCCTCGCAGGCCGCGGCGGACGCCCGGGCCGCGGAGGCCACGCGGGCCGAGCCCGGCTCCGGCCGCCTGATCGGCGGGCGCTACCGGCTGCTCTCCAAGCTCGGCCACGGCGGCATGGGCACGGTGTGGCGGGCCAAGGACGAGACGGTGGACCGCGAGGTCGCCGTCAAGGAGCCGAGGGTTCCGGACCATCTGCCGGAGCGGGAGCGCGCCAACGCGTTCGAGCGGATGCGCCGCGAGGCCCGTGCGGCGGCCCGCCTCGACCACCCGGCCGTGGTCAACGTCCACGACGTCGTCGTCGAGGACGGCCAGCCGTGGATCGTGATGGAGTTCGTGCAGGGCCGCTCGCTCGGCGCGGCGCTGCGGGACGAGGGCACGCTCGGCGCCCGCGACGCGGCCCGGGTCGGCCTCGAAGTGCTCGGCGCCCTGGAGGCGGCGCACGCGGCGGGGGTCCTGCACCGCGACGTGAAGCCGGACAACGTGATGATCGGCAGGCACGACCGCGTCGTCCTCACCGACTTCGGCATCGCCCAGATCGAGGGCGAGACCAACCTGACGGACACCGGCGGCTTCGTCGGCTCGCCGGAGTTCATCGCCCCGGAGCGGGTCCTCGGACAGCGCCCGGGACCGGCGTCCGACCTGTGGTCGCTGGGTGTCGTGCTGTACGCGGCGACCGAGGGCGTCTCGCCGTTCCGCCGCAACAACACGCCCGCCACGCTCCAGTCCGTCCTCAACGCCACGCCCGCCGCACCCGCGTCCGCGCAGGGCCCGCTCGCCGAGGCCATCAACGGCCTGCTGCACAAGGAACCCGCCCACCGCCCGAGCGCCGCCCAGGTCAGGGCCCTCCTGGAGGAGGCCGTCAGGCCGCCGCAGCCCCCGCAGTTGCCCGCGACGCGTTTCGTGACGGCGGGCCACGCGGACGGCGGCGCACCGGCGCCGGACCGAGGCAAGGGCGTGTTCCTCGGCCGCAAGGCCCTCGTGGCCGTCGGCGGTGTCGTCGTCCTCGCGGTGGCCGCCGCGGTGGTCCTCGCGGTGAAGCCGTTCGGCGGCGACTCGGACGCGGGGAAGTGGACGCAGCACGAGGCGAAGTCGCTGGGCGCGACGCTGTCCGTGCCCGAGGGGTACCGGGAGACCACGGACAAGGGCGAGACGCCGAAGGAACACTGGGTCACGTACACGGACAAGAGCGGCAGCCTCTTCGTGTCGCTGCAGCTCAACAAGAAGTCCGAGGACGACCTCAACTACATCGCGGGCACCTCGATGGCCGAGGCGTACGAGGACATGAAGGACCTGGAGGGCGGCAGCACGGTGCTCGGTTCGCTGAGCCCGGACAAGGTGGGGCCCGGCAAGAAGACGACGCAGGGCGACTACAAGGGCAAGCAGTCGGCCGAGAACCTCATTCCGTACACCAACAAGCAATCCGAGGTCGTCTACCCGCGCGAGGCCAAGGTCTTCTACTACCGGACCTCGGCGGGCGACATGTACAAGCTGTGGATCGACTACCCGGCCAAGAGCGACTTCACCGAGCGGGGGCGGGAGGTCGCGAAGAAGGCGATCGAGGGCCTGGAGATCGCGAAGCCCTGAGATGACCCCTGAGATGAGTGCTGACGTCTGAGATGAGTGCTGACTCCTGAGATGAGTGCTGACGGGGGACGCGTGCTCGGGGGCCGGTACCGGCTCGCCGAGCGCATCGGATCCGGGGGCATGGGAACGGTGTGGCGTGCCGTCGACGAGCTGGTCGGGCGGGAGGTCGCGGTCAAGGAGCCGCGGCTTCCCGGTGATCCGCACGGCGCGGCGGCAGGGCGCGCGTACGCCCGGTTGCGGCGTGAGGCGCGCGCCGCGGCGTCGGTCGACCATCCGGCCGCGGTGGCGATCCACGACGTGGTCGTCGACGACGGACGGCCCTGGATCGTCATGGAGCTGGTCCGGGGCGAGTCGCTGCACGAGGTGCTCAAGCGCGGGGCGCTGCCGCCCGCCGAGTCGGCCCGCGTCGGGCTCGCGCTGGTCGGCGCGCTCGCCGCGGCGCACGCCCAGGGCATCGTGCACCGCGATGTGAAGCCCGCGAACGTGCTGCTCGGCGCGCACGGCCGGGTCGTCCTCACGGACTTCGGCATCGCGCGCGTGCAGGGCGAGGAATCGCTCACCGTCAGCGGCGAGTTCGTGGGGTCGCTCGAGTTCATCGCGCCCGAGCGGATGGCGGGGCACGGGGCGGAGCCCGCCTCCGACCTGTGGTCGCTCGGGGTGCTGCTGTTCGCGGCGGTGGAGGGCTGGTCCCCGTTCCGGCGTACGACCCTTGAGTCCACGCTGGCGGCGGTGCTCTCCGCGGACGTGCCGGAGCCGGCGCGGGCGGGCGAACTGGCTCCGCTCATAGCGCGGTTGCTGTCCCGCGATCCCGGGCTGCGGCCCGGGGCGGGGGAGGTGGCCGCGGCCCTGGAGGCGGTGGCCGAGGGGCGACCGCTGCCGGAGCCGTTCGGGACGGTGGCGGCGCAGGACCCCTCGGGGATGCGGGAGTTGTCGGACGACGTGGGGACGGTGCGGCTTTCTCGCGGGGATGCGGGGGATGCGGGGGATGCGGGCGGCGCCGGGGGTGCGGGTGCCGGTGGGGGTGTGAGCCCGGGGTCGGGTCCGGGGGCGGGGCCGGTTTCGGGTCCGGGGCGTGCCGGGGGACGCCGTACGCCCGCCCTGGTCGCCGCCGCGCTCGTGGGCGCGCTGCTGGTCGGTGGCGGGGTGTGGCTCGGTACGTCGATGGGCGGCGGCGCGGGGGAGACGCGTGCGGAGCGTACGAAGGGCTCGGAAGGCGGGGGCACCGGGACCCCGGAACGCGGAACTCCGAAGACCGGGACCCCGAAGCCCCGTTGGAAGGTCCGCCCGGAGCGGGCCCTCGTCGCCGAGATGCCCGTGCCCGCGCGCTACAAGGTCGTCGTGCGCGAGGACGGCGACGACGACCGGCAGCGCACGGGATCCCGGCTCGTGATCTACGCCGAGGACGAGAACAGCGACGTCACGGTGCGCCTGACCAAGGAGGACGGGGGCTCGACGCCCGCGCTCACCTGGGCCCACCAGGCGGCCGAGACCTGGCACGACTCGGACAACGGCGCCCGGACGAACTACACGAAGACGTCCCACCACGGCTACGACGCGGCGATCGCCGACACCACGTACGACGACGACTCCATGACCACCCCGATCCGCTGTCTGCAGCTCATGATCATCACGGCCGACCAGGAGTTCTACGAGCTGCGCGTGGACATGCCGAAGGGCACGCGGGAGGAGAGGGAGGGCACCGAGCTCTTCAAGGGCGTGCGGGAGCGGCTCAAGGTCGGCAAGGACTTGGTGAAGGGCTGACGTCTGTTCCGGAGTTGCCGGTTGGTGCCCGAGGAACGCCCTGATCAGCGCCTTTGTCGCCAGCAAGCACTGGCAGTGAACGAAGCGGCCCGCGGCCGTGTGTGCGTGCTCGGTGAAACCTCGTTACCCATGGGTACCCAAAGCGTCCGCTCAGGCATACGCTCACCGTCATGACGGACTCGCAGGCCCCCGCCACGCCCCTCGGTACGAACCCGGTCGCCCCGGCCCCCAGCGGCGCACGCACCGCCGCCGACGTGGTCACGCCGGAGCTGGTCGCCCAGCTCACCCGTGATGTGGTCGGCTCGGCCCGGACCGCCAACCACACGCCGTTCACCGGCGAGAAGCTGGCCGACCTGCCCGAGTCCACCCCCGAGGACGTGGCCACCGCCTTCGAGCGGGCGCGCGTCGCGCAGATCGCCTGGGCCCGCACACCGGTGCGCCGGCGCGCCGCCGTCCTGCTGCGCTTCCACGACCTGGTGCTCCAGCGCCAGGCGGAGATCCTCGACCTCATCCAGCTGGAGACGGGCAAGGCGCGGCTGCACGCGCACGAGGAGGTCCAGGCCGTCGCCGTCGCGGCCCGGCACTACGGCCGCCGCGCCGGGGCGTATCTCAACCCCAAGCGCCACACCGGCGTCGTACCGACCCTCACCAAGGTCACCGAACTGCGCCAGCCGCGCGGCGTCGTCGGCCAGATCGCCCCCTGGAACTACCCCCTGGAGCTGTCCATCGGCGACGCCCTGCCCGCCCTGGTCGCGGGCAACGCGCTGGTGATGAAGCCCGACACGGAGACCGCCCTGACGGCCCTGTGGGCCCGGGATCTGATCATCGAGGCGGGGCTTCCGGCCGAGGTGTTCCAGGTCGTGCTGGGCGAGGGCCCCGTCGTCGGACCCGAGATCGTCGAGCGCGCCGACTACGTCTCCTTCACCGGCTCGACCCGCACCGGCCGCGAGGTCGCCACCGGCGCCGCCGCCCGCCTCGTCGGCGTCTCCCTCGAACTCGGCGGCAAGAACGCCATGCTGGTCCTGCACGACGCCGACGTGGAGAAGGCCGCCGCGGGCGCGGTCCGCGCCTGCTTCTCGTCCGCCGGTCAACTGTGCATCTCCATCGAGCGGTTGTACGTCCACGAGGCCGTCGCCGACGTCTTCGTCGAGCGGTTCGCGGCGAAGACCAAGGCGATGCGGCTCGGCCGGTCGCTCGCGTACGGCGCCGAGATGGGCTCCCTCGTCGGCGAGCGGCAGCTGGAGGCCACCCGGCGGCACGTGGACGAGGCCGTCGCCAAGGGCGCCACGCTCGTCGCGGGTGGCGTGGCCCGGCCCGACATCGGCCCCTACTTCTACGAGCCGACCATCCTGGACGGCGTCGAGTCGCCCATGGCGGTGTGCACGGAGGAGACCTTCGGACCGGTCGTCTCGCTCTACCGCTTCACCGACGAGAACGAGGCCGTCGAACTCGCCAACTCCACCTCCTACGGTCTGAACTCCTCGGTCTGGACGAAGGACGGCAGGCGCGGCCGCGCCCTGGCCGCCCGCCTGCGCACCGGCACCGTCAACGTCAACGAGGGCTTCGCGCCCGCCTACGGCAGCGTGCAGTCCCCGATGGGCGGCATGAAGGACTCGGGCCTCGGCCGCCGCCACGGCTCCGAGGGCATCCTCAAGTACACGGAGGCCCAGACCGTGGCACACCAGCGGCTCGTCCCGCTGGCACCGTCCTTCGGCATGAGCGACGAGAAGCACGCGGCGTTCATGACGACGAGCCTGAAGCTCATGAAGGCGTTGCGCCTGCGCTGAGCGGCGTGGTGTCCCGCGCCCCGCAGACCGACTTGCACCGAGGAGACCCAATGCCACAGGAGAACTCCGTCCGGAGCGCGGACGACGAGGGGTACGACTACGACGTCATCGTCATAGGCTCCGGCTTCGGCGGTTCCGTGTCCGCCCTGCGGCTCACGGAGAAGGGCTACCGCGTCGGCGTCCTGGAGGCGGGCCGCCGCTTCACTCGCGCGCAACTGCCCAAGAACTCCTGGGACATCAAGAACTACCTGTGGGCCCCGGCGCTCGGCCTCTACGGCATCCAGCGCATCCACCTGCTCGGCAATGTGATGGTCCTGGCGGGCGCGGGCGTGGGCGGCGGATCGCTGAACTACGCGAACACGCTCTACGTACCGCCTGCGGCGTTCTTCGACGATCCGCAGTGGAAGGACATCACGGACTGGCAGGACGAGCTGCGTCCGTACTACGAGCAGGCCAAGCGGATGCTCGGCGTGCGGCTCAACCCCACGACCACCCCCTCCGACGTCCACCTCAAGGCCGCCGCACAGGCCATGGGAGTGGGCGACAGCTTCCACATGGCGCCGGTCGGCGTCTTCTTCGGTGACGGACGGGACGCCACCGGTGAGTCAACGGCCGAGCCCGGCAAGGAAGTTCCCGATCCCTACTTCGGCGGCGCCGGTCCGGCGCGGCGCGCCTGCACCGAGTGCGGCGAGTGCATGACGGGCTGCCGCCACGGCGCGAAGAACACCCTCAACGAGAACTACCTCTACCTCGCGGAGAAGGCCGGAGCCGTCATCCACCCGATGACGTCCGTGGTGGCGCTCACCGAGGACTCGCGCGGCGGCTACGCGGTGGGCACGCTGCCCACCGACAACAAACGCAAGAGCAGGGGCCGCACGTTCCGCGCCCGCCGCGTCGTCCTCGCCGCCGGCACCTACGGCACCCAGACGCTCCTGCACCGCATGAAGGACAGCCATCTGCTGCCCCGCGTCTCCGGGCGCCTCGGCGATCTGACCCGCACCAACTCCGAGGCCCTGGTGGGTGCCCAGACGACGGACCGCCGCTACCGCAAGCGCCACGGCGGCCTCGCGGGCGCGGGCGGCAAGGTCGACTTCACCAAGGGCGTGGCCATCACCTCGTCCATCCACCCGAACGACACGACCCACATCGAGCCCGTCCGCTACGGCAGGAAGTCCAACGCGATGGGCGGCATGACGCTGCTCCAGGTCCCGTACACCGTGAAGGGCGGCAAGGCGCGCGTCGCCGGATGGCTCGCCAACACCGCGCGCCACCCGCTCCTGACCGTGCGCTCCCTGTCCAACTACCGCTGGTCGGAGCGCACCATCATCGGCCTGGTCATGCAGACCCTCGACAACTCGCTGACCACGTACCGCAAGGAGAAGGGCATCGGCAAGGGCCTGCTGACCGCGCGCCAGGGCCACGGCGCGCCCAATCCGGGGCAGATCCCCGAGGCCACCCGCGCCGCGTCCCTCATCGCCGATGAGATCAACGGCTTCCCCGGCTCCAACGTCGGCGAGCTGATGGGCACCCCGCTGACCGCGCACTTCCTCGGCGGCTGCCCGATCGGCGACGGCGCCGACACCGGCGTCATCGACCCCTACCACCGGCTGTACGGCCACCCCGGCATCTCCGTGGTCGACGGCGCCGCCGTCTCCGCGAACCTCGGCGTGAACCCCTCGCTCACGATCACCGCGCAGGCCGAGCGCGCCATGTCGTTCTGGCCCAACAAGGGCGACACGGACCCGCGTCCGGCCCAGGGCGTCGCCTACGCGCGCCTCGCGCCGGTCGAGCCGAAGTCCCCGACGGTCCCGGCCCACGCCTTCGGCGCGCTGCGGCTGCCGTTCCTGGGCGTTCCCGAGGTACCGAAGAAGAGGTAGGCGTCGTCCGTACGCGAGGAACTCGGCGTCCGTACGCGAAGAACTCGGCCGGACGCGCGAAAGGACCTGCACCCCCCTCCGAGTGCAGGTCCTTCGCGTCTCGCGGTACGTCGCCTAGGCGGCGGCGTCCGAGTTCGAGCGGCGGCGTACGACGTACACCGCGCCGGCGCCCGCGACGACGGCGATGCCGCCGACGAGGCCGATGGTCGGAAGGGCGGAGCTGGAGCCGGTCTGGGCGAGGCTGCCGGTGGGCGGGATCTCCGCGACCGTCTGCTTCACCTCGTCGGCGCGGCCGCCCTGCGGCTTCTTGGCGGCCGGCGGCTCGGTGACGTCCGGCCTCGGGATGGCCTCACCGGGGTGCTCGTTGTCGCTGCCGGGCTTCAGGACGGTGAAGTCGAAGAACGCGAACGCGTTGTGCTCGCAGTTCAGCTCGGAGTCCACGTAGCCGCCGAGGCCGAACGCGTAGCCGTCGCCCGCCGGGGCCTTCTTGTTGATGTTCAGGCGCAGCTTGATCTCGACCTGCTCCTTGGCGGCGAGCGTCGTCGTGCCGAAGGTGACACCGCTCTCGACCTCGTCGACGATCGACTTCCAGCCCTTGGCCTCGGGGTCGTAGAACTGGATCCGCGTGTAGCTGCTCAGCCAGTCCTTCTCGTCCTCGCTCTCCGAGAAGTTGTCCGCGGCGGCCAGCCACCTGACCTTGCCCAGGTCCTCGTCGCTCGGGTTGGCCGCGATCAGCTTGAACTCGTGCCAGCCGCTGCCCGCGACGATCTTGCCGGGGAGGCCCTTGAGGTCGAGTTCGAGCTTGTTCTCGGCGTCCTCGCCGGTCTCCTCGTCGACCGCGCATTCGGTGGGCTCGTCGGTGGGCGTGGCCTCGTCGCCGGGCTCGGTGGTGTCCTCGCCGGGGTCGGTGCCGTCACCGGGCTCGGTGTCGCCGTCGCCGGGCTTCGTGTCGTCACCGGGCTTCGCGTCGCCGTCGCCCGGCTTGGTGTCGTCACCGGGCTTGGTGTCGTCTCCGGGCTTGGCCGGGTCCTCGGGCTTCGTCGGGTCCTCGGGCTTGGTGTCGCCGTCGCCGGGCTTGGTGTCGTCGCCGGGCTCGGCCGGGTCCTCCGGGCCGGGGGACTCGGCCGGCGGCGTCTCGCTCGCGTTCGCGGACGGCGTGGCGTTCGCGTCCCCAGTTGCGAACGCGGCGGGTGCCGAGAGCAGTGCGACCGGGGCGATCACGGCCGTCGCTGCCGCTGCGGCCAGAGCACGGCGAAGCTTCATGAAGACCTCAGAGAGTCCGGCGCACCGCGCCCGCGCGGTACGGAGGTGGAGGCCTCCGCGGCGGGGCGCGGAAGTGGCCGTTGTCACGCATGGATGACCTGCGCAGGCCGGGAATGGTTGTCCTGGAACTCACAGAATTCTTATGTGGCGTGAGTCACAAGTGCGAAGGTCGTCAAGGGCACTGGCTTGTGCGGCCGCAGTGCGGTGTCGTAGAACTTCCCCCGTTTGCAAGCGAGATGGAGCACGCTGACGAAGCACGCTCCGGAATGGATTCTTGGGGGGCACAGTGTCCGTGCAGTCGCCGCGCGAGCCTGACGACGAGTCGGCCATACCCGACGAGGTGTGGCGCCGGTTCGAGCAGGACAGCGAGCGGGAGATCCGGGCGTCCGCACCGAAGGAGCCGTCCGCGCGGGCGCGCATGGTCGCCGAGCGGCTGCGTCGCCTGGACGAGGAGGCGGCGCGGAAGGAGGCCGAGGGTGTCGTCGGCCGCAAGCGGCGCAAGCGCAGGGAGGAGGCCGCGCAGCCGTGGCGCCCGGACGAGTGGCGTGCCGCGCCCACCGGGCGGGCCGGGGGCCGCTCGGAGCGGTCCGAGCGGTGGCGGCAGGTGCGGAGCGTGGTGATCGTCGGAGGCTGCATGGTCCTGGCGATCCTGGTCCTGAGCCCGTACCGGTTCTGGCCCTGGCAGTGAGGCCGGTTCCGGCGTCGGCGGGCCGAGGGGCGCCCCTTCGGGGCGGGCGGGCCGACCCGGTGTGACATAAGTCGTGTACGCGTCACGCGGCTGACCGGGTGTTCGAGGGAACCGCGCACGTCGATCTTCAGTCGTAGAAGAGGTGCGGGTGACTCCGCATGGACGTGCGAGGCGTGCGCGCGGCGTGCTGCGCCCGGGGTGCGCCAGGAATCTTGGGGGAACGGAACGTGAAGTCAGCTGTGTCGCGTGTCGTGGTGGCCGTCTCGGTCGCGGCCGCTCTGGGTCTGACCGCCGCGTGCGGTGGCGGCGACGGGGACGGGGGCGGTGACCGCGACGGCGGCAAGTCGTCGACGTCGCAGGCGAAGCCGAAGGGTCCGGGTGGCGGGTCGGGTGCCGACGGCGGCTCCGGCGCCGACGACTCCGCGGACCGGTCCCCCGAGGCGAAGAAGCTGAAGGCGAAGGTCATCGCCGCGGGCGACCTGAAGCGTCCGGCGCTCAAGCGGTACGAGGTGACGCCCCGGGAGCGGTCGAAGCTGGAGGCCGCATCGGACGGCGCCGCGGCGACCCCGGCCGCCTGCCGCCCGCTCTCGGACATGGTGGCCGCCGCCACCCCGCCGAAGGCCAAGGCCCACGCGGGCCGCACGGTGGCGCCGAAGCGCGTGCGCGACGACCTGGCGACGACGGACGTCGAGCTGTTCGCGTACGACAGCCCGGACGGCGCGCGGAAGGCGCTGCGGGAGGTGCGGACGGCGGCGAAGTCGAAGGAGTGCGGCGCGTTCCGCGCGGGCGGCGTGCGGTACAGCGGCGTCGCGCCCGAGGCCGCGCCGGACAAGGGTGACGAGTCGGTCGCGTACAAGATCGGCAGCCGCGAGGAGCAGTTCGTGAAGCGGCACGCGGTCGTCGTGGTGCGGGACGGTTCGACGCTGGTCTCCTTCGTCGCGCGGAACTACTACGACCCGGAGGCCGTGGCGGGCGAGGAGGAGTCCCGGCAGGGTGGCGGCGGCTCGGGCCTGCCCCCCTCGGACAAGGCGGACGACGAGCCCGAGGTGCCTTCGGTGGTCGTGGACGCGCAGCTGGACAAGGTGGGGTAGCAGGCGCCGGTGCTGCCTGTCCGGTGACGGCAGGCGCTGCCGGTTCGGTGGCAGAGCGAAGGGCCCCGCGGGACGGATCCGCGGGGCCCTTGGCTGTCAGCACCGACGTCAGGGCAGCGTCGGTGCCTCGGTGCGGCGCCGGGGGAGTGCGCCGCTGGTCGAGAGAGCCGGTGGCCGACCCGGCGCACAAGGGGCGCGCAGCTGGTGTAGACCAATGGCAATGGAGTTGTGGAAAGCGGGGTCCTGAGCCCCTCTCCCTCTACGCATCGTGGAGGATGGCCGGTTCTCCGCGCAACTGTTTCGACGACATCTTGCGGCACAAGGCCGGAAAGGCCCGGGGCGGTGAGGCTGGCCGAAAAGCGTGCGGGGCGGGCCGCGGGGAAGCGGAGGGGGCGGGGCCGCCGAAACGGCTCGGAAAGACGGAGCGGGAAGCGGAACGGGAACGGAACACGAGCAGACCGGGGACGGGTCGGGAACGAGGCGGAGCCGAGGTGGGGGCCCAGGTGAGGACAAGACGGGCCGAGGCGGGATCGGAGTGGGAAACGAGGCGGGAGCGGTGGGGGAGCGGTGCCGGAAGGGGGCCGAGGCCGACCGGCTCCGGGCGTCCCCGGAGCCGACCGTTCCCTGGGTGACCGGGCTGCTGTCCCCTGCCGTCCGGTCACTTCTCTGGAGCGAGGTCCCACGGCGTACACGAGTCGCGTACGCCTCATCGCTCCAGCGGAGCCACGCGTGGTTCTTGCGGCCCGCCCCTGGCTGGCACGGACATCGGGACCAACGAAGCCCGTTGGGAACCGGTCACGCGCCGTACGGGTGAGAAGGGATCCGAACTCAGGTGCGTGGCGCAGTGGTTCCGGTTTTCGCCGGGGCGGGGACGGGTCCGTGCCGGGGCTCAGACGCGGCCCCGGCACAGCTCGAGGAGCGTCATGGCGAGCTGGGTGCCGGGCTTGCCGAGGGCGTCCCTGTAGTGGCTGAGGATCTCCATCTCGCGGGAGAGGTTCACGCGTCGGCCGCCGGAGCTGATGCGGGCCTCCTGGATGACGGCGGAGACGGCCATCCGTTCCTGGACGAGCCCGATGATCCGGTCGTCTAGGGCGTCGATGCGCTCGCGGGCACCGCCGATGAGCTCGGCGGCCTCGGGGGTACGGGCGCCGGTCTGCTCGGCGGGGGTCGTGGCGGGGCCGGTGGTGGAAGGGGTGGCGTTCATGCTGCTGGGGCTCCTCGATCGGCTGGCGGAGCCCCGGGGCGGCGGTGCCCGGGAGCAACAGAACGCCCCGGGCCTTGTCGGCCCGGGGCGCCTGGGAAGTCGCTTGGCGTTACGTCAAGCAGCTCGACCATGGCAGCCGGCGAGCCGGATGCCATAGGTAAAGACGAAGGTCGAGTGCGAGAACATGCGCCCCAGTCTACGCACGCCACCCGCCACCGGCACCACCCCCACTCAGCCGCCCGGCCCGGTCCCCACGCCCCCTCGGCCCGTCCGGGCCTGTCTCCACCCCCACTCGGCCCGCCCGGCCCCGGCGCTACGCCTACTCAGCCCGCCCGGACCTGGCCCCACCCCCACTCAGCCCGTCCGGCGCTTGAGGACGAGCGCGAAGCGCGACAGGGGGTCCGGGGCGCAGCCCCGGGGACGGGGCGGGAAGGGGCGGAGGGGGCGAACAACCACACCAGACGCCCACCCCCCGACCCCCGTTAGAATCGACGAACACACCCTCATGCTCACCGCCGGAAGGCAAACCGTGCCAGTAGCGCCCCCCGCCGCCCCCGACACCGTCCTGGTCGTCGACTTCGGAGCGCAGTACGCCCAGCTCATCGCCCGCCGCGTCCGCGAGGCCCGGGTCTACAGCGAGATCGTGCCGAGCACCATGCCGGTTGCCGAGATGCTCGCCAAGAACCCCGCGGCGATCATCCTCTCCGGCGGCCCGTCCTCGGTGTACGCCGACCAGGCCCCGTCGGTGGACCGCGCCCTCTTCGAGGCCGGCGTCCCCGTCTTCGGCATGTGCTACGGCTTCCAGCTGATGGCGACGACCCTCGGCGGCACGGTCGACAACACCGGCGCCCGGGAGTACGGCCGCACGCCCCTGCACGTCTCCAAGTCCGGCTCGACCCTCTTCGAGGGCACCCCGGACGAGCAGTCCGTGTGGATGTCGCACGGCGACGCGTGCAGCGCCGCCCCCGAGGGCTTCGCCGTCACGGCGTCCACGGACGTCGTCCCGGTCGCGGCCTTCGAGAACGACGAGAAGAAGCTGTACGGCGTCCAGTACCACCCCGAGGTCATGCACTCCACGCACGGCCAGCAGGTCCTGGAGCACTTCCTGTACCGGGGCGCGGGCCTGACCCCGTCCTGGACCACCGGCAACGTCATCGACGAGCAGGTCGCCGCGATCCGCGCCCAGGTCGGCTCCAAGCGCGCCATCTGCGGCCTGTCCGGCGGCGTCGACTCCGCGGTCGCCGCGGCCCTCGTCCAGAAGGCCATCGGCTCCCAGCTGACCTGTGTCTACGTCGACCACGGCCTGATGCGCCAGGGCGAGACCGAGCAGGTCGAGAAGGACTTCGTGGCGGCGACCGGCGTCCAGCTGAAGGTCGTCGACGCGCAGGAGCGGTTCCTCTCCGCGCTCGCCGGGGTGTCCGACCCCGAGGAGAAGCGGAAGATCATCGGCCGCGAGTTCATCCGCGTCTTCGAGCAGGCCCAGGCCGAGATCGTCGCGGAGGCCCCCGGGGACCAGCCCGTCGAGTTCCTCGTCCAGGGCACGCTCTACCCCGACGTGGTCGAGTCCGGTGGCGGCACCGGCACCGCCAACATCAAGTCCCACCACAACGTGGGCGGCCTCCCCGAGGACCTCGAGTTCCAGCTCATCGAGCCGCTGCGCAAGCTCTTCAAGGACGAGGTGCGCATGGTCGGCCAGGAGCTCGGCCTGCCGGACGAGATCGTCCAGCGCCAGCCCTTCCCGGGCCCCGGCCTCGGCATCCGCATCGTCGGTGAGGTCACCCGCGAGCGCCTGGACCTGCTGCGCGAGGCCGACGCCATCGCCCGCGAGGAGCTGACCGCGGCCGGCCTCGACCGGGAGATCTGGCAGTGCCCGGTCGTGCTGCTCGCCGACGTCCGCTCCGTCGGCGTCCAGGGCGACGGCCGCACCTACGGCCACCCGATCGTGCTGCGCCCGGTCTCCTCCGAGGACGCCATGACGGCCGACTGGTCCCGGCTGCCGTACGACGTGCTCGCGAAGATCTCGACCCGCATCACCAACGAGGTCGCCGACGTCAACCGCGTCGTCCTCGACGTGACGAGCAAGCCGCCGGGCACCATCGAGTGGGAGTAGTCCCCACGGCCCTGCCGGCCTCCTCGGCCTGAACGCCGGTGCCGCCGCCCATGATCCGGGCGGCGGCACCGGCGTTCTCACGTCCGCCTGGTCTTCTTCAGCGGCTGCCCCGGCTTCCAGAGCTGCACCGCCATGTACTTCTCCTCCTCGATGGACGTCCGTACGACCTCCGTCAGCTCCGTACGGAACAGGTGGAACGCCGACGGGTCCGGCGGCTCCACCTCGTCCACGTACAGCGCGATCGTCTCCTGGTCCCGCACCTCGACCGCCCGCCCCGCGATCCGTACGTCGCCGCCCGCCATCCCCGTGCCCGCACCCGGATTCGCCTGCAGCGCGAACCGCGGGTCGCGGCGCAGATCCAGCGCCTTCAGCGAGTTCGGCATCATCCCGAGCCACAACTCGCCGTTCAGGAAACGCACTTCGATGCCCGTCGTGCGCGGCGACCCGTCCTTGCGCAGCGTCGCGAGGACGTGGTGCGTGAACAGGCCGAAGCGGTCCTCGACGGTCCGCGCCAGCTCCGGTTCCGCGGCCGTGAAAGCCGCCCAGTTGATCGTCATGCGTCGATTCTGTCCCCCAAAGGGGACACCTCCTGTCGCCTTTCGCGCACAGCTTCCGAACCCTCCGGCCCGCCCCGCTCGGCGCGCCCCGGGCCCGGCTGCTGACTCCCTTCACAGGAGACCCCTGTTTTCCTGCACTGACCGGCGGTAACTTCCGCTCCGTACGGCCAGGGACGGAGGACACATGCAGGCGCCCACACCCATACCCGTCGAGCGGTTGCAGTTCGCGATGCCGCCGGCGCACGAGACGCCCGAGGACGAGCGGCGCCACCGCAAGGAACGGCTCGCCGCCGCCCTCAGGATCTTCGGCCGCCTCGGCTACGAGGACGGGGTGTCGGGGCACATCACCGCACGCGACCCCGAGTACGACGACTGCTTCTGGGTGAATCCCTTCGGCATGCCCTTCAAGCACATCACCGTCGGCGACCTCGTCCTCGCCAACGCCGAGGGCCAGGTCGTCGAGGGCCGCCACCACGTCAACCAGGCCGCCTTCACCGTGCACGCGCAGGTCCACCGCGCCCGCCCCGACGCCGTCGCCGTCGCGCACTGCCACTCCACGCACGGCCGCGCCCTGGCCGCCCTCGGCGAACTCCTCGACCCCCTCACCCAGGAGTCCTGTGCCTTCTACGAGAGCCACGCCCTCTACGACGGCTACACCGGCGTCACCGTCGACGCCGCCGAGGGGCGCCTCGTCGCCGCCGCGCTCGGCGACCACAAGGCCCTCGTCCTGCGCAACCACGGGCTGCTCACCGTCGGAAGTTCCGTCGACGCCGCCGCCTGGTGGTTCATCTCCATGGAGCGCTCCTGCCAGATCCAGCTCGCCGCCCGCGCCGCCGGACGCCCGGTCCTCATCGGGCACAAGCAGGCCGTCGAGACCCGCGAACAGCTCGGCGGCGACCTCGTGGCCTGGATCAACTACCAGCCCCTGTGGCAGGACGTCACCCGCGCCGAGCCCGACCTGCTCGCCTGACCCCGCCCCGCCGCCCGCACACGCGTGCCCGCCCGCGCGCGGCGTCAACCAGCGCGCCGCCGGACCACCCGTGCTGACCTGACCCGCGGAGCACGCACAGGCGTCCGTGCGGCACAATTCCCAGACACCGCAAGGAAGTTCACGGACACGCGACCGAACGAAGATCCGGACGCGTGGCCCGCGGTGGCTTCGGTCAAGGGTGGGGAAGGCGGCGTACGCGGTGGCGGTGCAGGAAGCCAGGCAGGGGGCGCACGGGGGTGGCTGCGCGTGCGGCGACTCCCCGCACGGGGCGCGCGAGGGGCACCGGCGCGCCGTGGCCGCGTTCCTCGCCAAGCGTGACGAGCTGGCGGCCGGGCACGGCGTGCCCGCGGCCGTCGTCCACTCCGCGGGCGCCTCCCGCCAATGGGTGTCGGACGAACTGACCCAGTCCGCGCGAACCGTCGCCGAACGCGGCCGCGCCGAGGGCCAGGCCTGGCTCTCCCGGCTGTGGCCACGCACGCTCGCCGTGGTCTGGGTCGGCGTCCTGATCCTGCTGCTCGTCCAGGCCCTCACCGCCGTCGGCACGGGCTGGACCACGGCCCGCACGGCCGGGCTGCTCGCCGCGTTCGTCGTCGCCGTGGCCCTGAGCGGCGCCGCGTATCTGCACCGGGCCCGCGGTGGCGTCATCGCGCCCGTCATCGGTGAGGACAACCGGCTCTCCACCTCCCGCGCGGTGGCCGCCTGCTGGGTGCTGTTCGTCGTCTTCGCCGTGCTCGTCCTCGCGGGCGAACTCGCCGCCGCCTCCGGCCACGACACGCGCGAGGACCTCGTCGACGGCCTCAAGCTCGCCCGCGCCGCGGGCCTGGTGACCGTCCTCGCCGTCGTCTGCGGCGTCGCCGTGCTCGTACGCCGTGTCGTCGGTCTGCGCGTCCTCGGCCAGCGGCTCCAGAAGGTGCGCGCCGACCGGCCGCGCGCCGCCGACCTGCTCACCGACGACGCGGGCCGCGGCCACTTCGCCGACGTCCAGTACGTCCTCGTCAGCGCCGTCGCCGTGGTCTTCGTCGCCGTCCGGCTCGCGCGCCGCCCCGAGCAACTGCCCGACCTGCCGTGGGGCCTGGCCCTGCTGGTCCTCGTGTCCGCCGCGACGTACCTGGCCGGCAAGTACGCCGAAGGCGGCCGGCCCGTCATCCTCTCCGTCGTCCGCTCCCGCGAGGCGGGCGACCTGGACGCCCCGATCCGCACTGGCGACGACATCGAGATCCGCGGCGCAGGCTTCGTCCCGCCCGGCGCGGGCAGCGCCGACCGGCTTGCCCGGATGGCCGTCCGCATCGGCACCGTCCACGTCCATGTGCCCCTCGTCCCCGTCCCCGGCGGCTTCACCAACCCCACCGACGCCGTCCTGACCGTCCCCGTGCCCGTCGACGTCGAACCCGGCCGTGTCGACGTCCAAGTGATCACCGCCGCGGGCGTCGAGACCAACCGCTGCACCATCGACGTCACCGACTGACCGGCTCGCACCACCACCCCCGCCGCACACCGAACCGCTCCCCGCACCCCTCGCCCGGCCGCCCGGACCGCTCCGAATGGACGCATGCACATCCCCCTCCCGAGTGCCCCGGAACCCCGCCCCCTCCGCGGGCGCCCGGAAGCCGTCGAGGAATCCGCCGCACGCCACTGAGCAGCGGCTCCCTCTCGTACGTATGGTCAGTTGACGGGGCAATGGCCGAGGCGCGGGAGAGGCGGCGGACAACGATGGCTCACGGCATGCGCACGGACAGCCACACCAACTACGCCAGGCGGAACGACTGGCGCGACAACGCCACCCGATACGCCCTGCTCCCCCTGCGGGTCTTCCTCGGCGTCACCTTCGTCTACGCGGGCCTGGACAAGATCACCGACAGTGCCTTCATGAAGGCGAAGGGCGTCGGGTCCATCGGCGAGACCATGCGCGGCGTCCGCGACCTCGCCGCCTTCCCCGAACTCGTCGACCTGGCCCTGAAGAGCCCCGTCGGCTTCGGCTACGCCATCGCCTTCGGTGAACTCGCCGTCGGCATCGGCATCCTGATCGGCCTCTTCGCCCGGATCGCCGCGCTCGGCGGCGCCCTGATCTCCCTCAGCCTCTGGCTGACCATGAGCTGGCACGAAGAGCCCTACTACTACGGCAACGACCTTCCGTACCTGATGGCCTGGCTGCCCCTGATCCTCGCCGGAGCGTCCTACCTCTCCGTCGACGCCTGGCTCGCCGAACGCCGCAGCTCCAGAGGACTGGGGCTGGGCTAGGGCCTGTCCGAGGCCCCGTCCGAGGTCCTGTTCTTCGGCCTTTCCGGAGACGGCCCGGCCGTCGGACTGCCCGGGTCCTGCGCGCGGGGCCGCCGGGCCTTGCGTATGCCATGGGCCACGGCCGCCGTCGCCGCCGCGAGGAACAGACCTCCCACCACGATCGGGATCATCGCGAACCACGGGGTGTCCCACAGCCCGCCCGCGTCGCCCGCGTACACCAGGCCGGCCACCGCCAGGAAGAAGCCCGCCACCAGCCTGCCGGGCTGGAACTCATGACGCAGCACGTGCCACCTCCACCTGTCCGACGCCGACTTCGAGCCGCAGCTCGACCGTGCCGCCGTTCTTCGCGCCCCCCGGCGGGGCCAGGGTCGCCTTCTTCTCCTTGCCCGGTGCCACGTCCACGTCCTTGCTCTCGTCGCCCGGCAACTGGATGTCGCCGACGCCCACCTCTGCCTGCAACCGGACCTCGGCGTCGCTCGGCACGATCACCTTCAGACGGCCCGCGCCGACCTCCGCGCTCGTGCTCACCGTCTGGCCCTTGCCGAGGTCGATCCGGCTCAGGTCCAGCGTGCCCACGCCCGTGCCCAGCTCGTAGTGCGGACTGACGTCCGCCGTGGCGGCCGGACGCCAGTCCGTGCGTATCCAGTCCGTGGTGATGTTCTTCGGCAGGGCGGCGGCGCCCGCGACCAGGCCCGCGGTGATCACCGCGAGGACGATCGAGCCCGCGCCCGTGCGTCCGAGGAAGGAGCTGACCGCGATGCCGAGTCCGAGCACGGCCAGGGCGCAGGCGAGGCCGGTCTGCAGGCTCGTGCCGAGGGGCTGGTCCTCCCAGGTCAGGGACGAGCCGAGACAGGCCGCGAGCACGGCGGCGAGGAACACCCAGCCGCCGAGCCAGCGCGGCCCGCGCGGACCCGTCGGCTCGGGGGCGGGGGTGCGCCAGCCCGCGGGGGAGTGCGGGGCGTCCGGCTGATACTCCACCGCGACCGGGTCCGGGCCCCAGAAGTACTTCGGCATTCCTTCCGGTCCCGTGCCCTTCGTGAGCGGGTCGCGCCACCAGGACGGGCCGCCCGCCACCGGCGGGGCCAGGGTCTCGGGCGGCGCGTCCGCCGCGGCCTGCACCGCCACCGGGTCGGGGTCGGGTGCGCCGCGGTGCTGCGACCAATACCCCGCGCCCGCGAGCAGCAGGGCGAGGACGGCGGCGAAGGTCAGCGCGTCGCTGTTGTTCAGCAGGGTCAGGAACACGCCGCAGCCCACCAGGGCGAACAGCACGGCCGTCAGCGCGTGGCCGTCCACGCGGCCGGTCAGGAGGCGGCGGGCGTCGTTCTCCTCCTCGTCGTCGTACGGGACGAACAGCCACGCGAAGCCGTAGAAGACCAGGCCGAGACCGCTGGTGATCGCGAGCACCGCGAGGCCGATGCGGAAGATCACCGGGTCCATCTGGCAGTGCCGCCCAAGGCCCGCGCACACGCCGCCCAGCTTGCGGTGCCGGCGGTCGCGGCGGAGCTTGGGCTCGCGCACGGCCTCCGGACCGCCCGGCTCCGCGGCCGTGGCGGTGGCGGACTCGTGCGGCGGGGCCGACGGGCCCGACGCGGGCTGCTGATCTGTCATGAGTCCATGGTGACGCCCGGCAGCCCGCCGCGGCAGCCGGGACAACCCTGGCCCAACCCTGAAATCGTCCCTGACCGCCCCGGACCCCACAGCCCTGACCTCATCTCGGGACGGCCCCGGAAAACCCGGGCGCGAGGCCCGGCCGACCGGCCGCGGGCCAGCGGCGGACCGGTCGAGGGACCAGCGGAGGGTCGGCCGGGAGATCAGGGGAGTCTCGGGGCTCGACCCTGATGCCCCCACCCGCGCCCGCGTGTGAACATCGGACACATGCCGGAAGCCGCAGCTGTACCCATCGAAGACGAGCGGCCGCTGCGGAAGCTCTATCGCAGCGGTGAGGGCCGCCTGCTCGGCGGGGTCGCGCGCGGCCTCGCGGGCCATCTCGGGCTGCCGGTGATCTGGGTGCGGATCATCTTCATCGGCCTGTTCCTCGACAACGGCCTGGGCGCGCTGCTGTACGCGGCGTTCTGGTTCTTCGTGCCCCTGGGCGTGGGCGGTGTCGGCGGCGCCGAGCGACCGGCCGTGGTGTCCACCGAGACGTCTGCGGACGGCCGCCGCAAGCTGGTCGCCCGCAAGCCCGACAAGGGGCAGATCTTCGCGCTGCTCGCGATGGTCGTCATCGTCACGGTCTTCGTCGGCAGCGTCGACCTGGAAGGCCCGACGCAGGCCTATCTGTGGCCGACCCTGCTCGTCGCCGCCGGTGTCGCGCTGGTCTGGCGCCAGGCGGACAACGCCCGCAGGGCCCGCTGGATGGAGGTCGGCCGCAGACGGCGCACGCTGACGATCGCCCGGACCGCCGCCGGAGTGGTCCTCGTCGGGGTGGGCGTGTCCGGCATCTTCGTCCTGCGGGGCTCCGCGTCCGACCTCGGGGCCGCGCTTCAGGCGGCGCTCGCCGTGCTCGTCGGGATCGCCCTGCTCGCGGGCCCCTATCTCGTGCGGATGTCGCAGGACCTCTCCGAGGAGCGGCTGATGCGCATCCGCGCCCAGGAGCGCGCGGAGGTCGCCGCGCACGTGCACGACTCGGTGCTGCACACCCTGACGCTGATCCAGCGCAACGCGGACAGCGCGGGTGAGGTCCGCCGTCTCGCCCGGGCCCAGGAGCGTGACCTGCGCGCCTGGCTGTACAAGCCGGAGGGCACCGGCAAGGACGAGGCGGAGGAGCCCGACACCCTCGCCGAGGCCGTGCGCCGCAGCGCCGCGGAGGTCGAGGACAAGCACGGCGTCCCGATCGAGGTGGTCGTCGTCGGGGACTGCCCGCTCGACGACAGGCTGACGGCACAGATGCAGGCCGCGCGGGAAGCGATGGTGAACGCCGCCAAGTACGGTGGCGAGGGCGGCGCGGTGCAGGTCTTCGCCGAAGTCGAGGGGGAGACGGTCTTCGTGTCGGTGCGGGACCGCGGTCCGGGCTTCGATCTGGATTCCGTGCCGGACGACCGCATGGGCGTACGAGAATCGATCATCGGCCGTATGCAGCGGAACGGCGGTACGGCGCGGTTGCGCGCGGTGCCGGGCGGCGGCACGGAAGTCGAGCTGGAGATGGAGAGGACGGCGGCGACATGAGCGACGCGACCGAAGAGGGCGGACCGACGGAGGCCGACGTCCAGCAGGGCGGCGAGGCGGGGGGAGCCGGGGTCGGGCGGCACGTGCGGGTCGTCCTGGTCGACGACCACCGGATGTTCCGCACCGGCGTGCAGGCGGAGATCGGCCGGACGGAGCGCACGGGCGTCGAGGTGGTCGGCGAGGCCGCCGACGTCGACCAGGCGGTCACGGTCATCACGGCGACGCGCCCCGAGGTGGTGCTCCTCGACGTGCACCTGCCGGGCGGCGGCGGGGTCGAAGTCCTGCGCCGGTGCGCGCCGTTGATGGCGGACGCGGAGAACCCGGTGCGGTTCCTCGCGCTCTCGGTGTCGGACGCCGCGGAGGACGTCATCGGGGTCATCCGGGGCGGCGCCCGTGGCTACGTCACCAAGACGATCACCGGCACTGACCTGGTCGACTCGATCTTCCGGGTCCAGGAGGGCGACGCGGTGTTCTCGCCGCGGCTCGCCGGTTTCGTCCTGGACGCGTTCGCGTCGACGGACGCGGCGCCCGTCGACGAGGACCTGGACCGCCTCACGCAGCGCGAGCGCGAGGTGCTGCGGCTCATCGCGCGCGGGTACGCGTACAAGGAGATCGCCAAGCAGCTCTACATCTCCGTGAAGACGGTCGAGTCCCATGTCTCCGCGGTGCTGCGCAAGCTCCAGCTCTCCAACCGGCACGAGCTGACGCGGTGGGCGACGGCGCGGCGACTGGTCTGACGGCGGGGCGGGCTCACGCCACTCGGGCGGCCCCGGCGAACGGCATCTCGTCGATGGGCGCGACGCGGACCGGCGCACTCGGGTTCGGGGCGTGGATCATCTTGCCGTCGCCGACGTAGAGGCCGACGTGGCTGATGCCGGAGTAGAAGAACACCAGGTCGCCCGGCTGGAGTTCGGCGCGTGAGACGCGTCGGCCCGCGTCGATCTGGGCGTACGTCGTGCGCGGCAGCGAGACGCCCGCGGCGCGGTACGCGGCCTGGGTGAGGCCGGAGCAGTCGAAGGCGCTCGGGCCGGTGGCGCCCCAGACGTAGGGGCTGCCGAGGGCCTTGTAGGCGTACGAGACGGCCGCCGCGGCGCGGGAGCCGACGGCCTTCGAGGCGCCGGGCGCGGGGCCCCGGGGGGCCTTGCGAGAGGCCCGGTCGGTGTCCCCGCCCGACCCGTCCGCGGCGAGGCGGGCGCGCTCCTCGGCGGTCAGCCGCGCGAGCAGCCGCTTGGCCTCGGCGAGCTTGCCGGTCACGGTCTTCTTGTGCTTCCGCAGGTCCGCCTGGCGGGACTTGAGGTCGTCGAGCGTGCCGTCCGCCTCGGTGTGCAGCTGGTCGAGCTCACGGATCTGGTGGCGTACGTCGGTGACGGTGGCGGCCTGGCGGTGGCCCGCGCGGTCGGCGCGCGAGGCCCGGTCGAGGAACTCGTCGGGGTCGGAGGAGAGCGCAAGCTGCACCGACGGGTCGATGGCTCCGGTGCGGTACTGCGCGGTGGCCAGTGAACCGAGGCCCTGGCGTGCCGTGTTGAGCTTCTCGGTCCTGCGGGCCGCCTCGTCGCGCAGGTCGGTCAGGGACCGCTCGGCCTTGTCGGCCTTCTCCTTGGCGCCGTTGTACTTCTCGGTGGCGACCTCGGCCTCGCGGTAGAGCTCGTCGACCTTGTCCTTCACCTCGCTGGGAGTGAGCTTGGGCTCCGCGTGCCCGGTGCCCTCGAAGGCGGTCGCGGTGGCGGCCGACGCGAGAGCGAGGGTGGCGGCCGTACGGGCCGTATGGCCGCTGAGCGAGCGCTGCTTGGGCTTGCGGTGCGCTGCCACGGAGGCTCCACGTCCTTCCTTGTGGCCGGGGCCCTCACCGGTGCCGCCGGGCCTGACGCCGCTGTGGTGCCGGTCCGACGGCGCTCGCACAGGGGAGCGGGACGCCGTCGGACTTTCTCGGCGGAGGTGGCCGACTGCCGCCCCTGGAAGGGGTGGCGGTGGGGAGCCGGTCACCTGGCAGAGGACGCTAAACCTGACCGTCACCGGTTCGTGACCCGATGTGCGCTAACGACGGATGAGTGGCGAGGAGTGAGCGGATGCGAGCGGACCTGCCGGGGTGCGGTGGCGGGTTTCGCGGCCCGCGTGACCGATGCGGCGCTTGCGGCCCGCTTTCCGGCGATGGGTGGTACGGACCCGCCCGGACCGCGTCGAGGGCCGGGAATTAGGCTCCGCCCCATGGACGTACTCATCCATCTCTTCGTCGGCCTGCACATCATCGGCATCGCCTCGCTCCTGGGCGGCTTCCTGACCCAGATGAAGGCGATGGGCGAGGGCACGGCCCGGTTCAGCCCCGCGATGCTGCACGGCGCGTTGACCATGTTGATCACCGGAGTCGCCCTCGTCGGGTTGAACCAGGCTGACGACAACACGGTCAACAACCTCAAGATCGGCATCAAGCTCGCGCTGCTGATCGTGATTCTCGGGCTCGTGTACGTGAAGCGGGACGAGGAGAAGGTCGACAAGGGGATGTTCGGCGCGGTCGGCGGTCTCACGACGGCGAACATCTTCATCGCGGTGCTCTGGACGTGACCGCGGCCCCCTGACGCGACATGCCCCGCACGCGCGCGTGCGGGGCATTTTCGGCTCTACGTTTTCGTGGCTCTACGTAGACAGCGATCGCGTACGCGCGGACAGCGATCGCGTGCGCAGAGGGTCAACGGTTCACGCGGGCCGGACGACGCTGTGGATTGGCATGTAGTAGATCGACTCGACGCGGACATTCGCGCCCGGCTTCGGGGCGTGGATCATCTTGCCGTCGCCGATGTAGATCCCGACGTGGCTGATGTCGTCGTAGAAGAAGACCAGGTCACCCGGCTTGGCCTGGGAGGTCGGCACGGTCGTGCCGACCTTCACCTGATCCCAGGTGGTGCGCGGCAGCGAGATCCCGGCGGTCTTCCAGGCCGCCTGCGTGAGCCCGGAGCAGTCGTAGGAGCCGGGCCCCGTGGCGCCCCACACGTAGGGCTTGCCCATCTGCTTCTCGGCGAAGGCGATCACCTTCTCGGCCTTGGCCGCGTAGCCGCTGCCCGCACCCGAACCCGAGCCGGACCCCGTGTCCGAGCCCGAGCCCGACCCGGAACCGCTGTCCGAACCGGAATCCGAACCGGACCCTGAGCCCTGCTCCTGCCCCTGCTCACGCTCCCGCTCGCGCCGCTCGGCGGCCTCCTTGGCCTTCCGCTCGCGCTCCTCCGCGGCCTGTTTGCGGGCCAGCTCGGCCGCCTTGCGCTTGGCGGCCTCCTCCTTGCGCTTCTCGATCGCCGCGAGCCGTGCCTTCTCCTCGGCGGTCAGCTTCGACAGGAGCGAGCGGGCCTCGGTCAGCTTGGTCTGGACGGTCTGCTTGCTCGTCCGGAGGTCGTCACGCGAGTCCTGCAGCGACTTCAGGCTCTTCGTGGCCTTGGCGCGCTGCTTGGTCGCCGCGACCTGCTGGGTCTGGTAGTCGTCGACGGCCTTCTTCTGGCGGCTGGTGAGCCGGTCCGCGAGATGGTTCTGGTCGAAGAAGCCCTTGGGGTCGTCGGCGAGCATCATCGCGGCGGTCTCGGAGACGGCACCGGTGCGGTACTGCGCGGCGGCGAAGGAGCCCAGCTCCTGCCGGGCCTCGTTCAGCCGGTCCGTGCGCTTGGCGACGTCGTCCAGGAGCCGGTCGGCCTTCTTGCGCTGTTTGTCGGTGCGCTCCTTGGCCGAGTTGTACTTCTGCGTGGCCACTCCGGCCTGCTGGTAGAGGTCGTCGACCTTCTTCTGGACCTCTTCGAGGCTCGGCTTGCCCGGCTCGGTGGGGGCGGACGGGGCGGCGTTCGCGCTCTGCGACAGCAGGGCCACCGACGTCAGGGCGGCCGTCGTGATGCCGAGGGCGGGGGTCGTGCGTATGAGGGCTGAGCGGCTGCGCGGCTTGCGGTGCGACGCCAAAGCTGGCGACTCCTTCCGTGGACCGCCTACCGGGTTAGCTGTCGGGTTCGGGCGGGTGCTTCGGAAGGCTGCCCTACTGTTCCGCACGTCGTACGGAACGGATTCACCCCAAAGAACGTGGTGGGTCCCCGGCTCCGAACACGTCGGACTCGGCGGAGGCCGCGCGTGACCGGCGGGGATCGCCGGTGGGGGGACGTGCGGCCCGCGCAGCACGCTAGCCAACTCCCGTGGCGCGAGGGAAGGATGATGTTCGATATGCCCGATACATTTTCGTGACTTCACGAGGCCCTTGGCGCCGCCTTGACGCGGACGGCCGGGGCCGTGGCGCAGCGTGACGCCCCGGGCGCGCAGCGCGGGCGTGGCCGGAACCGGGCGGGCTCCGGGCGGCCTCGCGGAACCCGGGGCGGGTTGTCAGTGGGGCCGCCTAGACTCGGGAGGCGATGAGCAGCCTCTTTGACGACAGCTTCCTGGCGGACCTCAAGCCCTCGCAGGGCCACGACGAGGAACCCCCGCCGCCGCCCGAGGACAGCGCTCCGGAGCCCATTCCGGACGACTTGTTCCAAGGGAGGTTCGACGCGCCCGCACCCCGGGACGCGTACTACCGGGACGGTGCCCCCCGCCCCGCGATCGACCCGGCGGCGCTGCTCGACGGCCTGAACGAGAACCAGCGCGCGGCCGTCGTGCACGCGGGCTCCCCGCTGCTCATCGTCGCGGGCGCCGGCTCCGGCAAGACGCGGGTGCTCACCCACCGCATCGCGTACCTCCTCGCGGAGCGCGGCGCGCACCCGGGCCAGATCCTCGCGATCACGTTCACGAACAAGGCCGCGGGCGAGATGAAGGAGCGCGTCGAGCAGCTCGTCGGCCCGCGCGCGGGTGCGATGTGGGTGTCGACGTTCCACAGCGCGTGCGTGCGCATCCTGCGCCGGGAGTACAAGAAGCTGGGCTTCACGTCCTCGTTCTCGATCTACGACGCCGCGGACTCCAAGCGTCTGATGGCCCTGGTCTGCCGGGACCTGGACCTCGACCCGAAGAAGTTCCCGCCGAAGTCCTTCAGCGCCAAGATCTCGAACCTGAAGAACGAGCTGATCGACGAGGAGGACTTCTCCGCCCAGGCGGCTGACGGCTTCGAGAAGACCCTCGCCCAGGCGTACGCGATGTACCAGTCGCGGCTCCGCGAGGCCAACGCCCTCGACTTCGACGACCTGATCATGACGACGGTGAACCTGCTGCGCGCCTTCCCGGACGTCGCCGAGCACTACCGCCGCCGCTTCCGCCACGTGATGGTGGACGAGTACCAGGACACCAACCACGCCCAGTACGCCCTCGTGCGCGAGCTGGTGGGCCCCTCCGGGGAGGGCGAGGAGCCCGGCGAGCTGTGCGTCGTCGGTGACGCCGACCAGTCCATCTACGCCTTCCGCGGCGCCACGATCCGCAACATCCTCCAGTTCGAGGAGGACTACTCGGACGCGACCACGATCCTCCTGGAGCAGAACTACCGCTCCACGCAGACGATCCTCACCGCCGCCAACGCCGTCATCGAGCGCAACGAGAGCCGCCGCCCCAAGAACCTGTGGACCAACGCGGGCGCGGGCGCCCGCATCACCGGGTACGTGGCGGACACCGAGCACGACGAGGCCCAGTTCGTCGCCGACGAGATCGACCGCCTCACCGACGCGGGCGACGCCAAGGCCGGCGACGTGGCGATCTTCTACCGCACGAACGCCCAGTCCCGTGTCTTCGAAGAGATCTTCATCCGCGTCGGCCTGCCCTACAAGGTCGTCGGCGGCGTGCGGTTCTACGAGCGCAAGGAAGTCCGCGACGTCCTCGCGTACTTGAGGGTCCTCGCCAACCCCGAGGACGGCGTCCCGCTGCGCCGCATCCTGAACGTGCCGAAGCGCGGCATCGGCGACCGCGCCGAAGCGATGATCGACGCCCTCGCGCAGCGCGAGAAGATCTCCTTCCCGCAGGCGCTGCGCCGCGTCGACGAGGCGTACGGCATGGCGCCCCGCTCCACGAACGCCGTACGGCGCTTCAACACGCTCATGGAGGAGCTGCGCACCGTCGTCGAGTCCGGCGCGGGCCCCGCCGTCGTCCTGGAGGCGGTCCTCGAGCGGACGGGCTATCTCGCCGAGCTGCAGTCCTCCACCGACCCGCAGGACGAGACGCGCATTGAGAACCTCCAGGAACTGGCCGCCGTGGCCCTGGAGTTCGAGCAGGACAACAACACCGCCGAGGGGGCGAGCGCCGCGGCCGAGGGCGCGCAGACCGCCACGGAGGCCCCGGGGGGCGCCGAGGCTGCGGCAGAGGCCCCGGAGGGCGCGGAGACCGCCGCGGAGGCCCCTGAGGGTGCCGCTCCCGCCGGGTCCCTCTCGGACTTCCTGGAGCGCGTCGCCCTGGTCGCCGACTCCGACCAGATCCCCGACGAGGAGGACGACGGCTCCGGAGTCATCACGCTCATGACGCTGCACACCGCCAAGGGCCTCGAGTTCCCCGTCGTGTTCCTGACTGGCATGGAGGACGGCGTGTTCCCGCACATGCGCGCCCTCGGCCAGGTCAAGGAGCTGGAGGAGGAGCGGCGTCTCGCGTACGTGGGCATCACGCGCGCGCGGGAGCGGCTTTATCTGACCCGGTCCTCCCTGCGCAGCGCCTGGGGCCAGCCGTCGTACAACCCGCCGTCGCGCTTCCTGGAGGAGATCCCCGAGACCCATCTGGACTGGAAGCGGACGGGATCCGTCGGCGCGCCCGCGTCGTCCGGACCCGCGGCCGGGGTCGCCGCCTCGCTGTCGTCGTCGCGCTCCCGCGCGGGCGGCGCGCAGGGCTTCGCCACCCGCCGCGCGTCGGAGAAGCCGGTGGTGTCGCTCGCCATCGGCGACCGCGTCACGCACGACCAGTTCGGACTCGGCACGGTGGTCGGCGTGAAGGGCACCGGGGCGAACGCCGAGGCGACGGTCGACTTCGGCGCGGAGAAGCCGAAGCGGCTGCTGCTGAGGTACGCGCCGGTGGAAAAGCTGTAGCCCTCACCCGGAGTAAGAGGGACACTCTTTAGGTGCAACTCCAGCGACGGGGGCTGGAGTTGCACCCTTCGGGGGTTGCGTCGCCCTTCGAGGGGTTATGTCGGGTCGAGCCCGTGGCTGCGCAGCCACGACAGCGGGTCTATCGCCGAGCCGCCGCCCGGGCGGACCTCGAAGTGCAGATGCGGGCCGGTGGAGTTGCCGGAGTTACCGGAGAAGGCGATGGTCTCGCCCGCCTTCACGGGGCCGCTCGCGATCTTGTGCGTGGAGAGGTGGCAGTACCACGTCTCCGTGCCGTCCTTGGCGGTCACGATCGCCATGTTGCCGTAGGCGCTGTTGTACTTCGTGGAGACCGTGCCGTCGGTGGCGGCCTTGACCTCCGTGCCGTACGCCACCGGGAAGTCGATCCCGGAGTGCGCGGACATCCAGTTGACGCCCGCCTGGCCGTAGTAGGCGCTCAGGCCGCGCTGCGCGACCGGCAGCGAGAACTTCGGCCGCAGCCGTTCCTTGCGCGCGGCCTCCGCGACGGCCTGCTTGTGCGCGGCCACCTTCTGGGCCTTGAGGTCGATGCGTTCCTGCGTGCGGCTCGCGCGGTCCGCGAAGTCGCCCGCGTCCGCGGAGAGGTTCGCCAACTGCGTGTCGAGCTTGTTGTTGGCGGTGGACGGCTTCACGGTCGCCGGGTCCGGTGCGGACGCCTGGGTGTCCTTGCCGTCATCGCCCCCGCCGAGACCGCTGACGGAGGCCGCGGCCACACCGGCGACACCCATCACGCAGGCCGACGGCACGGCGACGGTGAACAGCGCGGAGCGCTTGGCGGGGGAGCGGCGCGAGCGGGACCGGCCGCCGCGGGGCGCGGCCGACCGGGCGGAACGGGAGCGCTCGGGGCGGTCCACCGGCGCGTAGTCGCCGAGGTCGGCGCGCTCGTCGTCGGCCCGGTCGTCGTGCCCGGCGTGATCGCTGACCGGTTCGACGCCGCCGAGCCGGTCGTCGGGGGCCTCGTCGGGCAGGAACGTGTGCGTGGCGTCGTCGCTGTCGTACGCCGTCTCGCCGGTGCCGTACGCGTCGGGGCTCAGGGCCGCCGGAGTCTCGTACGGATCCGGGGCGGCGTAACCATCCTGCGGGTCGTAGGCCGTGTCACGCGCTTCGTAGACGTCGTGCTCCTGTGGGACGCCGTACGCGTCGTGCTGGTGCGCGGGTTCGTAGGCGTCGTGCTGCGGGGTGTCGTACGCGTCGTGGCCGCCCGAGTTCCAGGCGGTGGCGTCGTACGCGCCGGTGTCGAAGACCTGTGTGGCCCACTGGCCGGTCGCCGGGGCCTCGTTCCAGGCGCCGGCGTCCCAGGTGGCGCCGGAGTCGGGGCCCGGCTGCGAGGGGATGTCCGACAGCGGCTGGAACCCGGCGCCCCAGGCGGCCGTGGTGTCGTGGGTGCCGGTGTCGTGTCCGGGCTGGGCGGCGTACGCGTCGTACGTCAGGGTCTGCTGCGTGCCGGTCGTGGACCACTGGCCGGTGTCGTGGCCGCCGGGCAGATCGCCGAAGAGCGGGTCGGTCGCGAAGCCCGCGCCGGGCACGGCGAAACCGGAACCGGAAGTGTCGAAGCTGCCCGTTGCGTCATAGCTGCCAGGGGCGTTGAAACCGGTGGTGGAGAAGGAGCCGGTGGAATAGCCGTCGTACCCGATGTAGCCGACGTGCTGCGCGCTCTGCTGGTCGTAGGACCCATAGGGCGCGTAGTCGGCGTCGGGTGCCGGGGCCGGAGCGGGGGTCTCCGACGGGTGACGGTCGTTCACCAACTTCTCTTTCGCCTCGACAGCATGGGCTGGCAGAGCAGTGCCGCGACTGTACCCGGCGGTACGTGGGCGCGACAATCTTCGCCAGGTTTCCCGTTCGGCGGAAACGGGCATTCGGCCGCCTTTCGGCGGTCTGCGGGCACAGCTTTGGCTCTGTGTTCGAGGTTCGTTCGAGTGCGAGGGGTGGGTTCGGGTCCGGATCGGGTGTCGCGGAACCGGAATCCGGAGCCGGTCGTCCGGCTATGGCGAACCGGAATCGAGCCGGGATCGGACCGGGGCGGTGGTCGGGGTCGACGGTCGGGTTTCGCGGCCGGAGGTCAGGCCACCGTGAGGCCGTCGGCCGACCCGGCGGAACTCATGCCCGGCGCCGCGAGGTCGAGGGCCTGACGGATGGCCGTCGCCACGGCGGGGTGCACCGGCAGGGCGAGATGACCGATCCCGGAGACGCGGACGTTCTGCGCGATCAGGTCCGGATGGTCGACGCAGGCCGTCTCGACGGGGTCCATGATCTGGTCCAGCTCGCTCCAGAAGCTCACGAACTGCGTACGACAGCCCGGCGCGGGCTCCCGCAGCTCCGCCACCACGTCCGAGCCCGGCCGCATCTGGCGCACGATCGGGTGCGCGTCCGCGAGCGGCGCCACCCGGGTGCCCGAGTGCGGGGTGCCCAGGGTGACGAGGGTGCGGACGCAGGCGTCGCCGCCCAGGCGCTGTGCGTAGTAGCGGGCGATGAGGCCGCCGAGGCTGTGGCCGACGACGTCCACGCGGTCATGGCCCGTGCGCTCGCATATCTCCTCTATGTGGCGGCCGAGCAACTCGGCCGCCGTACGGATGTCGCAGGTCAGCGGCGAGTAGTTGAGGGACTCCAGGTGCTGCCTGCCGTGCTGGGCGAGGTTGCGGCGCAGCAGTACGAACACGGAGCGGTTGTCGATGAAGCCGTGCAGGAGCAGCACCGGTGGCTTGTCGTTCGCGGGCAGCCGGGGCGCGTCCGGTGGCGGCGGTGGTGCCGTCCGGCGTTCCTGGGTGATGCCCGATGGATACAGCAGGAGGTGTCCGGCGAGGATCACGAGCTCGAGCGCGGTCGCCTTCAGAAGCGCGAGCGGCAGGCCCGCGAGGCTGGCGGGCAGCAGGGTGCTGCAGTGGCGAAAGGGCTGGACCCTCGTGATCGTCATGGTGACCTCCCGGTCGGCACACGGGAGGCAGCTCTGTCCCCCGTGTACTCCTCGTGGGAAGCCGGGAGCGGTCGTGCCGTCCCCGTCGCGGCGCACTCCTTGGCGAAGCGCCGACACCACCGTGCCGTGCGGCTGACGGCGCGGTGGTGCGGTGGCCTCGCGGCGGCTCCCCTCGCGCGGCTCCCGTCGCGGCCCGGGCGCCGGGTGGGATGCGGCCCGGGTGACCGGGCGGATCCGGCCCATGTGCCGGGTGAACACGGGAGCGGCGCGCAGCGAACGTGTCCCACCGTGTGATTTCCCCCTCGCTCTCCACCACGAAACTGCGGGCTGCGCGATGCTGGAGATAACGTTCGTTCACCTACCCGGCCGGTGCGGCGCGGGGTGTCCGAGCCGGGACAGCCGGGTTTCCGTGCGGGCGGGATTCCGCAGGCGGCTTTCTGGCAGACGGCTTTCTGTACATGGAGGCAGTGATGGGTGTGGCAGCCGGTCCGATCCGCGTGGTGGTCGCCAAGCCGGGGCTCGACGGCCACGATCGGGGGGCCAAGGTGATCGCGCGGGCGCTGCGCGACGCCGGCATGGAGGTCATCTACACCGGCCTGCACCAGACGCCCGAGCAGGTCGTCGACACGGCGATCCAGGAGGACGCCGACGCGATCGGCCTCTCCATCCTGTCCGGCGCGCACAACACCCTCTTCGCCCGGGTCATCGAGCTCCTCAAGGAGCGCGACGCGGAGGACATCAAGGTCTTCGGCGGCGGGATCATCCCCGAGGAGGACATTCCGCCCCTGAAGGAGAAGGGCGTCGCGGAGATCTTCACGCCCGGGGCCACGACCACGGCCATCGTGGAGTGGGTGCGGGAGAACGTGCGGCAGCCGACCGGGGCGTAGGCCTCTGCGGTTTTCGCGGTTCTTGCGGTTCTCGCGGTTCGGGGCGGGCGTCGGTGTCGTGGGCACCGGGGTCCGCCGCTGTTTGTCCCGGGGACGGGACTTCGGGCACCGCGGAGGCGTTGACGCTGGTGCGGCTGGTGCGGCTGGTGCGGCTGGTGCGGCTGGTGCGGCTGGTGCGGCTGGTGCGGCTGGTGCGGCTGGTGCGGTCGTGGGGCCGGGGTGGCTGTTCCGTGCGCTCCCCCGCGCCACGCGGCCCTCGCCCGGCCCCACGCCTCAACCGTCCAGTTCCTCGCGCATCGCCGCGCGCAGGCGCAGCGTGCTGACGAGGCGCTGGAACGCCTCCGACCAGTAGCCGCCGGCCCCCGGTGACGCGTCCTCTGGCTCGTCCGGTGTCGCCGTCAGCGCCTCCAGGCGTACCGCCTCCGCCGGGTCCAGGCAGCGCTCCGCGAGGCCCATCACCCCGCTGAAGCTCCATGGGTAGCTGCCCGCGTCCCGGGCGATGTTCAGCGCGTCCACCACCGCGCGGCCGAGGGCGGGCGCCCACGGCACCGCGCACACGCCGAGCAGCTGGAACGCCTCCGACAGGCCGTGCGCGTCGATGAACCCGGCGACCCACTCGGCCCGCTCGGCCGCGGGCAGCGTGGTGAGGAGCTTGGCGCGCTCCGCCAGGGACACCGCGCCGGGTCCGGCCGCGTCGGGCGACGACGGGGCGCCGAGCAGCGCCCGCGACCAACCGGTGTCCCGCTGGCGCACGGCGGCCCGGCACCAGGCCGCGTGCAGCTCGCCGCGCCAGCCGTCGGCCACGGGGAGCGCCACGATGTCGGCCGGCGCGCGGTCGCCGAGGCGGCGCTGCCAGGTCGCCAGGGGCGCGGCCTCCACCAACTGGCCGAGCCACCAGGAGCGTTCGCCCCGTCCGGCGGGCGGCTTCGGTGCGACGCCGTCCCGCTCCATGCCCGCGTCGCACTCGTGCGGTGCCTCGACGGTCAGCTCGGGTCGGCCCGCCGTGCGGTCCAAGGCCACGCAGGAGGCGGCGCGGTCGGCCATGCGGGCGGCGAGCGCCGAGCCCGGCAGCGCGGACAGCAACTCGGCCGCCGTGGAGCGGACGTTGCGGCTGCGGTCGCCGAGCGCCTGCTCCAGGAACGGCTCGTCGGCCGCGCGCAGCCCCGTGCGCAGGGAGTCGAGGAACATCAGCCGGTCCTCGGCGCGCTCCGTCGCCCACGTGCCCGCAAGGAGATCACGGGCGTCGTCCGGGGCGTGCGCGCGCAGAGCGGCGAGGAGGGCGACGCGCTCCGCGAACAGGCCCTCCTGCCAGCGCCGTTGGATGTCCGGCCCGTCCTGCGGGCCGGTCTGCGGCGCGCTGCCCGGGGCCGCGCGCAGCGCGAACTTCCAGTCTGCGTTGAACCGGGCCAGCCACTGGGCGCGCGGGCCCGCGAAGGCCAGGGCCTGGGGGCGCAGGTCGGTGCGGCCGCGGGCCGCGTTCAGGAGGGCGGGCAGCAGCTCCGGGGGTGCCGTGAAGCCCCGCTCCCGGGCGAGGGCCAGCCACTGGGGCAGCAGCTCCATCAGGTCGGGCGCGGTGCCGCGGCGGCCGCCGCTCGCGCTCGGGTGGTCGGCGAGCAGCGTCGCGAGCCTGCGCCGGGCCGCCGCGGGGACGACCGGGCGGGGGTCCGCGGGCGCGGGCGCGGGGCGCTCGGCCGCGGGGGCGGGGCGCAGGCCCGCCCGGCGCCGCACGGTCTGTACGGCGGCCGCGTCCAGGAGGGCCGCCGGGGCCTCCTTGCCGGGGGCGACGAGCGGCGGGGTGCGCCGGTCCGTGCCCAGGAGCGCCGCCGTGACCAGCTCCTCCCAGGGCGTGCGGGCGTGCCGCCCGGCTGCTTCCGCGTGTGCGGGCGATGCGTGCGCGTGGGACGCATGAGTGGTGGATGCGTGTGCAGTGGATGCGCGTGCGGTGGATGGGGTCATCTCCCCCCTCCTTTCCTTTACTTCAGTCCTCGTCTTCAGCTGCTCCAGCTTCTTCATCTGCTGCAGCTCTTTCGTCACGCGTCACAGCTGTACGGTCTCCGCCCCCGCGTGCGGCCACGCCGCCAGCGGGGTGAAGCCCCGGTGGCCGCATTCGCCGAAGACCGTGAGCGGGGCGCCTCCGGAGAGGGACACCAGGCGCCACAGTCCGGCCCGGGACACGGCGGAGGGCGCGATCGGCAGGGCCGTCTCGCTGTCGGCGTCGGCCAGTTGCCAGTCCGGGCCGCTCGGGACCGGTACGACCCGGTCGAGGGTGACCGGCCAGGTGTCGAGCCAGGGGTCGTCGCGCAGCGCGTCGCCGTACCGCGCGGTCGCCTCGGTGGGCGACATGCCGGGCGGGTGGCCCGTGGTGGGGGCCGGTGCCGTGAACTGCTCGCCCAGGTCGGCGCGGAGCTGCCGGGACGCCGGGTCCGCCGCGTGCGGGACCAGCTCGGCGTCCAGGGCCAGGCCGACCGGCAGGGCCAGGGAGGGCGCGCGGCCCGCCGCTCCGTACGACAGGAGCAGGGCGGTGTGTCCGGAGCGCTCGCCGTGCAGCCATATGCGGCGCGTGGTCAGCTTGCTGTCCGCCGTGTCGTACTGCGCGAGGACCTGCCAGGTGTCCCGCAATGGCTCACCCCGCGCGGGGGCGGGCAGGCCCGTGCGGGAGCGGACCGTGGCCGCCAGAGCCTCGGGCAGTGCGTCGCGGCGCAGCCAGCCCGACGTGAGCAGGTGCAGCAGGGCGCATTCCTCCAGAAGGCGGGCGGGCCAGCCGGGCCCCGAGGCCGGTACGGCACCCAACTCCCGCACCCGCGCCGCCAGGCCGGGGGCCTGGGCGTCGACCATGCGGGCCGCGGTCTCCTCCCACAGGCCGTACCCCGCCTGCTCGGCCGCGGCCATGCCGCCGCGCAGCAGGTCGAAGAGGCGGCGCTCCAGCTCCGTGGCCCCCGCCGTGACCCGCTCCGCCCTGCGCTCCGCGCGTTTGCGCGCGGCCTCCGGATCAGCGGGGGCCGAGGCTCCGGCGCCGGGTCCGGCCGCGGGTGAACTCCGCTTCGCCGCCGCTTTCTCGCGGCGTGTGTCCAGCCACTCGCGCGCCCAGTCCGGCGGCTGCTCGCCGTCCGGCACGGCCTGCCCGCCACCCCGGTCCCCGGCCCAGAGCAGCAGCAGGCCGAGCGCGTGCTTGCACGGGAACTTGCGGCTCGGGCAACTGCACTTGTACGCCGGGCCCGCCACGTCCGCCGTGTCTATCACCGTCTGGTACGGCTTGCTGCCGCTGCCCTTGCACAGTCCCCACACGGCCCCCTCGCCGGTACTTCCCGCCCGCGACCACGGCCCGGCGATGCCGAGCCTGCTTCCCGCCTTCTGTGACGACACGTCAGGTGCCAGTGCCAGCACCTGGTCCGCCGTCCAGCGCACCCCCTGCTGAGTCATGAGTCGAAGGTAGGTCCCAGCACTGACATTCGACCTTGGCCTCATCGTCCGTGCAGGTCAGAGATGTCGCGACGGCGATTGTCAGTGGCGTGGTGCACGGTGGGACACATCGCGGCCAAGCCGTCGGCGCAGCACCGTCGTTGCTGGTTTCCGCTGCCCGGACGCACGCGCCGCGTCACTGACGCACGCAGGATCTGGAGGGGGATCACATGTCTGTTTCCGTGGAGTCGGCCGGGTCGGCCACCACGTCCGCCGGGGCGGCGGGGGAGGGACCGGCGGAAGAGGCGGACGCGGCGGCCGGGCAGGCCCTGCGGCCGCACGCGGAGGACGCCTTCGCCGCCGAACTCGCCGCGCTCGCCGAGCAGGACGACCGGCCGCGCCCCGCCCGCTGGCTGCTCTCGCCGTGGGCCGTGGCGACGTACCTGCTGGGCGGCACGCTGCCCGACGGCACCGTGATCACACCGAAGTACGTGGGGCCGCGCCGCATTGTCGAGGTCGCCGTCACCACGCTCGCCACCGACCGCGCCCTGCTGCTCCTCGGCGTCCCCGGCACCGCCAAGACATGGGTGTCCGAGCACCTGGCCGCGGCGGTCAGCGGCGATTCGACGCTCCTTGTCCAGGGCACGGCGGGCACTCCCGAGGAGGCCATCCGGTACGGGTGGAACTACGCGCGGCTGCTCGCGCACGGCCCGAGCCGCGAGGCGCTGGTGCCGAGCCCCGTGATGCGGGCCATGTCGGAGGGCATGACGGCCCGCGTCGAGGAGTTGACCCGGATCCCGGCGGACGTGCAGGACACGCTGATCACGATCCTTTCGGAGAAGACCCTGCCGATCCCGGAACTGGGCCAGGAGGTCCAGGCCGTACGCGGCTTCAACCTGATCGCCACCGCCAACGACCGCGACCGCGGCGTCAACGACCTCTCCAGCGCGCTGCGCCGCCGCTTCAACACCGTGGTCCTGCCGCTGCCCGAGAGCGCCGACGCCGAGGTCGACATCGTCTCCCGCCGCGTCGACCAGATCGGCCGCTCCCTCGACCTGCCGGCCGGGCCGGACGGCATCGACGAGATCCGCCGCGTCGTCACGGTCTTCCGCGAGCTGCGCGACGGAATCACCACGGACGGGCGTACGAAGCTGAAGTCGCCCAGCGGGACGCTGTCCACGGCCGAGGCGATCTCCGTGGTCACCAACGGCCTGGCTCTCGCCGCACACTTCGGGGACGGCGTGCTGCGCCCCGGTGACGTCGCCGCGGGCATCCTCGGCGCCGTCGTGCGGGACCCCGCGGCGGACCGCGTGATCTGGCAGGAGTATCTGGAAGCGGTCGTGCGCGAGCGCGACGGGTGGAAGGACTTCTACCGCGCCTGCCGCGAGGTGAGCGCATGACGGCCGCCCAGGGGCGTACGGCGGCCGGGGGCGGGGCCACCGCGCAAACGAAGGGTGCGGGCGGGCCGCTGCTGCTCGGCGTGCGGCACCACGGGCCGGGATCCGCACGGGCCGTGCGGAGCGCGCTCGAAGCGGCCCTGCCCCACGTGCTCCTCGTCGAGGGGCCGCCGGAGGCCGACGGCCTGGTGGCGCTTGCCGCCGAGGCCGACATGCGCCCGCCCGTCGCGCTGCTGGCGCACGTCGTGGACGAGCCGGGCCGCTCGGCTTTCTGGCCGCTCGCCGAGTTCTCGCCGGAGTGGGTGGCGATCCAGTGGGCGGTGCGGCGTGGGGTGCCGGTGCGCTTCATGGACCTGCCGGCCGCGCATTCGCTGGCGCGCGGCGAGGGGGACGAGGACCGGGGCGGGGACGGACCGGGAGAAGGGGAAAGGGGGGAGGGCGCGGCGGATCGGCCCGATGAGGCGACCGACGGGACCGGGGGGAACGGCGGGACCGACGGCACCGGCGAGGCCGAAGCGACCGGCGAGGCCGTGCGTGTCGACCCGCTGGCCGTGCTCGCCGGGACCGCCGGGTACGACGACCCGGAGCGCTGGTGGGAGGACGTCGTCGAGCACCGCGCGGGCGGCGGTGACGTGTTCGCGCCGTTCGAGGTGCTCGGCGAGGCCATGGAGGCGCTGCGCGAGACGTACGGCAGCGGCGGGCACGACCGGGGCCTGCTGCGCGAGGCGTACATGCGGCTCCAGGTCCGGGCGGCGCAGCGGGAGTTCGGGGCCGAGCACGTCGCCGTGGTCTGCGGGGCCTGGCACGTTCCCGCGCTCCGCCAGAAGGCCTCCGTGGCCGCCGACCGGGCGCTGCTCAAGGGGCTGCCCAAGGTCAAGGTCGACATGACGTGGGTGCCGTGGACGCACCGGCGGCTGTCCCGGTACAGCGGGTACGGGGCGGGCATCGACTCGCCCGGCTGGTACGGGCATCTGTTCGGCGCGCCCGACCGGCCCGTAGAGCGCTGGCTGACCAAGGTCGCCGGGCTGCTCAGGGACGAGGACCGGCTCGTGTCGTCCGCGCACATCATCGAGGCGGTGCGGCTTGCCGGGACGCTCGCCGTGATGCGGGGGCGGCCGCTGCCCGGGCTCACCGAGACGATGGACGCCGTGCGGGCCGTGATGTGCGAGGGCTCGGACGTGCCGCTCGCGCTGGTGCACGACCGGCTGGTCGTCGGCGACGTCCTCGGCGAGGTGCCGGACGCGGCGCCCGCTGTGCCGCTCCAGCGTGACCTCACCCGGCTCCAGCGCAGGCTCCGGCTCAAGCCGGAGGCGCTGGAACGGGAGTTGGAGCTCGACCTCCGCAAGGACACCGACGCGGCACGCAGCCGCCTGCTGCACCGGCTGCGGCTGCTCGGTGTCGGTTGGGGCGAGCCGGTCGAGTCGCGCGGGAGCACGGGGACGTTCCGGGAGAGCTGGCGGCTGCGGTGGGAGCCCGAGCTGTCGGTGCGGGTCGCCGAGGCCGGGGTGTGGGGCACCACCGTGGTGGGCGCCGCCACCGCCAAGGCGGAGGCCGACGCGGTGGGCGCGGGGGTGCTGGCCGACGTGACCTCGCTGGCCGAGCGGTGCCTCCTCGCCGACCTGCCGGAGGCGTTGCCCGTCGTGATGCGGGTGCTCGCCGACCGGGCCGCGCTCGACGCCGACGTCGGGCATCTGGCGCAGGCGCTGCCCGCGCTCGTGCGGTCGCTGCGGTACGGGGACGTGCGGGGTACGGGGACCGGGGCGCTGGGGGAGGTGGCGCTCGGGCTTGCCGAGCGGGTGTTCGTGGGGTTGCCGCCGGCGTGCGTGGGGCTCGATGCGGACGCGGCGGAGGCCATGCGGGGGCATGTGGACGCGGTGCACCTGGCGGTGGGGCTTCTGGGGGAGTTCGCTCCTGGGGGCGGTCTGGGCCGGTCGGGGGGCTCAGGTGGCCTGGGTGGGCCGGAGGCGGCCGTGCACGCGGGGGGCCCGGGCGGCCATGAGGCGGCTGTCCACGTCGGGGGTCCAGGTGGGCCGGGGTCGGACGAAGCAGTGCCCGGCGCCGTGGGCACAGCCGCAACAGCTGGGACTGCCAGTGCGGTTGAGGCGGCAGGCGTGGATGGTTCAGCTGGTGCTGGTGCTGGTGCTGGTGGGGTTCGGGGGCGGTGGCAGGGGGTTCTGCGGGGGCTTGTGGGAGGGGAGCGGGTCGCTGGGGGCGTGCGGGGGCGGTGTGCTCGCCTGCTGATGGATGACGGGGTGTTGGCCGAGGGGGAGGCCGCGCGGTTCGTGGGGCTTGCGCTGTCGCCCGGGACCGAGCCGGGTGAGGCCGCCGCGTGGATCGAGGGGTTCCTCGGGGGCGGCGCCGGGGGCGGGCTGCTGCTCGTGCACGACGAGCGGTTGCTCGGGCTCGTCGACCAGTGGCTCGCCGGGGTCTCGGGGGACGCCTTCGTCGACGTACTGCCGTTGCTGCGGCGCACGTTCGGGGCGTACGAGTCGGGTGTGCGCCGCACGCTGGGCGAGCTGGTGCGGCGAGGGCCCGGGCACTCCGGCGCGGCGGTGCCGCTCGCCGAGGGCGCGTCCGGATTCGCCGTGGAGCTGGACCCGGTGCGCGCTGATGCGGTGCTACCGGTGGTGGGGCTGCTGTTGGGGCTCGGTGAGGGGCCGCCGGAGGCGGGGCGGAGTGGAGGGCCGGGGAGCAGCGGGCGGGGAAAGGGTGATGCCTCCGGGCGGGGTGGTGCTGCTGGTCGTGGTGCCGGGGTGCGTGGGAACTCGTTGATGGGGGTGGCGTGATGGGGGACGTGGGCATGGGTGTGGATTCGGTGGTCGGGGGTGTGGACGTGGACAGGGGCGTGGATTCGGTGGTCGGGGGCGTGGAGGGGGCCGCTGGGGATGAGCGGTTGCGGCGGTGGCGGCTCGTGCTCGGTGGGGACGCGGGGGAGGGGTTGGGGTGTGAGCTGGCCGGGCGGGACGCCGCCATGGACGGGGCGTTGACCGCGCTCTACGGAGGCGGGGGCAAGAAGCAGCGGGGGGAGGGGCGTTCGGCGGGGCTCGGGGCGTCGGCGCCGTCGGTCGCGCGGTGGCTCGGGGACATCAGGACGTACTTCCCCTCGTCCGTCGTGCAGGTCATGCAGCGCGACGCGATCGACCGGCTCGGCCTGTCCGCGCTGCTCCTGGAGCCCGAGATGCTGGCGGCCGTCGAGGCGGACGTGCATCTCGTGGGCACGCTGCTCTCCCTGAACAAGGCCATGCCCGAGACCACGAAGGAGACCGCGCGGACCGTCGTGCGGAAGGTGGTCGACGACCTGGAGAAGAAGCTCGCGACCCGCACCCGGGCCACCCTCACCGGCGCCCTCGACCGGAGCGCCCGCGTCAGCAGGCCGCGCCACCACGACATCGACTGGAACCGCACCATCGCGGCCAACCTCAAGAACTACCTGCCCGAGTACAGGACGGTGGTCCCCGAGCGGCTCATCGGGTACGGGCGGGCCGCGCAGTCGGTGAAGAAGGACGTCATCCTCTGCATCGACCAGTCCGGTTCGATGGCGGCGTCCGTCGTCTACGCCTCCGTGTTCGGGGCGGTGCTCGCGTCGATGCGGTCGATCAGTACGCGGCTCGTCGTGTTCGACACGAACATCGTGGACCTGACGGACCAGCTGGACGACCCCGTGGACGTGCTGTTCGGTACGCAGCTCGGCGGCGGCACCGACATCAACAGGGCGCTCGCGTACTGCCAGTCGCAGATCACCCGGCCCGCGGAGACCGTGGTCGTCCTCATCTCCGACCTCTACGAAGGCGGCATCCGCAACGAGATGCTGAAGCGGGTCGCGGCGATGAAGGCGTCCGGGGTGCAGTTCGTGACGCTGCTCGCGCTGTCCGACGAAGGGGCACCGGCGTACGACCGCGAGCACGCGGCGGCCCTGGCCGCGCTCGACGCGCCCGCGTTCGCCTGTACGCCCGACCTCTTCCCGGACGTGATGGCCGCCGCGATCGAGAAGAGGCCACTGCCCATACCGGACATGCATACGCATCGGTAACAGGGGGCTTGCGCGACGGGCGGACTGTCGTGCGAGTATCGACGCCCCGCCCGCGCGGAGCGAGAGATTCCGCGTGCGCGTGCCCGTCCCGTGGGTCGCCGAGCGGGTCTCACCCGGGTCTCGTACGGAAGGTTGTCGTCGTCTTGGTCTCCGCAGTCGTTCACCCCGGTACGGCGGCGCGCCTCGTGCGCGCGGTCGTCGGGCGGCGGGCGCTGCGGGTCCTGGTGCTGCTCGCGGGACTTGTCGTCATCGGCCTCGTGTGCGGGGAGCGGGCGCGGGCGGCGGAGAGCGGCGGCGCGGCGGGCCCGGCGAACGCGGCGGACGCGGTGCGGGGGGTGACGCGGCCCGTCGTGGAGCCCGCGGTGCGCCCCGCGCGGGATGTCGTCGACGAGGCGGCGCGGGGTGCGCAAGAGGGGGCGCCCGCCAGGGCGTTGTCCGATTCGACCCGTGCGTTGTCTTCGCCGACGCGTGCGTTGGCTGCGCCGACCCAGGTGCCGCCGGAGTCGCGCCGGATGTTGTCCGAGCCGGAGCGGGTGCTGTCCGAGTCGCGCCGTGTGCTGCCCCAGCCGAAGCGGGTGCTGCCCGAGCCAAGGCAGGCGTTGCCTGAGCCAAGGCAGACGTCGCCCGAGCCGACGCAGGCGTTGCCCGCCCCGAAGCGGGCGTTGCCCGAGTCGCGCCAGGCGCTGGTCGACGCGGGCGGGTTGGTGCCGAAGGCCAAGGTGCTGCTGGCCGAGCCACAGCGCGTGCTGGCCGCGCCGCAGCGTGTGTTGGCCGAGCCGCAGCGTTGGCTTGCGGAGTCGCAGCGCGTGCTGCCCGAGACGTTGCGGCCGGGTGCCGGAGGCGGCGCCGGGCGTGGCGGGGACGACGGAGGCGGGGCAACCGGGCCCGGTCCCTCCGGCGGTGAAGGCGGGCGCGGAGCCAGTGGCGACGCACGCTCCGGGCACGATGGCGGCCGGGACAGCGCTGACGCGGACCGGGGCGCCGCGGCGTACGGGCCGTGCCTCGACTCCTCGTACCCCTGCGGCAGTTGGACGTCGCCGTACGGCGAGGACTCCGGCGGTCGTCGAGGCGGCGAGGTGCGGGACGGCGTCGGTGCGGCGTTCGGCGAGCACGGGACCGGTGGGTCGGAGAAGGCTCCGCTGCCCGGGCGGCCGGGTGGCTGTGTGAGTGGGCAGTCGGCGGGTGACGGGAGTTCGCAGCGTCACGCCGATGCGGGCGCGGTCGGTCCCGGTGGCCGCGGTGAGGTCCGGCTCGCGGCCGGACCGGGTGCGGCGGCCGGTGCGGCGCCGGTGCGCGACAGGCACCGGGACATCCTCGAATTCCCTGGCTAGGGCGGCCCGTTCCCCGCTCGACCTGCCGCGCGGGGGCGGCATGGGTCTGCCCGCCGGTCGGAGGACCGGTTCCACAGCCAGAACGAATGCGAAGGATCCGACGACGCATGAACAAGAACATTCGCCGTTCCATTGTCATAGCCGCCGGTGTCACCGGTGCGTGGGCGCTCGGCTCGGCCGTCGCCAGCGCGGACGAACTGCCCGCGCACTCTGTCGCCGTGCCCGACCAGGCGTCCGACGCCGTCGCCGACGTCGAGGGTGAGGTCGGCGACGTCCAGAAGGACGTGCCGGACGTGCAGGACGTGCGGGACGTGCAGGACGTGCAGAAGAAGGCCCCTGTGGTGCGGGACGTCCGGGGCGCGGTGACCGACACGCAGGACAAGGTGTCCGGCGTGCGCGGCACGGTCTCGGGCGTGCAGGGCAAGGTGTCGGGCGTTCAGGACAGGGTGTCCGGTGTGCAGGGCACCGTCTCGGGAGTGCAGGGCAAGGTCTCCGACGTGCGCGGCACCGTCTCCGGCGTGGACGACCAGGTCGGCGTCTCCGGCGTGCGGGACCAGGTCAAGGAGAAGGTCAACGTCCAGGACAAGCTGAACGTCCAGGACGAGGTGGCCGACGCCGCGCGGGGCAAGGTCGCCGACCTCGACGCCCCCGGCACCGGGGAGATCGACTACCTCTTCGGCCCCCTCTCCGCGTTCGCCCCGCAGCTCGACGGCATCAAGGGCGTCGAGGGCATCGGAAGCATCCACGGTGCCGACGCCCTCGACGGCAGCATCGGCACCCTCGGCACCATCGACGCGGGCCGCACCGCTCAGCACGCCCAGGACCTCGCCGGATCCACCCTCACCGCCGCGGGACCGACCGTCGACGGTGTCTCGGACTCCGTGCTGCCGCCGGTGGCGGGGACGGCCGTCGACGGCGTGGTCCCGGTCGCGCTCGGCGCCGTCGGGGACGCGAGCTACCTGGCGCAGGGCGTGCTCGGGGACGTGCAGCCGTTCGCGGGCGGTGTCGTCGCCGACGTGCCGCCGCTCGCGCAGACGGTCGTGGCCGACGACGTGCGGCCGTTCGCCGGTGGTGTGGTCGGGTCGGTGCAGCCGCTCGTGCAGTCGGTGACCGAGCAGGTCAGCCCGGTCGTGGGCGGTGTCGGCGGCAGCGCCGACGGGCTCGCGCGGGGTGCCGTCGGCGATGTGGGCCCGTTCGCGGGCGGGGTGGTCGCCGACGTGCAGCCGCTCGCCCGGGACCTGACCGGCACGGTCGGCGCCGACGCGGGCTCGCTCGCGGGCAACGCCCTCACCGGCGCCCGGGGCGTGACGGGCTCGGTCACCCCGGACTACCTGCCGGGCGGCGGCGCGACGGGCCTGCCCGTGTACGACGCGGCGTACCAGTCGACGTACAACGGCTGACTCCGCAGCCCGCGCGACGGCTGAAGCCCGCGCGACGGCTGATCCGCCTCGTGACCCCACGAGGCGGCACGGCGGCTGAGCCGAAGCCGCGCGTCAGCCGACCGGCGCACCGCCGACCGGCGTACCGCGACTGATCACAACAGCAAACGCCGAGCCCCGGGGCCCGCGCACCCCTCACGACCCGAGCCGCGCGACCGCCCCGCAGGCCCCGGCACGCCCGGAAACGGCGCGTGCCGGGGCCGTCCGACACGCCCGGCGGACGCGATCTGTGACCGTCATCACCGCGCAAATGTGATCTGCGATTTAGGGACGCAGGTCCCACGGCGATAACCTGCGAGACGGACATGCCGCGTACCGGACTTTCGGCTACGCCTCCCTTGTGACAGCGCAGTCACGTTGCCCTTCGCGGCACGCCCACGCAGAGCACGCAGAGACTGAAGCCGCTGCACGGCGGCGCGAGATCACTGAAAAGGGACGGACGCGCGTGGACCTGTTCGAGTACCAGGCGAGGGACCTCTTCGCCAAGCACGGTGTACCGGTGCTGGCCGGTGAAGTCATCGACACGCCTGAGGCGGCGCGCGAGGCCACCGAGCGGCTTGGCGGCAAGTCGGTTGTCAAGGCGCAGGTGAAGGTCGGTGGCCGAGGCAAGGCCGGCGGCGTGAAGCTGGCCGCCGACCCGGACGAGGCCGTCGCTCGCGCGACGGACATCCTCGGGATGGACATCAAGGGCCACACGGTCCACAAGGTGATGATCGCCGAGCTGTCCCCGGAGATCGAGGCGGAGTACTACGTCTCGTACCTCCTGGACCGCACCAACCGCACCTTCCTCGCCATGGCGTCGGTGCAGGGCGGCATGGACATCGAGGAGGTCGCGGAGAAGACCCCCGAGGCCCTCGCGAAGGTCCCGGTCAACGCCGTCGAGGGCGTGACCATCGAGAAGGCCCGCGAGATCGTGGCCCAGGCGAAGTTCCCGGCCGACGTGGCCGAGGGCGTCGCCGAGGCGATGGTGACCCTGTGGGACACCTTCGTCGCCGAGGACGCGCTCCTCGTCGAGGTGAACCCGCTGGTGAAGACCACGGACGGCCGCATCCTGGCCCTGGACGGCAAGGTCTCGCTCGACGAGAACGCCGACTTCCGCCAGCCCGACCACGAGGCTCTCGAGGACAAGGACGCAGCCAACCCGCTCGAGGCTGCCGCCAAGGCCAAGAACCTCAACTACGTCAAGCTCGACGGCGAGGTCGGCATCATCGGCAACGGCGCGGGTCTCGTCATGAGCACCCTGGACGTCGTCGCGTACGCCGGTGAGAGCCACGGCAACGTGAAGCCCGCGAACTTCCTCGACATCGGTGGCGGCGCCTCCGCCGAGGTCATGGCCAACGGCCTGGAGATCATCCTCGGCGACCCGGACGTCAAGTCCGTCTTCGTCAACGTCTTCGGCGGCATCACCGCCTGCGACGAGGTCGCCAACGGCATCGTGCAGGCGCTCGAGCTCCTCAAGTCCAAGGGCGAGGACGTCACCAAGCCGCTGGTCGTGCGCCTCGACGGCAACAACGCGGAGCTGGGTCGCAAGATCCTGAGCGACGCCAACCACCCGCTGGTCCAGCGCGTGGACACCATGGACGGCGCGGCCGACAAGGCCGCCGAGCTCGCTGCGGCTGCGAAGTAAGGGACGAGGGACTCAGACCACCATGGCTATCTTCCTCAACAAGGACAGCAAGGTCATCGTCCAGGGCATGACCGGTGCCACGGGCATGAAGCACACCAAGCTCATGCTCGCCGACGGCACGAACATCGTCGGCGGCGTGAACCCCCGTAAGGCGGGTCAGTCGGTCGACATCGACGGCACCGAGATCCCGGTCTTCGGGACCGTCGCCGAGGCGATGGAGAAGACGGGCGCCAACGTGTCCGTCCTCTTCGTGCCGCCGGCCTTCTCCAAGGCCGCCGTCGTCGAGGCCATCGACGCGGAGATTCCGCTCGCGGTCGTCATCACCGAGGGCATCGCCGTGCACGACTCCGCCGCGTTCTACGCGTACGCGAAGTCGAAGGGCGACAAGACCCGGATCATCGGCCCGAACTGCCCGGGGCTCATCACGCCCGGCCAGTCCAACGCCGGCATCATCCCGGGCGACATCACCAAGCCGGGCCGCATCGGCCTGGTCTCGAAGTCCGGCACGCTGACGTACCAGATGATGTACGAGCTGCGTGACATCGGCTTCTCCTCGGCCGTCGGCATCGGCGGTGACCCCGTCATCGGTACGACGCACATCGACGCGCTCGCCGCGTTCGAGGCCGACCCCGAGACCGACCTGATCGTGATGATCGGTGAGATCGGTGGTGACGCGGAGGAGCGTGCCGCGGACTTCATCAAGGCCAACGTGACGAAGCCCGTCGTCGGGTACGTCGCGGGCTTCACCGCGCCCGAGGGCAAGACGATGGGCCACGCCGGTGCCATCGTCTCCGGGTCCTCCGGCACGGCTGCCGCCAAGAAGGAGGCCCTTGAGGCCGCCGGGGTGAAGGTCGGCAAGACGCCCACCGAGACGGCGAAGCTGGCGCGGGCCATCCTGGCCGGCTGACGCTTCCGCTCGCTGAAAGCGGGCCCGCGCCCCACGCCGGGGTGCGGGCCCGCTTTCGTTGCCCCGGGTGGGGTGGGTCTTGATGCGCTGTTGCCCGGCGCGGGACATCGTGTTGCCCGGCGCCGGGGAGGCGCTACTCGGCTGTGGGGATCAGGCGGGCCGGGCCTCGGGTGGGTTCCTTGCGGAGTTTTTCGCGGAGGACTTCGTCCTCGTAGGACAGGGGTTCCGGGCCCATTCTCGGGGGGACGCCGCTGATGGCTCGGCCGGGGGACTGCGGGGGCTCGTAGCGGGTGGGGGCCGTGCGGACGGTGAGGGCCGTGGCGCCGATGATCAGGGCCGTGAAGGCGATGGCCGCGCGGGTCCAGAGGCGGGCCCGGCGCTCGCTGCCGATCCGGACGCGGGCCGGGCGCGGCACCACCAGGCGTTCGGTGCCGCCGAGCGCGCCGAGGTGCTCGTGCAGTGCCTCGGGCGGCTCGTCGGCGGTGCGCAGGTGCTCCGCGACGGCCTCGCGCGCGTGCAGCAGACGGCTCGCGGCGGCCGGTGTGCTGGCCTCCGTCTCGGCCGCGGTCTCGGGCAGGCCGAGCCCCACGCCGTCGTAGAGCAGGAGCGTGCGGCGCTGCGTCGGCGGCAGGTTCAGGAGCGCGGCGAGCAGGGCGCGGTGCGATTCCTCGGCGGGCGGTACGTCCGGACCGCGGTGCGCCGGGCGGAACCGGTGCCACGGGGACAGCGCGTACTCGTGCGCCGCCGCCCGCACCCAGCCCGCCGGGTCCCGGTCGACGGCCACCTCGGGCCAGCGTTGCCAGGCCAGTTGGAAGGCGCGCTCCACGGACTCCTGGGCGAGCGCCCGGCGGCCGGTGAGGGCGTAGGTCTGCCGTACGAGGGCGGGGGCGGTGCGGGCGCAGAGGGCGTCGAAGGCGGCTTCGGCGGTCGGGGGCTCGTCGGGCGAGTCCGCCGCGGCCGTCGCCGCCCGAGCCTCCGCCTCCGCCTCGACCCGCGCCTCGGCCAGCTCCCGTGCCCGTGCCCGTTCCTCCGCCCGCGCCTCGGCCTCCGCCTGCACCTGCGCCAGGGTCGGCGCGCTGGACCGCGCCTGTGCCTCCGGCCGTTCCTGCGCCTCGGGCTGAACCTCAGGCCGACCCCGACCCCGAGCCGACTCCCCGCCCTCCGCCGACGACACCTCGGCCGACGCCACCTCTGCCGCCGACACCCCCACCCCCCGCTCCTCCACCAACCCCTCCAGGAAGCGGGCGTAAGCCACCCGTCGTTGCCCCCGCGGATGCGTGCGTCCCGATTCCCACGCGCGGACGGTCTCCCGGCTGACGCCGATGTGCGCGGCGACCTCGGCCTGGGTCAGCGACTTCGCCTCGCGCAGTCTGCGGCGTTCCTTGGGGGCCGGCAGCGGGACGGCAGGGCTCTGGGACATGGCTAGCCGATCCATCGCACGAAAAAGTACATAAACGTATCTTGAGCGACACATCCGGCATTCGCCCGTTACGCGATGAAAGCGCGTGTCGTTGGGAGCATGGCCGCGTGACCGACATGACCGACTCTGGTTCTCTCACGCTCTACCGGAAGCAGGCGGCGCCCGGCCTCGGCACCTGCGTCGTGGGTGGGGCGATCGCCGCGGGGCTCGGGCTCGGCGCGTTCGCGGTCCTGGTGATGGGCCTGTGGATCAGCTCGCCGTACCCGGACAGCGGGCCGGGCGGTGCGCTGCACGTGGCGGCCGCCCTGTGGCTCCTCGCGCACGGCACGGAACTGGTCCGCACCGAGACCCTGTCCGGGATGCCCGCGCCAGTGGGTCTCACCCCGCTGCTGCTGCTCGCCCTGCCCGCCTGGCTGGTGCACCGCGCGGCGCGGGACGCGGCGGACCCGGACGAGCGGGCCCTTGGCGTACGCACCGCGTGGGCGGGTGTGGTCGGCGGCTATCTGCTGGTGGCGACGGCGGCCGCCGTGTACGCGGCGGGCGGCGAGCTGCGCCCCTCCTGGCCGAGCGCGGCGGCACACGTGCCGCTGCTCGCCGTGGCGGCGGCCGGGTTCGGCGTGTGGACGGCGCACGGACGGCCGTCGGGGCCGCTGCCGGATTCGGTGCGACGCGCGGCGGACGCGCTGCCGGTGCCCGGAGCGGTACGTCGTCTCTGCGTACGCGAACGCGTGCTCGGCGCGGGCCGGGCGGCCGTCGCGGCGACGGCGGTCCTGGTGGGCGGGGGAGCGCTGCTCGTCGGGGTCGCGGTGGTGCTGCACGGCGGCCCGGTGCGGGAGTCGTTCCTGACGGTCACCACGGTCTGGTCGGGGCGGTTCGCGGTGCTCCTGCTTGCGTTGGCGCTGGTGCCGAACGCCGCGGTGTGGGGGGCGGCGTACGGGCTCGGGCCCGGGTTCGTCCTCGGGACGGGCACGGCCGTGGCGCCCCTCGACGCGGCGGCCGCCCCGATGCTGCCCCCGTTCCCGCTGCTCGCGGCCGTACCCGAGGCCGGTCCCGGCTCACCGCTGACCTGGACGGTGGGCGCGGTGCCGGTGGCGGCCGGATGCGTGCTCGGGTGGTTCGCGGCGCGGGCGGCGACGGCCGGGGAGTCCGCCTGGTCGGCGGGGCGGACGGCGGCGGGTGCCGGAACGGCGGCGGTGCTGTGCGGCGCCGCGAGCGCGGTGCTCGCGGGGCTGGCCGGGGGGCCGCTGGGGGTCGGGGTCCTGGCCGAGTTCGGCCCGGTGTGGTGGCTCACGGGCCTGGCGGCGGTGGCGTGGACGGGGCTCGTGGGGGTGCCGGTGGCGCTGGGGGTGCGGTGGTGGCGGCTGCGGGCCAGGTCGCGGGCGGCGGCGGCCGTCGAGGCGGAGCGGGTGCGGGTGGTCGAGGCGGAGCGGGTGCGGGTGGAGGAGAAGGCGGAGGGCAAGCGGAGGCGGGGGATCGGGCGTTGGGCGGCGGGGCTGTGGCGCGGGCGTGGGCGGAAGACCGCTGAGGGGGAGGCGACGGGCGTGGCGGTGGCCGACCGTACGGAGACGGTGCCGGAGGCGGACGCGATGCCCGCCACCGACGCGGTGCTCACGACCGAGACCGGGCCCACCACCCACGCGGTGTTCACGACCGACGCCGCGCCCCACGCCGACTCCGTACCCCCCACCGAACCCGCCCCCGACACGACCCCACCGGCCACCCCCGACCCTCTCCCCGCACCACCCCCGCCCTCCGCCGCACCCCCGCCCTCCGCCGCACCCGCACCCCCACCCCCACCCCCACCCCCACCCCCGACCTTCGAGCCCTACGACTTCCTCCCCGACCCGGGCCGCGACACATAGCCGCATCGGACCCCGGACAGACGTTGATCAGCACTCCGGAATTCGTGTACGATCTTGGTGTAACTTCGGTGCACAGCACGGGAGTCGCGCGTCTGTGGTCCAAGGAAAGACGCCCATCATCCGATGGGAAATGTAGGTGCAAGGCCTGCCGGGCGCTCCAGTGACGAAGGGCCCCTCACTCCACGAGTGAGGGGCCCTTCGCCGTTGCCGCACCTCAACCGAACGGCCCTCCCGCGCAGTCGTGGGAGGGCCGTTCGCACCCGCCGTGTGCAGGCAGGGAGAGGCGCCTCAGTCCCGATCCGTCAGGAGCGGACGCAACTGCTTGGGCAGCAGGTCCTCGCAGTCCTGCCGGGACTGGTTCGTCAGGGCGTCGTCACGGCACGTGTAGTAGTCTCGGTAGATCAGCTGCGCGGCGAACGTGGCGAGCACCATGGCCAGCGCCAGCGAGGCCGTCACCAGACCGCTGATCGCCGCCGTGGTCTGCGGCCGTCCCCCGGCCCGCGCGGGCCGCGAGCCGCCGTTCGCGCCGTTCCCCCCGGTCCCGCCCTGCGCTCCCGCGGCGACCTGCGCCGGAGCCGTCGGGTCCGGCAGCTTCGGCTTGGCCCGCAGGGCGCTGATGGCCCAGTGGAGACCGAGGGCGCCGAGCAGCAGCGCCACGTACCGCCAGCCGAAGAGCGCGAAGAAGAAGGCCCACATGCCGGACAGGAGGGCGTAGCGGGCGCGGCGCTGGGCCGGGTCCGTCGGGTCCCAGCGCATGCCGCCGCCCTGCCCGCCCGAGCCCGAACCGGAACCCTCGGGGCCCTGGCTGCCGGGACGCTCGCCGAAGCCGCCGCCGGACGACCGGCCGGGCTGCTGGTCGCTCCACTGACTGCCCCACGGCGAGTCGCCGCCGGAGCCACCGGAGCCACCAGGGCCGTCGCCGCCCGACCCGCCCGCGGGCCGCCGCGGCTGCCACGGCTGCTCGGGCGCGCCCTCGGGCGGCGGCGCGAACGGATTGTCCTCGGAGGAGCCGCCGCCGGAGCTGCCGGAGCCACCGGAGCCGCCCGAGCTGCCAGAACCGCCGGAGCCCCCGGACCCGCCGGAGCCCCCGGACGCACCGGACCCGCTCGCCCCGCCCGCCCCCTCGGACCCCCGAGGCGGCGACGAGGGCTGCCCGCCCCCGTCCCGCAGCAGTGTCGACCCGTCCCGCCCCCCGCGTGTCGAGCCGGACGCGCCAGCCGCGGAGGACGGGCCGTCCGCGAGGGGCGGGCCGTACGCGAAGGACGGTGGGAGGCGGAGGCTGCGGTCCGGCATCAGGTGTGCGTCTTCCCCTTGGTAGAGCTCGGCCCCTGGGCAGAGACTCGTCTTGTGGAACCCGGCGGCCCGGCGGAGCCGGGCAACTCGGCGATGGAGCTTGGCTACTGACTGTTCAGGCGTCTGCCCCCACAGACGCTACCTTCCGGCCGCGCCCCCGTCCCGTGAGGGGCCGCCCGGTGTGCCGGTATCGTTGCTGACGGTCGGCCGCTTCGTAGGGTTCCCCGTATCGGGGAGTGCGAAGCCTTCGTACGACCGTACAAAGAGCACTCCCGAGAAAGGGCCCCGCCGTGGCCAAGGCCAAGCGCCTCGTCGTGCTGGTCTCCGGATCAGGTACGAATCTGCAGGCACTGCTCGACGCCGTCGCGGAGCACGGGGCCGACGCCTACGGCGCCGAGATCGTGGCCGTCGGCGCCGACCGGACCGGAATCGCGGGCCTGGACCGCGCCGAGCGCGCGGGCCTGCCGACGTTCGTGTGCCGGGTGAGGGACTACGCGTCCCGTGACGAATGGGACCGCGCGCTGGCCGAGGCCACCGCGGCGTACGAGCCGGACCTGGTGATCTCGGCCGGGTTCATGAAGATCGTCGGGAAGGAATTCTTGGCCCGGTTCGGCGGGCGCACGGTGAACACGCACCCTGCCCTGCTGCCCAGTTTTCCGGGGGCCCACGGCGTGCGCGACGCACTCGCGTACGGCGCGAAGGTCACCGGCTGCACCGTCCACTTCGTCGACGACGGCGTCGACACCGGCCCGATCATCGCGCAGGGCGTGGTGGACATCAGGGCCGAGGACGACGAGAGCGCGCTGCACGAGCGCATCAAGGAAGTCGAGCGAGGACTGCTCGTCGACGTCGTGGGGCGCCTGGCCCGCGACGGCTTCTCGATTGAGGGACGAAAGGTAGTTATCCCGTGACCGCCGAAGGTACGGCCACCGCCGAAGGTACGAAAGCCCCGATCAGGCGCGCACTCATCAGCGTCTACGACAAGACCGGCCTGGAAGACCTCGCGCGCGGGCTCCACGAAGGGGGCGTCGAGCTCGTCTCGACCGGCTCCACCGCCGCGCGGATCGCCGCCGCGGGCGTGCCGGTCACCAAGGTCGAGGAGCTCACCGGCTTCCCCGAGTGCCTGGACGGCCGGGTCAAGACGCTGCACCCGCGCGTGCACGCCGGCATCCTCGCCGACCTGCGCCTGGAGGACCACCGGCGGCAGCTCGCCGAGCTCGACGTGGAGCCCTTCCAGCTCGTCGTCGTGAACCTCTACCCGTTCAAGGAGACCGTCGCCTCCGGCGCGACGCCCGACGAGTGCGTGGAGCAGATCGACATCGGCGGCCCCTCGATGGTCCGCGCCGCCGCCAAGAACCACCCCTCCGTCGCGGTCGTCACCAGCCCCGCGCGGTACGACGCCGTGCTCACCGCGGTCCGCGACGGCGGCTTCGACCTGACGGCGCGCAAGCGGCTCGCGGGAGAAGCGTTCCAGCACACCGCCGCGTACGACGTCGCCGTGGCGTCCTGGTTCGCCGACGGCTACGCGCCCGCGGACGACTCCGGCTTCCCCGAGTTCCTCGGCTCGACGCACGCGCGCAAGAACGTGCTGCGCTACGGCGAGAACCCGCACCAGGGTGCGGCCCTGTACACAGACGGTCGCGGCGGCCTCGCCGAAGCCGTGCAGCTGCACGGCAAGGAGATGTCGTACAACAACTTCACCGACACGGACGCCGCCCGCCGTGCCGCGTACGACCACGACGACCCGTGCGTGGCGATCATCAAGCACGCGAACCCGTGCGGCATCGCCATCGGTGGGAACGTCGCCGAGGCGCACCGCAAGGCGCACGCCTGCGACCCGCTGTCCGCGTTCGGCGGCGTCATCGCCGTGAACCGGCCGGTGACGCGGGAGATGGCCGAGCAGGTCGCCGACATCTTCACCGAGGTCATCGTGGCGCCCGACTACGAGGACGGCGCGCTCGAAGCCCTCAGCAAGAAGAAGAACATCCGCGTGCTGCGCGCCCCGCAGGCGCCGTCCGCGCCCGTCGAGGTCAAGCCGATCGACGGCGGCGCGCTGCTCCAGGTCACCGACCGGCTCCAGGCCGACGGCGACAACCCCGCCAACTGGACCCTCGCCACCGGCGACGCCCTCTCCCCGGGCGAGCTGGCCGAACTCGCCTTCGCCTGGCGGGCCTGCCGGGCCGTGAAGTCCAACGCGATCCTGCTCGCCAAGGACGGCGCCTCCGTCGGCGTCGGCATGGGCCAGGTCAACCGCGTCGACTCCGCGAAGCTCGCCGTCGAGCGCGCGGGCGAGGACCGCGCCCGCGGCGCCTTCGCGGCGTCCGACGCGTTCTTCCCCTTCCCGGACGGCCTGGAGGTCCTCACCGCCGCGGGCGTCAAGGCGGTCGTCCAGCCCGGCGGTTCGGTCCGCGACGAACTGGTCGTGGAGGCGGCGAAGAAGGCGGGCGTGACGATGTACTTCACGGGGACGCGGCACTTCTTCCACTGAGCGGACACGGCTCCGACGCGGGCGCCGCACCCTCGGACTTCCGAGGTGGGCGGCGCCCGCGCCTTGTTCCACCATCGGTGGCACGAGGGGCTCACCCGGAGCCCTCCAGCTCAATGGGGGTCTGACATGCGCGTTCGCTACAAGAAGGCACTCGTCGGTTCGGCGGCCGTGGCACTGCTCGGCGCGGGCGTCGGCTTCTCACCCGCCGCCCACGCGGAGCCGACCGGGACCCGAGGGGGATGCGGTGAGAACTTCAACCCGCCGGTTCCCGGCGGGAAGGCGCACTGGGAGCTGACCTGCTCCGGGAGGAAGATCACGATCGAGGGCACCGTCACCGACACCAGGAACGACGGCAAGTGCGTCAAGGTGAAGGCGAAGATGCCGAACGGCGACTGGAAGCGGAGCAAGGCCGCCTGCCCGAAGGGAGACAAGGAGAAGTACAAGTGGACCGGCACGGGCAGCAAGATCGACGCCTGGGTGTACACGTACGACGTGTAGCCCCGCGCCCAGCGCTGCGTTCGGTCAGCAGTGGGCGATCCAGCGGTGCGAGCGGGGGGTGTAGTCGCCCTTGAGGTTGCCCTGTTGGTTGACCGCGGTGCAGCCGGTTCGGCGGGTCTTGCGTTCGCGGTCGTAGCCGGTGGGGACGTAGTCGGTGCCCCGCCAGTACGCCACGTCGTGGTTCTCCTTCGACTCCTGGTCGTTGTTGAAGACGGACTTGACCGGGCGGGCCTCGGTCCACCGGCACGTCCGGTCGCCCGTGAGCCAGTTCGGGTCGTCGCCGCGCCAACTGCACATGTCACCGTTGCCGTTGCGCTCGCTGAAGAAGCACACGGAGCCCGCCGGACACCGGTGGTAGCCGTAGGAGACGGGCCAGTTGCTGTAGACGGCGCCCGCTGCCGCGAGTGAGAGCGCCAGGGCCCCGGCCACCCACGCGGTGCGCCGGGCCCTTGGCGTACGGGGCCGGGGCAGCCCCGGCAGCCGGGGCGACCGCGGCACCCGCGCGGCCCGTTCCACCCGGCGCAGCAGCGCCGCCGTGGCGAGGGGCGGCCGCTCCTGGTGGGTGCGGGCCAGACACCGGCCGACGACGTCCCGCCACTCGGCGGGCAGCGCGGGGGACAGGCGCAGCTCCTCGGCGCCGCGCGCGTAGCGGATCGCCGCGTCCCTGCGGGTGGCCGGGGTGCCGCCGGGCAGCGGGTAGGAGTCGGTGAGCACGACGTGGGCGAGGACGCCGAAGGCCCACAGGTCGGCGGTGGGCCGGATGCGGGTGCCGCGTTCGCTGACGTCGGGCCAGAGCAGCTCGGGCGGGGTGTGGTCGGGCGTCGAGAAGGCGGCGGAGTAGGCGTGGGTGCCCTCCAGTTCGGCGGCCGTCTGGAAGTCCGCGAGCCGCACGGAACCGTCCTTCAGGACGAGCACGTTGGCCGGTTTGAGGTCGCCGTGCACCCAGCCCGCCCGGTGCAGCTGGTGCAGCCCCTCGCAGACCTGGGCGAGCAGGGCGGGCCCGCTCCGCGGCACCGGCGAGCGCTCCAGGAGCCCCGCGAGGGACCCTTCGGCCTCTTCGAGCACGAGCACGGTGGCGCCGTCGAGGTCGGGGCGGGCCGGGTCGTCGACGGTCAGCACCTCGTACATCCGGATCAGCCGGGGGGACCGCAGTCGGCGCAGCAGGGTGATCTCGCGTTCGACGAGGTCGCGAAGGTGCCGCAGGCCCCGGGGGGTGCGGGCGGTGGGCAGGAACTTCAGCGCGGCCCGCGACGGCGGGGTGTCCGCGCCGGAAGCGGCCGCGCCAGGACCCGTCGGCGTCGTGACCGCGTCCGGCGCGCGCCGGGCCGCGTACACGCTGCTGAACGCGCCGGTTCCCAGGGGCTCGCGCACCTCCCAGGATCCGACCCGGTAGCCCGTCGGCACGGCGCAGGGTCCCTGGGTCACCGCGGCACCTCCGTCGCTCCGGCGGCCAGGACGCGCAGGTCGTCCTCGCGCACGAGGTCGAAGCGGAGGGCGAGCCCGACGAGGGTCTCCTTCTTGCCGTTCAGGCGCGGGCCCGGGTCCGCCGTGTCGGGGGCGGGTTTGAGGCGCAGCTTCACCGCCAGGTAGTCGATGTTCCACTGCACCGCCGCCCGGTTCGCCCCCGGCCAGATCGGGGTCAGGCGGGCGGTGAGCTGGTCGACGGTGGGGGCGGGGGCGTGCGGGGCGCCGCGCAGGCGGGGTTCGCAGAGGGCGGCGAGGACGGCGAAGTAGCGTTTGGTGGGGTCGAGGCCGAAGGCCGGGCGGGTGGTGGCGCCGTCGGGCCCGGGGCCCGCGGTCGCGTAGTCGTGCCGCGGCGCCCACACGTCGAAGTGCAGCAGTTCGCCCGCGGCGGGCAGGACGACGCGGGCGAACTCGAACGGCACCGGCGCGTCCAGGCGCCCCGGGGCGACCTTGATGTGCTCGCCCGCGCCCTCCGGGTTCTCCACGGCGTACGTCTGGCGGGCGCTGAGGTTGCTCAGGACCCAGAAGGTGCCCTGCGCGGTGATCTCGCCGGCGGCGCGGGACACCCCCTCGTGCGCGAGGACCAGGTCGTTGCTCCCGGCCCGCCGTCCGAACCGCAGCCGCTCCCCGGGCGCGAGCCGTACCTGTTCCCCGTGTCCCGCCCCCGGCACCACGATCACGCTGTCACCGGACATGAGTCGTCCTCCCCCGAAGTCCCCGTGCTTCCCTGTGCTTCCCCGCCGCACAGGGTAGGGAGAAGGGGCCCCGGAGATAAGGCGGCGGGCCGCAACTCCCTTGAGGAAGAAGGGAGTTGCGGCCCGCCGGGTGGTGCGGTGCGGGGCTGGTGCGGTGTGGGTCAGCCCTTGATGACGACGGTGCCGCAGACCTTGTCGGCGAACGTCTGCTTCTTGTCGTCCCACAGCGGCCACAGCCAGCCGATGTAGATCGGCAGGCTGTCCAGGAAGTGGGCGAGCCTGCGGACGAACGCCATGCCGACGCCGACCGGCCGCCCGTCCAGCTCGCGCAGCAGCCGGATGCCGACGGCCTTCTTGCCGATGGTCTGGCCGGTCCTGCCCTCCTGGATCAGCTGGTAGATCGCGAAGGCGATGATGGCGAGGACACCGACGAGGATGAGGACGATTCCGGCGCCGCCCCTGCCCACCGCGACACCGATGCCGATGATGAGGTAGACGAGGCCGAAGACCAGGCCGTCGATGAGGAGCGCGCCCGCGCGCAGGCCCCAGTGCGCCAGCTCCGGGCGGGGTGCGTACCCGCTCGGGTCGTAGCCGTAGCCCGGCTGCTGCTGCGGGTAGGCGCCGTACGGGGACTGGCCGGGGGCGGGCTGCGGGTAGGGCGCGTAGCCCTGGCCCGGGTAGCCGCCCTGCGGCGGCACGCCCTGCGGGGGCTGCTGCGGGTAGCCGTAACCGGGCCCCTGGCCGGGCTGGGGCTGCTGGGGCGGCGGCCCGTAGGGGTTGCTCATGGTGGGGATTCCTCCGTCGGGGACTGCGTGCGGGGACGGTGCGGCACGCGCGGAGGAAACGTTCACAGGAGCGTCGGTCCCCCCGACACCGGCCGCGGCACTGTGGCCCACATGCTTCTTCAGCCCCGTCGTGTTTGTCCAGCCAGCTCACCGAACGTTGTGCGAGTGCAATCGTGAGGGGACAGGGGGCGGCGGCGGTGGCCCCCGGATTGGTATGCGGGCGGGCTCATCCGCGAGGATGGGGTCATGACCGCCCAGATTCTCGATGGCAAGGCCACCGCAGCAGCGATCAAGTCCGAACTGACCGCCCGCGTGGCGGCCCTGAAGGAAAAGGGCGTGACGCCCGGCCTCGGTACTGTCCTGGTCGGTGACGACCCCGGCAGCCAGAAGTACGTGGCGGGCAAGCACCGCGACTGCGCGCAGGTCGGCATCGCCTCCATCCAGCGCGAACTGCCCGCGACCGCCTCCCAGGAGGAGATCGAGGCCGTCGTGCGCGAGCTGAACGACGACCCGGCGTGCACCGGCTACATCGTGCAACTGCCGCTGCCCAAGGGCATCGACGAGAACCGCATCCTGGAGCTGATGGACCCGGCCAAGGACGCCGACGGACTGCACCCCACCAACCTGGGCCGCCTCGTCCTGAACGAGCCCGCGCCGCTGCCCTGCACCCCGTACGGGATCATCAGGCTGCTGCGGCAGCACAACGTGGAGATCAAGGGCGCGGAGGTCGTGGTCGTCGGCCGCGGCGTCACCATCGGCCGTCCGATGCCGCTGCTGCTCACGCGGAAGTCGGAGAACGCGACGGTGACGCAGTGCCACACCGGCACCCGTGACCTCTCCGCGCACCTCAGGCGCGCCGACATCATCGTGGCGGCGGCCGGTGTGCCGCACCTCATCAAGGCCGAGGACGTGAAGCCCGGCGCCGCCGTGCTCGACGTCGGGGTCTCGCGGGACGGCAACGGCAAGATCGTCGGCGATGTCGAGCCGGCCGTCGCCGAGGTCGCCGGATGGATCTCGCCCAACCCGGGCGGTGTCGGCCCGATGACCCGTGCCCAGCTCCTCGTCAACGTCGTCGAGGCCGCGGAACGTGCCGCCGCCGAGGACTGAGCGGGGGAAGGGCGACCCCATGAACGTAGAGGCGAAGGACGGCTCCATGGATTCGTCCGAGGGCGCGGCCGCGGCCGCGGAGCCGGGTGCGTCCGACGAGCCCGACGGGACGGTGGGCGGCGAAACGTCGGCGGAGTCCGGTGAGCCGGCCGCGTCCGGCGGCCCCGACGCCTCCGGCCAGCCCACCGCCAAGGGTGCCGTCAGCGCTCCCGGGCCCGACGGCGAGCCCCGCAAGGTGTCGCGGCGGTTCCCCCTGTTCACGCGGGACACCGCGCGGCCCGAGGGCGGCGGACGGGCCGCGTCGGGGGACGCGCCCGCGCCCGCGCGGCAGTGGCCGCTGCTCAGCGTGGTGTCGCTGGTCGGGCTCGGGCTGCTCCTGACCGCCTTCGACGTGTTCCGCGTCGGCACGATACTGATCGGGATCGCGCTGCTCGCGGGGGCCGTGATGCGCTGGTGGCTGCCGGGCGTCGGCATGCTGGCGGTGCGCTCGCGGTTCACGGACATGGTGACGTACGGCAGTCTCGGACTGGCGATCGTGCTGCTCGCGATGATGGCGCAGCCGAATCCGTGGCTGGAGATCCCGTTCCTCGACGACACGCTGCACTTCACGATCAGCAGTTAGCCGGCGGACAGGCCCACGGGCACTGCCTACGGGCGGTGCCCACGGGCGGCGGCCGTCGGCACACACCAACGGCCCGTACTCGCCAGGAGAGTACGGGCCGTTGGCCGTGGGGGCAGGGGGTGGTGCGGTCGGCTGCGGGCCCGTTCCTCCGTGCGCCCCTGCACGAAGCCGCATGCCTCAGTGGTCTGTAGTTGTGCGTTCGGGGCGCAGGCCCGGTCCCCCGTGCAAACCCCCGTTTGCAGGCCCGCGCCCCCTTCCCCCGGCGCGCCGTTTCAAGGCGGCGCGGGTGGTGGTGCTGAGGAAAAACTTACGCGGCGATGGGAGTGCCCGTCGTCCCGTGCCGGGTTGACGTTGCCGTACGACCTCGGTCGTAGGCGCGGACCGTCTACAACTCCTGCGGTACGGCGAACGATGGACGTATACCGATGGGTATGCGGGCTACGCTGCGGCGATGCGCCTCCGTCCGTTCACCGTCGACGTGCTGCTCGCCCTCGGGCAAGTGGCTCTGCTGGCGTTGATCGGCCCCGAGGCGGCGGCGGTCGGGTGGGACGACCTGGACCTGCGGGGCTACTCCCTCGCGCTGCTCGTGATCGCGCCGACCGCGTTCCGCTCGAAGGCCCCGCTCCTCGTCTGCCTCGTGACGTACGCGGTCTGGACCGTGTACGTCCTCGCGGGCTACTGGCCCGTCGTGACGTCGTTCGGGCCGATGCTGTGCCTCTACACGGTCGCCCTGCAACGCCGGACCCCCACGACCGGCGTGTGCGCGGCGCTGCTCTCCGCGATCTGGGTGCTCGGCAGCCTGGTGAGCCACGACCACGCCTCCGTGCCGTCGGTGGCGGCGCAGGCCCTCGGCATCAACGCCCTGGTGTGGCGGATGGGATACCTGGCGCGGCGCTCCGCCGAACTCGCCCGCAAGACCCGCGCCGAGCAGCAGGAGCGGGCCAGACACGCGGTCGTGGAGGAGCGCGGGCGGATCGCGCGGGAGCTGCACGACGTCGTCGCCCACCACATGTCGGTGATCTCCGTGCAGGCGGGGCTCGCCAAGTTCGTCTTCGACTCCGACGCCAAGACCGCGCGCACCGCGCTCGGCACCATCTCCGGCACCAGCACCGAGGCCCTGGAGGAGATGCGGCGCATGCTGCGGGTGCTGCGCGCCCAGGACGACGACGGCGAGGTCCCGGACGCGCCGATGCCGGGCCTCGCCCGCATCGAGGACATGACGGACCGGGTCAGGGCGGGCGGGGTGCCCGTCGAGTTCCGGGTCACGGGGACGCCGCGGCCGATCGCGCCCGGCGTCGAGCTGTGCGCGTACCGCGTGGTGCAGGAGGCCCTGACCAACGTCCTGAAGCACGCGCGGCAGGCCAGCGCGACCGTGGAACTGCACTACCACCGCGACCACATCGAGGTGTCCGTCACCGACAATGGGGAGGGGGTGATTCCGGACAGAGTGAGGAGCCCTGGTGGACATGGGTTGATCGGTATGCGCGAACGGGCCAAGCTCTACGGCGGAACGATCAGCATCGGCCCGCGCAGCGTGGGAGGGTTCGCCGTGAGACTGACCCTGCCGACGTCGGCACGGGCCGCACCGCCGGGAGACGACACCAGCGAATGAACCAAGCACAAATCAAGGTGCTCGTCGTGGACGACCAGTTCCTCATCCGCGCCGGGCTCGTCGGCGTGCTCCGGGCCGCCCCCGGCATCGAGGTCGTCGGCGAGGCGGGCGACGGCGCCGAGGCCGTGGAGCTCGCGGCGGCCACCCGCCCCGACGTGGTCCTCATGGACATCCGCATGCCCGGCATGAACGGCATCACGGCCACCGAGCGCATCCTCGCCGAGGCCGCCGAGCCGCCGCCCCGCGTCCTGGTCCTCACCACCTTCGACCTCGACGAGTACGTGTACGGGGCGCTGCGCGCGGGCGCCGCCGGGTTCCTGCTCAAGGACTCCGGGCCCGAGCGGCTGCTCGCCGCGGTGGCCGCCGTCGGCAGCGGGGACGCCCTGTTCGCGCCGAGCGTCACCCGCCGTCTCGTGGAGGCCTTCGCGGTACGTTCCGGGGCGGCGCCCGCCGGCGAGCCGCCGCCGGACCTCGCCGCGCTCACCGGCCGCGAGCTGGAGGTCCTGAAGCTGATAGCGCGGGGCCTGTCCAACGCGGAGATAGCCGACCGCCTCTACATCAGCGAGGCGACGGTCAAGACGCATCTGAACCGCACCATGAACAAACTCGACCTGGACACCAGGGCCCAGGCGGTGGTGATCGCCTACGAGACGGGCCTGGTGACCCCGGGCGGCTCAAGCATCTGACCCGGCGCTCCGGTCAGCGGGTCTCGGCAGGTTTCAGAGGGGCTCAGCAGGTCACGGTCTTGTCGTACCTGCCGATGAGCCAGGTGAAGCGCACCCCGTTCCGGGGCGGCAGGGTGAAGCAGCGCGAGTCGGGGCCGTACTTGATGACGACCTTCACGCGCATGGTGCGGCCGCAGTAGTTGGTCACGGTCGCGGACCGGCCGCTGACCCTCCGCTGGACGCAGGCGGGGGCGGTGCCCTGCGGCGAGACGTCCGTGGTGCGGGCCGTCGAGGACGAGGCGGTGGGCGCGGCCGACGCCGAGGGGGCCAGGGCGAGGCCGCCGCCCAGGACGGCGGTGGCCGCGATGCCGACGGCGGCCTTCCTGGTGAAGCCGCCGGGGCGGGACGGGGCCCGCCAGCCGGTGTCCTGCTCGCGCTCCGTGTGGGTGGGCGTGGGTGTGGGTGTGGTGCTGTCGGTCATCTGAACTCCCCGTGGTGGTGGTCCGGCGGCCGGTGCGAGCTGCCCGCGCCGGCCGTCGTGCGGTACCGACTCTGCCGAGCCGAATCGGTCAACATCCAGGGCAGTGGGACGAGTTGGGCCGTCCCCCGCGTCGACCTGCGGGGACGCGCCGTTCTATGACACCGCTGTGGGACGTCCCCCGCGCCAGGAGTTGCCTTTTCGGACGCCTGGGACGGACGCCGGGGAACCGGAATTGGTGCATCCGCCATCTAACCGGGCGCAGGGGGCGATTCGCCTCGGGGGACCTTGTCACGCGTATGGAGTGAACATGCCGCGTTGGAAAGAGCTGCCCGCGTCGCTGGGGGAGCAGGAACGCCGACTGGCGGTCCAGTTACGGCGGATGAAGGACCGCAGCGGACTCAGCCTGACATCACTGGCCACCAGGACCTCGTACAGCCGCTCCTCCTGGGAGCGCTATCTCAACGGCAAGAAGCCGGTGCCGCGCGCCGCCGTCGAGCAACTGTCCCGGGTGTGCGGCACGGAACCGACGCGACTCCTCGTGCTGCACGAGGTGGCGCAGGAGGCACGGGTCTCGGCGGGTGCCGGTCCGGGACGCCCGGCCGGGGCGACGGCCACCGCGCCGCACCCGCCACCCGAGCCCCCGCCCGCACCACCCGCGCCCGCACCACCTGAGGCGCCCCCACCATCCGAGGCGCCCGCACCCCCACCCACGCCCGCACGCGCACCCCGCACCGTCCGCCTGCGCACCGCCCTCGCCGCGCTGGCGCTCGCCGTGGCCGCCGCCTTCACGGGCGGCCTGCTCGCGGACCGGGCCTGGGAGGGCGCGGACGGCGAGGTGCGGGGCGCGCACGTGTACGAGAAGGGCCGCGCGTACGGGTGCGAGGACGGCCGCGAGGGCGGGGTGCGGTACGCCGGGCACAGTCGGACCCGGGACTCGATCCTCGACCGGGGCGACAGCGGCTGGGAGGTGGTCGAGGTCCAGTGTCTGCTGGGGCGGCACGGCTACGGCGCGGGTGCGACGGACGGCGTGTACGGCGACCGCACGAAGGCGGCGGTGCGGCGCTTCCAGTGGGCGCGGGGTCTGGTGGACGACGGGATCGTCAGGCCGGAGACGTGGGGCGAGTTGCGGAAGTGACGGGAGTCCGGGTGGGCGGTACCGGGCGGTATCCGGCCATCCGTTGACGGCACTCGGGGCCTTCGGGCGACGGCCGCCGAGGTGCGTCCGGCCCGTGCGGGCGGTGGCGGCGAGGGGCTCCGCTCCGGTCGAGTGCGCGTGAACGCGCAGGTGGTGAACGTGAGACGGCGCCCGTCCTCTCCCCCGTGGGAGGACGGGCGCCGCCGTTCCGCGGTGCGAGCGCTGGGCTCGCTGTGCGTCTTAAGCGTCATGGACGCGCCATCCCGGCAGCAAGGGAAGCCTTACCCCTGTGGCACGGAAGTGACCATTCCGCAACGCTGTTCCGGGCCCGCTACGGATGCGAGACGGCCCTGGTCGGACCGGGCGAAACGGACAGCCGGGGTGGCATGGACGGAACCGAACCGGGCGCCGCCGCCGTCAGTCGGTCAAACCGGGTCGCGCTGGGGGGCAACCATGGGGACGCGTGCGGGCGCCTGGCAGCCGCTTCCGGACGAACTGCCGCCGGAAGTACGCCATCTCGTCGAGCAGTTGCGACGCCTGAAGGACCAGACGGGGCTCAGCCTCGTCGCGCTCGGCTCCAGAACCGCCTACAGCAAGTCCTCCTGGCAGCGCTACCTCAACGCCCAGCAGCCCCCGCCCCGGGAGGCCGTGCTCGCGCTGTGCCGGGTCGCGGGCGTCGACGGCGCGCGACCGGCGGCGGGTTGGGAGCTGGCGGTGAAGGTGTGGCCGCGGGCGGGGGAGGCGTCCGGAGCGGAGGCGCCCGAGCCGCCCCCGGCCGACGCTCCGCCCGCCCCGGCCGCTTCGTGCGCCCCGGGCACCCCGGCCGCTTCGTGCGCCCCGGACGCCCCTTCCGCCCTGGCCACCCCGGCTGCCTCGTACGGTGCCCCGCCGCCGTCCCCGACCGCCCGGCGCCCCGCCCCCTCCTGGCGCCTCGTCGCCTGCTCCGCGCTCGCGGTGATCGCGCTGCTGCTCGTGAGCCTGCTGTGGATCGTCACGCAGGTGACCGGCGCGCGCGGCGGCGCGGACCCGGGGCCGCCGCTGAAGCCCGGGGCGAGCGTCTCCGAGCCGCTGGGCACGCGTGTGGCCCCGGGGGCCGCCACCGAGTGACGGCCCCCGGGGCGGACCGCCGTGTCAGCCGAGGCGGTCGTACGCGGCCTGCTTCCACTGCCCGTAGATCTTCACGTAGTACGTGCCGGAGATCCGCTTGAAGGCGATCTGGCGCGCGTAACCGGTGTAGTCGACCCTGCCGTTCGCGTGCGGGCCGCTGAGGAAGTTGTCCGCCGCGCCGAAGGTCTCCTTGCCGGCGATGCCGTCGACGTCCTCCAGGTCCTCGCGGGCCTGCCACCACTTGGTCGCGGACGCCGTCTTCCAGCCGTAGTGGCCGTCGATGTCCGACTTGGTGAAGGCGTGCCGCACGCCGTTGCCGTCGCGCCACTTGGCGCCGTCCGCGTACAGGACGCTCTGCCACAGCCAGGTGGCGTTGGAGTGCGCGTGGCTGTGGCGGGAGAGTGTGCCCTCGTCGCCCCAGTCGTTGTACGCGTCGCCGCCGCCGTCGACGACGCGCGGCCCGGCGGCCTGGGCGAGCGGGGCGGTGGCGGCGAGCGCGAGCCCCGCGCTCGCGGCCACGGCGACGGCGGCGGCGACGAGCCGGTGCGGGCGCCGGGTGCGGACGCGGGCGCTGTCGCCGGTGGTGGTGAGGTCGGTGGTGCGGTGGTGCATGGTGGTTCCCCCCTGGCGGAACTGGTGGTTCAGGTGGTTCGATCACGGCGTCCGGCTGCTGTGGCGCAGCGGTGCCGTGTTCGATGCTTCGGCACCGGAGCGCCCCGGAAAAGGGTCAACCGACGCATTCGGGACGGTTCCGGGACGTCCCGGTCCGGGAGCTGGGGTTCCGCATCGTGGAGCGGGACGTCGGTGGGACACTGGGCCGTGGACCGGGGGCGTGCGACGGGGCACACTCTGTCCCATATGCTCCCGTGCGCTCCCATTCAGGGAACTGACATCCTGGCTCCGCGCATCCCTCTGGGTAGTTGAGGACCGGGGCGAGCGAACCGCGTGCGGTACGCCGGAGGTCCGGGGCAGCGGCATGACGCGCGGGGGCAGTACAGGCACGTACGGGGGGAATAGGGGGAGCAATGCCTCGTTGGAAGGCGCTACCGGATGAGCTCGACCCGCAGGTCAGGGAGTTCGCGAACCAGCTGCGCAGGCTGGTCGACCGCAGCGGTCTCAGCATCGCAGCGGTGTCCGACCGGACCGGCTACAGCAAGACGTCGTGGGAGCGCTATCTGAACGGGCGGCTGCTCGCCCCCAAGGGCGCGATCGTCGCGCTCGCCGAAGTCACCGGCACGCCGCCGGTGCACCTCATCACCATGTGGGAGCTCGCGGAGCGCGCCTGGAGCCGCTCCGAGATGCGGCACGACATGACGATGCAGGCCATTCGCATCTCGCAGGCGCGGGCCGCGCTCGGCGAGATGGCGACGAATCCGCCGGTCAGCTCCAAGGACGCCAAGTCCACGAAGTCGCCCCGGGCGCCGAAGGAGAGCGGCGGCCCCGGCAAGGCGCGCGGTGGCGTCGGGGCCGTGACCGGTGTGGCGGGGCCCGCCGGGGTGTCGCCGACGGTGCCGCCCGTGGCGCGGGAGCCGGAGGGCGTGCGGTACGGGGCGCAGGCTCCGGCCGCGCCCTCGACCGGGTCGGCCGGTGCGCGCGCCGGTTCCGGCTCGGGCGCCGCCTCGGCTTCGGCGCAGGCACCGGCCACGCCCTCGTCGCGTTCGTACGAGGCGTCGGCGCCGCCCGGGTCCGTGGCCGCCACGTCCTCGGTCGCCCCCGGGTACGGGGGCGGCGGGCCGGGGTCCGTGGCCGGTCCCGGCGCCGACGGGAAGTCGCCCGACGGGCAGCGGCGCAAGCGGAAGCTGACGATGTTCCTCGCGGGGATCGTGGGGGCGCTCGTCGTCATCGCGGCGGCGGTGTTCCTCACGGACATCGGCAAGGGTGACGACGACGGCGACGGGAAGGCGGGGCCGTCCACGGCGCCGACGACCTCCACGGCGGACCTGCCCGCCGGGGTCGAGTGCAGCGGTGCCGACTGCACCGGCAAGGATCCCGAGAACATGGGGTGCGGGGGCGAGTTCGCCCGGACCACTTCGCGGGTGACCGTCGGGACGAAGACCCTCGTCGAGGTGCGGTACAGCAAGACGTGCGGGGCCGCGTGGGCGCGGATCACCCAGGCGGTGCCCGGGGACAAGGTCACGATCACCGGCTCCGGCTCGGCCGCCCGCCAGAGCGGGACCGTGAACGGGGACTTCGACGCGTACACGCCCATGGTGGCCGTGAAGAACGCGGCCGCGGCGAAGGCCTGCGCCACGCTCAAGGCAGGCGGGACGACCTGCACGAAGTAGCCCTCGGGGCCCGTGGTCGGCCGTGCTCTGTGGTGCCCTTCCCTGGCGTCATGGCGCCGTCGGCCGTGGCTGTGCCCACCCGTGCCGCCCCTGGCGGCCCAGCTGCCCACAGGGTTGGGGGCAGCCGGAATGCGGCTGGCTGGTGGCGTCGAACGACCTGCGGACGCCGGACAAGCGTCAGTGGCACAGGCGACCTGGAGCTAACGGTCCAGTGGAAACGGGATGGGGGTCCCCCTGCTCTTTAAGAGCTTGGGGGAGGGTGGGGAGTGACCGCCGCGGAGCGGTGGGGGTGAAAGAAGACGGCGGGAACCAGGAATGCCCCGCCCCCCGGAGGGCAGACGCACGGTACCCCCACGGGAGTGGTCACACCCCCAAGGCGGCCGCCACGTCTCCTCTCCCGAGGTGGCGGCCGCCCCCACGGGGCCCTGTGGGCCGGGCCACACCCACCCGGCGTACCAGGACGGCAAGGGCGCGATAACCTGACGCCGGATCTCTCTTGATGCCAAGAGATCGATCATCGAGAGGCGATCGACGAGGGCGTCGGCAGGGGATCCAGCACAAGGGGCAGGGACCCCCACCGCCAGCTGTCTTACGGAGATCGCCATGACCCGCACTCCCGTGAATGTCACCGTCACCGGCGCTGCCGGCCAGATCGGCTACGCGCTGCTGTTCCGCATCGCCTCCGGCCACCTGCTCGGCCCGGACGTGCCGGTCAACCTGCGCCTCCTGGAGATCACGCCCGCCCTGAAGGCCGCCGAGGGCACCGCGATGGAGCTCGACGACTGCGCCTTCCCGCTGCTGAACGGCATCGAGATCAGCGACGACCCGAACGTCGCCTTCGCCGGTGCGAACGTCGCCCTCCTCGTCGGCGCCCGCCCGCGCACCAAGGGCATGGAGCGCGGCGACCTCCTGGAGGCCAACGGCGGCATCTTCAAGCCGCAGGGCAAGGCCATCAACGACCACGCCGCGGACGACATCAAGGTCCTCGTCGTCGGCAACCCGGCCAACACCAACGCCCTCATCGCCCAGGCCGCCGCCCCGGACGTACCGGCGGAGCGCTTCACCGCGATGACGCGCCTGGACCACAACCGCGCCCTGTCGCAGCTGTCGAAGAAGACCGGCGCCCCGGTCTCCGACATCAAGCGCCTCACCATCTGGGGCAACCACTCGGCGACCCAGTACCCGGACGTCTTCCACGCGGAGATCGCGGGCAAGAACGCCGCCGAGGTCGTCAACGACGAGGCCTGGCTCGCCGACACCTTCATCCCGACCGTCGCCAAGCGCGGCGCGGCGATCATCGAGGCCCGCGGCGCGTCCTCGGCCGCCTCGGCCGCCAACGCCGCCATCGACCACGTGCACACGTGGGTCAACGGCACGGCCGCCGGTGACTGGACGTCCATGGGCATCCCGTCGGACGGTTCGTACGGCGTTCCGGAGGGGCTCATCTCCTCCTTCCCCGTCACCACCAAGGACGGCAAGTACGAGATCGTCCAGGGCCTGGACATCAACGACTTCTCCCGCGCCCGCATCGACGCCTCCGTCAAGGAGCTCGAGGAGGAGCGCGAGGCGGTCCGCGCCCTCGGCCTCATCTGACCCCTCGGCGTCATCCGGCACCACGCCTGACCGAAAGCCCCCGGCAGCCGCGCATCCGCGGCCACCGGGGGCTTTTCGGCCATCGTGTCTTCTTTCGGGGGACATCTGTCCATTCGCCGGACGTCCGCCACCTGCTCCATTAACTTTCGCGGCATGCGAGCCGAGCCGCCCCGCCAGGGGCCCGAGCAGACGCCCGAGCCGGGGCCCCGGCAGGATCCCGGGCACCGCCCGCCGCGCCACTCCCGCCGCAGGCCCCGCCGCTCCTACGCGCACACCGAGGCCACCCGGCTGCTCTGCGCGGGCGCCCACGTCAACGCCGCGTTCCGCAGGCGCGTCGTCGAGGAACTGGTCGGGCACGCCGAGCGCCCCGTCGCACCGCCGCTCGGCGCCGATGTGCTGCCGGTCCTCACGCACGCCCTGCGGGCCCGGCGCGACGAACTGCGCACCGCGCTGCTGCTGCTCGGGGTCTGGGCCGCGTTCCTGGCCACGGACGCCGTGATGCTCTGGGACGCGGCGGCGGACCGCTCGGGCGGCGACTCGGGGCTCGACGCGGGCGACATCGCCTGGCTGCCGTTCGGCACGGACGCGGCGGGCGCCGCCGAGTCGGAGCCGGGCGGCGCGGCCCTCGGCGACATGGTGCCGGGCGGCTGGGCCATGGCGTACGCCGTCGTCGTCCTGCTGCTGTGGTGCGCGCGCGTCGTCGCGGGCCGGGACACCGGCGTGGGGGAGCCGCTGCAGCCGGTGCCGCTGCCCGCGCCGCTGGTCTGGCTGCGCCGCCGCTTCGGGTGGCTGCTCACGTTCACGGCCTGGTCGTGCGGGGTGGCGTACGGCATCGCCGCGTGCGCCCAGATCACCGAATCGCCGTACCCCGTGATCTTCCCGCTGCTCATCGCGGCCGTGGTCTGGCGCCACCAGTTCCTGCGCACCCGGATGCTGCGCGGACGGCTCGCCCGGCAGACCTTCGCCGAGACGCCGCAGCCGCGCCTGCCCGCCTGGTACCGCCGCATCGAGCGCTGCGTCCGCCGCGAGCAGGACGCCTCCCTCACCCTCTACGACGTCAACCGCCCCTTCGTCGGCGCCGGTACGCCCCGCAAGCCCTGGTCGGTCGTCCTGGAACTCAAGCCCGACGACACCAGGGCGGCCGCCGCCGATGCCGGGCCGAACGGCGCCGTGCCCAGGCAGGGTGCCCCCGGCCCGCTCACCGCGCAGGACGTCATCGCGATGATCGGGCCCCGGCTGCGGGCGCTGCGCAAGTCGGCCGCCGCCACCAGCAGGGACCGGCTGCGGCAGCTGGAGATCGAGGAGTTCGTGTATCTGCCCGCGGGGCCGGGGCGGGACGAGGAGCTGTACACGGGCGACGGTGCGAAGACGGCGGTCGTGTACGACGACGACCAGGCCGAGCGGCACATCGCCGAGGCGGCGGGCGAGGGCGGCGAGGCCCGGCGGCACTTCCTGCGCATCCGCGTCGGCGCCTGGAACGAACAGGTCGTCGTCTCGCTCCTGGTCCGCGTGCACACCCAGGGCGGCATGCTCGTCCTCGAGGTCGTGCCGCACGTACTCGGGCCCGTCGCGCCCGAGTTCCGCCGCGTCGACGCGCTGGTGGCGAGCGAACCGGACGGCCCCGTGCGCGACGCCCTGCGCGCCTGCGTGGCCGCGCCCGCCCTGTCCGTCGCCCTCGGCATCACGGCCCTGCGCTGGCTCCCTTCGCTCGGCACGGCGATGCGGCTGTGGCTGACGATGCCCGCGACCGACGAGACGGAGGGGCCGGAAGGGGCAGCAGGGGCAGCAGGGGCAGCAGGGGCGGCCGAGGCGGCAGGGACGCACGGAGCGTACGCGGCGAGCGAGGCGCACGAGGTGTACGAGGTGCAGGAGTCGTACGGGAAGAGGGCGCGGGCGCGGGAGGCCGTCCCGTTCCCGCTCCGCCTCACCCGGCTCCTCCGCACCACCGCCTCCCGGATCCTGCCGCCCGACACCGGCCGCGCCCCCGACGCCCCGGCGGTGTCCCTGCGCCAACTCGCCGCCACCGACAGCCTCTCGCTGTTCCAGGAGATGGACGTCGCCCGCTACACCCGCACCCTCCAGGACCGCATCGGCGAGGGCGTGCGCGACGCGCTGTTCCTCGGCGGCTACCGCACGGACCGCCTGGAGCAGCACATCACGCAGATCAACAACAGCGGGGTCTACATCAAGGAGATGTCCGGCGGCGCCCTCGCCACCGGCACGCACGGCCAGGCCACGCACACGGAGAAGACCTCCGTGTGAGCGCCTCCACCGGCGCCGGGAACCCTACGACCACATCCCCGCACGACCCGACGACCACATGCCCGCACGACCCCGAGACCACATCCCCGCACGACCCACGGAAGGACCCCCCATGAGCGACGACCAGTCCCCGAGCGGCGGCGGAGCGCACGTCACCATCCACGCGATCAACGGCGGCTCCCAGGCCTTCGGCGCCAACGGCAAGGCCGAATCCACCAACCACACGACGGTGGTCGCCGACCAGGCCCACGGCCGCCTCCTGACCACGGTCCGCGCGCTGCGCCGCGAGTTGGGCGACGACGGGCACGCGCCCGAGGACGAGGAGGTCGTGGCCGCCCTTGACGAGGTCGAGGGCGAGATCGCCAGGAACGGCAGCAGCGGGAGCGGGCCCCTGAACCGGCTGCGCGACCGGCTCGCCGACTACGCGCCCGCCACCGCGACGGCCGCCGCCGTGACGGCCGTCCTCCAGGCACTCGCCCAGGTCCTGGGCTGAACGCGGACGGGCGGGGACGAGCGGGGACGAGTGGGGAAGGAGCGGCGGCGGTGCGGATCTACGACAGGGACCGGCAGGAGTGGGTCGGCCGGGAGCGGGAGCGGGAGATCGCGGCGCTCCACGAGCGGGACGTGGCACGGCAGCGCAACGCCCGGCGCGGCGTCGTCGCGGTCCTCGCGGCGTGCGGGCTCGCCTTCGGGACCTGGGCGCTCGGCTGGAAGGACGAGCCGGAGCCGACGGTGTACCTGATGGACCGGCAGTCGGCGCAGGGCCCCGGCACGGACTCGGGCACCGACGCCGCCGAGGGGGACACCGCGCCACCGCCCCCGACGGGCGGCCCGCCGCCCGCCTACGAGAAGGTCGTCGACCCGCAGGACGGCTACCGCCTCGCCGTCCCGCGCGGCTGGATCCGCTCCCGGAACACCGGCCTGAACGGCGTCGTCATCCTCAACTACCGCAGTCCCGACGACACCCGGCGGCTCCAGCTGTACGAGGTGAGCGAGCCGACGCCGGACGCGTCGCTGCGTACCTTCCTCGACGACACGGTGGTCCCGAAGTCCGCCGGTTTCAAGCAGCTCTCCCTGACCCACCCCACCGGAGGCCCGGGCCCCGCCGCCCGCCTGAGCTACCTCACCGACCGGATCTCCGACGAGCCCGACATCGGCACCTGGCACGTCGTCGACCACCGCTTCGAGGCGACCGACGGCAAGCTGTACGCCCTCACGGCCTACGGCGCCGAAGCGGACGGCAGGCAGGACGAACGGGAGCTGCTGACCACGGCGTTGACGTGGTTCTGCCCGCCGCTCGCCCGCTGCACGGACCCCGGCACGGACCCCGGCACGGGCTGAGCCGCGCCCCGCCCCGCCCCGGGCTCGGGGCCGGGCGCGGGCCGTCGCGCGTCACCGCTCGGAAGCCCGCCGCGGCCCAAGTCCCGCCGCCACCAAGGCCGCCCCCACGATCACCACTGTTCCGACCACGCGCAGGGCCGCCGCCATGCCGGACGTGAAGTCCGCGGCGCCGCCCGTGTGGTCGGTGCCGGTGTGGGCGGCGAGGACCGTGCCGGAGACGGCCACGCCGAGGGCCGCGCCGATCTCGCGGGCGGAGGTGCCGAGGCCGGAGCCGAGGCCCGCCTGGTGCGGGGGCAGGGAGGAGACGACGCCCATGGTGAGGGCGGGCATGCACAGGCCGGTGCCCGCCGAGATGACGAGCAGCCAGCAGGCGTAGGCCGCGTAGGGCGTGCCCGCGTCCGCCGTGGAGACGCCGAGCAGGCCCGCGCCGATCAGCAGGAGGCCGGTGCCGACCACCGGGCGGGGCGAGGCGGACCAGCGGGCCGCGAGGCGGGGCACCAGGGCCATGCCGATGGTCAGCGGCACGATGGCGAAACCGGCGCGCGCGGCTCCGTACCCCTTCACGTACTGCAGGTACTGGGAGTTGACGTAGAAGAGGGCGAACAGGCCGAAGAAGGCGACGGCCGAGCCGAGGGTCGCCGCGCTGAGGCGGGCGGAGCGGAAGACGCGCGGGTCGAACAGCGGGGCGCGGGAGCGCAGCGCGTGCGCCGTGAACGCGGCGAGCAGGAGCGCCCCGGCTGCGAAGGCGCACAGGATGCGGGGCGCGCCCCAGCCGTACAGGGGGCTTTCGATGACGCCGAACAGGACGGCGACGAGGCCCGCGGTGAGGATGAGCGTGCCGACGGGGTCGAGGGACGGCGCGGCGGCGGTGCCGTCGGAGTGGTCGGTGCGGGGGGTGGTGCGGGCCACGGCGAGGGCGAGGAGCGCGCCGAGCGGCACCATCACCCAGAACAGCGCGCGCCAGGACAGGTATTCGCCGATGAGGCCGCCGCCCGCGTTCCCGGCGAAGCCGCCGAGGCCCATCGCGAGGGTCCAGGAGGCCAGGGCGCGGGGCCGTTGCTCGGGCGGTGCCACGCGCATCAGGATGGACATGGTCGCGGGCATGATGAGGGCCGCGCCCGCGCCGGAGACGCCGCGTCCGGCGATGAGCATGGCGGGGGAGACGGCGAGCGCGCTGACCGTGGCGCCCGCGGCGAACAGGCCGAGCCCGGTGAGCAGGGCGCCCTTGCGGCCGTACCGGTCACCCAGCGCGCCCGCCGGGATGAGCAGGCCCGCGAAGACGATGACGTACGCGTCGACGGTCCACAGGATCTCGCTCGCCGACGGGTGCAGTCCGGACGAGCCGAGCTGCGGGATCAGGAGGTTGATGGCGGCGACCATGCTCTGCGCGACCATCACGCAGGCGCACAGGACGAGCAGGGTCGACCGCTTCAGGACGGCCGGGGGAGCGGGCGCCGCCGACGGGCCTGGTGCGGACGGGCCGGGCGCGGACGGGTCGGGCGCCGACGGGCCTGGTGCGGACGGCGGTGCCGGGACCGGCACTTGGGCAGGCGAGGGCATGGCTCCTCCTCGGGAGCGTGGTGGCGTGGGATGTACGGCCACCGTAGGCTCGCCCGGTACCTGCTTTCCAGTGCAAGTTTTGCAAGGGATGATTGCGTGTGACGCAAGTGGAACGGCCGGCCGACACCGCGGGGCTGGACCTGAACCTGCTGCTCGCCCTCGACGTGCTGCTCGACGAGCGCAGCGTGGGCGGCGCCGCCCGCCGGCTGCATCTGTCGGAGCCCGCGATGAGCCGCACGCTGGGCCGGATCCGCAAGGCGCTCGGCGATCAGGTCCTGGTGCGGGCGGGCCGCCAGATGGTGCCGACGCCGTACGCCCTCTCGGTGCAGGCGGAGGTGGGCGCGGTGGTGGAGCGGGCGCGGGCGGTGTTCGCCGGGCCCGGCGCCCAGGACCTGCGGGCCGTGTCGCGCACGCTCACCCTCGTCGGCAACGACGCGCTCGCCGCCGCGTACGCGCCCGCCCTGTTCGCCCGCGCGGCCGACCAGGCGCCGGGGGTCCGGCTGCGCTTCCTGTCCGAGAGCCATCTGGACGTGCCGCTGCTGCGCGAGGGCATCGCCGATCTGGAGGTCGGCGTGATCGACACGGTCGCGCCCGAGGTGCGGGTCGAGCCCCTCTTCGAGGACGCGATGGTCGGCGTGGTGCGGCCCGGACACCCTTTGCTGGAGGGCGAGTTGACGGCACGGCGGTTCGCCGCCGCCGATCATCTGACGGTCTCGCGGAAGGGCCGGATGGCCGGTCCGGTGGACACCGCCCTGGCCGATGCCGGACTGCGCCGCCGCGTCGTGGGCAACGTGGGCACGTACCCCTCGGCCCTCTACATCCTGCTGCGCACCGACCTGGTCGGCCTGAGCATGTCCTGGGCCCGCCCCCTGATGGACCCCCTCGGCCTCGTGACCTTCCCCGTCCCGCTGGAGCTGCCGCCGCTGAGGATCGGCATGGCGTGGCACCCCCGGCACGACGCGGACCCGGCGCACGCGTGGCTGCGCGAGTGCGTCCGGGAGCTGGTCTCGGCGCCGGGGTAGGCGCCGACGAGAACGCCGACGTGAGCGCCGACGTGAGGTGGCTGTTGCTGAACCGCTGTGGAATGTAGTACTTCTTATACATGAGCGAGCAAGTCCACAACAGGCTGGCGATGGTGCGTGCCGAGCGGAAGGTGTCCCGGCAGCGCCTCGCCGAAGCCGTGGGCGTGCACTACCAGACCATCGGCTACATCGAGCGCGGGCAGTACAACCCGAGCCTCGACCTGGCGCTGAAGGTGGCCGGGTACTTCGGGCTGCCCGTCGAGGCGCTGTTCTCGCTGGAGCCGTTCCAGCCGCTCACGGATCAGGTGTACGGGCACGGGAAGGACAGTTAAGTCATGGCGCAGAAGGAGAAGTTGAGCGCGTACGACCAGTCGATGTACGACCTGATGAACCGGAACGAGGGCGCGGCGCTGCACAGCACGGCCGCGCGCCGCCGCGCCGTCGTCGGCGCCCATGTCGCCCTGACGGTGGCGTTCGTCGCGGCCTGGCTCGGCACGGTCGTCGGTGGCATCGGCTGGACGGGGTGGGCGATGCTCGGTCTGCTGCTGCCGTGGTGCGTGGCCACCGGCATCCTCAACAGCGCCACCCGCGGGCTCCTCGAGCTGCGACCCCGGGTGCTCGACGAGCGGCAGCGTGCCGAGCGGGACCGGGTGCGGGCCACGGCGCACCAGATCATGGCCTGGGTGCTGCTCGCGACCGTCCTGGTGACGGGGGTCGCCGGGTTCGCGGGCATGGGCGCGAAGGCGCTGGTGTTCCAGGTGGCGGTCTGTGCCCTCGCGCTGCACTGGCTGCTTCCGCTGTGGGTGGCCGGGCTCTCGGCGCGGGACGAGCCGGGTCTTGACGACCCCGACCTGGACGAGCCCGACGCGGACGAGTTCGCGTAAACGGACCGGACCGGACTGGGCCGGACCGGACCGGGCCCGCTCCGGCCCGGCCGTCCCGCCCCGCGCGGGTCCGCCCAGGGTGAGTTCGCCCCGCGCGGGCCCGCCCCCGCGCGGGCCCACGCCTCACACCTCCTGCAGTTCCTCCTCCAGCTTCGACACGTCCACCGAGTCCTTCGCCGACGGCGTCTTCGTCGGCACCGGCTTGTCGTAGTCCGTGAGGGTCGTCGTCTGGTCGGTTCCGTCGCCCTTCTCCGTGGCGCGGACCAGATACGGCTTGCCCTCGGCCGCGACGTACAGCGTGGTGTCCTTGCCGTCGTCGTTCTTGCCGGTCAGCGGGATGACGCGGGTGCCGTCGACCGTCGTGACCGCGCCCTTCTTCAAGTCCTTCGCGTCGTCGTCGGACCCCGCGTCGTCGCTCACGTTCTCCTGGAGATCCTTGAGGTCGCAGACCTCCGACAGGCTCTTCAGCATGGGGTCCTTCGTCGTGCCGTGGATGTAGCGGTCCTTGAACAGCTCGGCCGCCGCCGCGCCCTGCCCACGGGGCACCTGGCTCTTCCAGAACGCCTCGTCGGGCTTCATCCAGACCTTGTCGCCCTGCTTCACAAGATCCGCCGTGCCGCCGTTCGCGCCGAAGCTGAGGGTGCCCGTGCAGTTGCCGTCGCGGTCGAGCCGGAGGTCCATCGTGGCCGGGTCGTCCTTGTCGACGTCGCGGCCCTTGTCCGTCAGGGTGAGGTGGACGGACTTGGCGTCGAGCAGCTCCTGCTTCGCCTTGTCGGAGATCTCCTGCGCGCTCAGGTCCGCCGTGCTGTCGCCCTTGTCGCCACTGCCGCCGTCGTCGTCGGAGCACGCGGAGACGAGGAGGGCCAGGACCGCGGCGGTGCAGGCCGCACCTGCCGTCCGCAGTCGCGTACGAGGCATTTTGCTCATAGCGTCACCTCCGGTGACAGAAAGTGCTTCGAGCGTACGTTTCGCCCCGCGTACCCGCACGCGCAGTGACACAGCGCACTTTCGGCCATCGAATGCGCATGCTTTTCCGGGGTCCGGGCAGGTGCTCCCGGCTACCACGAGTGATCAGGTGGGGCAAACGGCAGAAACTGCCAGGAACGGAAGGCAAGAGGGACGTGTCCGCACAACAGACCATCCACGTGGCGGGAGAGTGGCGTGGCGCCGCCTCCGGCGCGACCCGCGAGATCATCGACCCCGCGGATGCCAAGCCGTTCGCGACCATCGCCGAGGGCGGTGCCGAGGACGCCGACGCGGCCATCGCCGCCGCCCGCGCGGCCTTCGACGAGGGCTCCTGGCCGGGTACGCCGGTCGCCGAGCGGGCCGCGCTGCTTCGCCGCGTCGCCGACCTGCTCGTGCGCGACCGCGAGAAGATCGGCCTCCTGGAGAGCCGGGACGCGGGCAAGACCCTCGAAGAGGGCCGCGTCGACGTCGACTGCGTCGCCGACGCCTTCCGCTACTTCGCCGACCTGGTGATCGGCGAGGGCGCGGGCCGTGTCGTCGACGCCGGGTCCGACGACATCCACAGCGTCGTCGTGCACGAGCCCATCGGCGTCTGCTCGATGATCACGCCCTGGAACTATCCGCTGCTCCAGGCCAGCTGGAAGATCGCCCCCGCCCTCGCGGCCGGCAACACGTTCGTCATCAAGCCGAGCGAGATCACGCCGCTCACCACGGTCGCCCTGATCGAGCTGCTCGCCGAGGCGGGCCTGCCCGCGGGCGTCGCCAACATCGTCACGGGGCCCGGCCACACCGTCGGCGCCCGCCTCGCCGACCACCCCGACGTCGACCTGGTCTCCTTCACCGGCGGCCTCGTCTCCGGCACCAAGGTCGCCCAGGCCGCGGCGCTCGGCGTGAAGAAGGTCGCCCTGGAGCTCGGCGGCAAGAACCCCAACGTCGTCTTCGCGGACGCCTGCGCGACCGACGAGGGCTTCGACACGGCCGTCGACCAGGCCCTGAACGCCGCCTTCATCCACAGCGGGCAGGTCTGCTCCGCCGGTGGCCGCCTCATCATCGAGGAGTCGGTGCGCGAGCGCTTCGTCGCCGAGCTGGCCCGCCGCGCCGAGAAGATCAAGCTCGGCCGCGGCACCGAGGACGGCGTCGAGTGCGGTCCGCTGGTCTCCAAGGAGCAGCGCGAGAAGACCGAGGGGTACGTCGCCTCGGCGCTCGCGGAGGGCGCCGTCCTGCGCTCCGGCGGCAAGCGCCCCGAGCCCACCGACGCCCGGCCCGCGACCGGCTACTTCTACGAGCCGACGGTGCTCGACCAGTGCCACCGCGAGATGAAGGTCGTCCGCGAGGAGGTCTTCGGCCCGGTCCTGACCGTCGAGACCTTCCGCACCGAGGACGAGGCCGTCGCCCTCGCCAACGACACCGAGTACGGCCTCGCGGGCGCCGTGTGGACCACCGACTCCGGGCGCGCCCGCCGGATGGCCCGCCGGATGCGCCACGGCACCATCTGGATCAACGACTTCCACCCCTACCTGCCGCAGGCCGAGTGGGGCGGATTCGGCAAGAGCGGCGTCGGCCGCGAGCTGGGCCCGGCCGGACTCGCCGAGTACCGCGAGGCCAAGCACGTCTACGAGAACCTCGCGCCGAAGCCGGTCCGGTGGTTCGCGGGCTAGCCGCCCGCCCCTCCTTACGCGTAAGCACCTTGTACGACCTCGCAGGAAGAGGAGCAGTTCCCCCATGGCTGAAACGAACGAGTACGACTACGTCATCGTCGGCGGCGGCACCGCCGGGTCCGTGATCGCCTCGCGCCTCACCGAGAACCCGGACGTCACCGTCGCCGTCATCGAGGGCGGCCCCAGCGACATCGACCGGGACGACGTCCTGACGCTGCGCCGCTGGCTCGGCCTCCTCGGCGGCGAACTCGACTACGGCTACACCACCACCGAGCAGCCGCGCGGCAACTCGCACATCCTGCACAGCCGCGCCAAGGTCCTCGGCGGCTGCTCCTCGCACAACACCCTGATCTCCTTCAAGCCGCTGCCGTCCGACTGGGACGAGTGGGAGGAGGCCGGGGCCACCGGCTGGAACGCCGCCGCGATGGACCCCTACTACGGCAAGCTGCGCAACAACGTCGTACGCGTCGCCAAGAAGGACCAGAACCAGATCGCCACCGACTGGGTCGAGGCGACGAAGACCGCGCTCGGTGTGCCGGAGGTCGTCGGCTTCAACGACAAGCCCTTCGACGAGGGCGTCGGCTTCTTCGACCTGGCGTACCACCCGGAGAACAACAAGCGCTCCTCCGCGTCCGTCGCCTACCTCCACCCCCACATGGAGGCCGGTGACCGCCCGAACCTCCACCTCTTCCTGGAGACCTGGGCCACCAAGCTGGAGCTCGACGGCAAGACCGCGCGCGGCGTCCACATCCGCGCCAAGGACGGCGCCGAGAAGCTGCTCACCGCCCGCCGCGAGGTCCTCGTCTGCGCCGGGGCCGTCGACACGCCCCGCCTGCTCATGCTGTCGGGCATCGGGCCGAAGAAGGACCTGGAGGCCCTCGGCATCCCGGTCGTGCACGACCTGCCGGGCGTCGGCGAGAACCTCATCGACCACCCGGAGTCGGTCATCGTCTGGGAGACCAACGGGCCGATCCCCGGCAACTCCGCGATGGACTCGGACGCCGGTCTTTTCGTGAAGCGGGACCCGGCCCACAAGGGCCCGGACCTGATGTTCCACTTCTACCAGATCCCGTTCACGGACAACCCGGAGCGGCTCGGCTACGAACGCCCCGAGCACGGCGTCTCCATGACGCCGAACATCCCCAAGTCCCGTGCCCGCGGCCGTCTTTACCTGACCTCCGCGGACCCCGAGGTGAAGCCCGCCCTGGACTTCAAGTACTTCGAGGACGAGGGCGACTACGACGGGCGGACGCTCGTCGACGGCATCAAGCTGGCGCGGAAGGTCGCGCAGGCCGAGCCGTTCAAGAAGTGGCTCAAGCGCGAGGTGTTCCCCGGCCCCGAGGTCACCGACGACGCGGAGATCGGCGAGCTCGTGCGCAAGGCCGCGCACACCGTCTACCACCCGGCGGGCACCTGCCGAATGGGTGCTTCCGGTGATGAACTCGCGGTGGTCGACCCGGAGTTGAAGATCCGGGGCCTCGAAGGAATCCGTATCGCGGACGCATCCGTCTTCCCGACGATGCCCGCCGTGAACCCGATGATCGGAGTGCTCATGGTCGGGGAGAAATGTGCCGAGATCCTTGGAGGTGACGGCCGATGAGCGACACCGCGACCGTCACCCCCGCCGCCGACGCGGCCACGGACGCCGTCTTCGCCGTGCGCAACCTCTGGAAGGTCTTCGGCCCCAAGGCCGACACCATCCCGGGCAACGACGAGCTGACCGGCCTCGACCCCGCGGAGCTGCGCGAGCGCACCGGCTGCACCGCCGCCGTGCGCGATGTGTCCTTCGAGGTGAAGAAGGGCGAGGTCTTCGTCGTCATGGGCCTGTCGGGCTCCGGCAAGTCCACGCTCGTGCGCTGTCTGACCCGGCTCATCGAGCCGACTTCCGGGTCGGTCGAGATAGACGGCGAGGACGTCCTCGCCATGGACAAGAACCGGCTGCGCGAACTGCGCCGCCACCGCGCGTCCATGGTCTTCCAGCACTTCGGCCTGCTGCCGCACCGCACGGTCCTCGACAACGTCGCCTACGGCCTGGAGATCCAGGGCGTCGCGCGCGCCGAGCGCCGCGAGAAGGCCATGAAGGTCATCGAGAAGGTCGGCCTCGAAGGCCTGGAGCAGCGCAAGCCCGGCCAGCTCTCCGGCGGCCAGCAGCAGCGCGTCGGCCTCGCCCGCGCCCTCGCCGCCGACCCCGAGGTCCTGCTCTTCGACGAGCCGTTCAGCGCCCTCGACCCGCTGATCCGCCGCGACATGCAGGAAGAGGTCGTCCGCCTGCACCGTGAGGAGGGCCGCACGATGGTCTTCATCACCCACGACCTCAGCGAGGCCCTCAAGCTCGGCGACCGCATCGCGCTGATGCGTGACGGCCGGGTCGTACAGCTCGGCACGCCCGAGGAGATCGTCGGCTCGCCCGCCGACGCATACGTCCGCGACTTCGTCCGGGACGTGCCGCGCGAGCAGGTCATGACCTGCCGCAGCGCGATGCGGCCCGTCGACTCCGACGCCGACGAGGACACCAAGGGCCCGGCCATCGCGCCGGACGCGACGGTGTCGGAGGCCATCGAGGCCGTGGCGCGCTCCGGTTTCCCGGCGCGCGTGATGGACGGCGGCCGGTGCCTGGGCGTCGTGGACCACGAGCAGTTGCTCGGCGTCGTCGCGGGCATCGCCCCCAAGGACGCCGCGGGCGCCTCCGGGCGCGGCGGGCCGTCCGCGAAGACGGCCACGTCGATACGTAAAGAGGTAACCGGCGAGGTGGCTTCCTGATGGCCACCGCCACCGCATCGACTCCGGTACGAGATACCGGGATCGGCGCCCTGCTGCGGCGCCGCGCCGTCGTCAAGCTCCTGCTGCTCGCCGTCGTCGCGGCCGTCGCCGTACCGATCCTCAACGCCAAGTGGGCCTCCGGCGCCTGGCCCGAGGCGCTCACCGTCGACGTGTCCGAGCCGCTCACCAAGGCCAGCGACTGGATCATCGACAACCGCGACAGCCACTGGCTGTTCACCTACTTCTTCGGGCACATCTCCAACGCCATCGTGCTGTCCGTGCGCGGCGTCTACCTGGTGCTGCTCGCCGCGGGCTGGGCGGGCGTCACCGTCGCCGCGGGCGCGATCGCCTGGCGCGTGGCGGGCCTGCGGCTCGCCGCCCTGGCCACCGCCGCGTTCGCCGTCTGCGGACTGCTCGGCATGTGGGTGCCGACGATGCAGACGCTCGCGCTCATGGTCGTCGCCGTGCTCGCGTCGGTGATCCTCGGCATGCTCCTCGGCCTCGCCGCCGGTCTCAACGACCGGATCTTCCGCATGATGCGCCCGGTCCTCGACACCATGCAGGTGCTCCCGGCCTTCGCCTACCTGCTGCCCGTCGTGCTCGTCTTCGGCATCGGCGTGCCCGCGGCCGTCCTCGCGACGGTCGTGTACTCGGCCCCTCCGATGGCCCGCCTGACGGCCCTCGGGCTGCGCGGCGCCGACGGCGGCGTGATGGAGGCGGTGGCCTCCCTCGGCGCGACCGCCCGCCAGCGCCTGCTGTCCGCGCGCCTGCCGCTGGCCCGAAAGGAACTCCTCCTCGGCCTCAACCAGACGATCATGATGGCGCTCTCCATGGCCGTCATCGCGTCCGTGATCGGCGCCGGCGGCCTCGGTGACCGCGTCTACCAGGCTCTCTCCACGGTCGACGTCGGCCAGGCCCTCGCCGCCGGCATCCCCATCGTGCTGCTCGCCGTCGTCCTCGACCGCGTCACCGGCGCGGCGGGCGAACGCCTCGGCGCGCACGCCGACGACAACTCGCCGCTGCGCGGCTGGCGCGGCTGGTCCATCGCCGCCGCCGTGACCCTGGCCTGCGCCCTCGCGGCCAGGTTCGCGGACCGCCTGGAGTGGCCGACGAGCTGGGTCGTGCAGATCGCCGAGCCCGTGAACACCGCCAAGGACTGGATGGTCGACCACCTGTACACGGGCGTGCCCGTCGTCGGCGGTACGGCGGACTGGGCCGCGCACTTCACCACGTACGTCCTCGACCCGATCCGCGACGGCCTCCAGGGGCTGCCCTGGTGGTCGGTGCTCCTCATCGTGGCGGCCCTCGCCTGGGTGATCGGCACCTGGCAGACGGCGCTCACCGCCGTCCTCGCGATGGCGGCGATCGGCGTCCTCGACGTCTGGAACGCCTCCCTGGACACGCTCTCCCAGGTCCTCGCGGGCGTCGCGGTGACCGTCGTCCTGGGCTTCGCGATCGGCATCGCCGCCTCCCGCAGCCGCCGCCTCGAAGCGCTGCTCCGGCCCGTCCTCGACGTCTTCCAGACGATGCCGCAGTTCGTGTACCTGATCCCGGTGGTCGCCCTGTTCGGCGTGGGCCGTGCCCCCGCCGTCGCCGCGGCCGTCGTGTACGCGCTGCCCGCCGTCATCCGCATCACCACGCAGGGCCTGCGCCAGGTCAGCCCCGCCGCGATGGAGTCCGCGCAGTCCCTCGGCGCCACCAGCTGGCAGCAGCTGCGCCAGGTCCAGCTCCCGCTGGCCCGCCCCGCGCTGATGCTCGCCCTCAACCAGGGCGTCGTCCTCGTCCTCGCCGTCGTCGTCATCGGCGGCCTGGTCGGCGGTGGCGGCCTCGGCTACGACGTGCTCGCCGGTCTCGCCCGCGGCGACCTCGCGACCGGTCTGGTGGGCGGTGTCGCCATCGTCTGCCTCGGCCTGATGCTGGACCGCGTGACGCAGCCGACGGAACGCCGCGCGAAGAAGGGAGCCTGACCGTGCGAGTACGTACGCGCATGACCGCCGCCCTCGCGGGACTCGGCGCCCTCGTCGCCCTCTCCGGCTGCGGCAAGGCCGACATGAGCAAGCAGGCGTCGCCGTACGCGAACGCGGCCGGCGCCAAGACCGTGACGCTGTCCGTGCAGTCCTGGGTGGGCGCGCAGGCCGACGTCGCCGTGGCCGAGTACCTGCTCAAGGAGGAGCTCGGCTACCGCGTCGACAAGGTCCAGATCGACGAGATCCCCGCCTGGGACGCCCTCAGCCAGGGCCGCGTCGACGCGATCATGGAGGACTGGGGCCACCCGGACCAGGAACAGCGCTACATCAAGGACAAGAAGACGATCGTCCCCGGCGGGGGCATCGGCGTCACCGGGCACATCGGCTGGTACGTCCCCACGTACTTCGCCAAGAAGCACCCCGACGTCACGGACTGGAAGAACCTCAACAAGTACGCGAAGGACTTCCGGACGCCGGAGAGTGGCGGCAAGGGCCAGCTCATGGACGGCTCCCCGTCCTACGTCACCAACGACAAGGCCCTCGTCGAGAACCTCGACCTCGACTACAAGGTCGTCTTCGCGGGCTCCGAGGCGGCCCAGATCACCCAGATCGAGCAGTTCGCCAAGCAGCAGAAGCCCTTCCTGACCTACTGGTACAAGCCCCAGTGGCTCTTCAAGAAGGTCCCCATGACGGAGGTGAAGCTGCCCGCCTACAAGGAGGGCTGCGACGCCGACCCCGCCAAGATCAAGTGCGCCTATCCGCACACGCCGCTCCAGAAGTACTTCAACGCCGACTTCGCCAAGAACGGTGGCAAGGCGGCGCAGTTCCTGAAGAACTTCAAGTGGTCCGAGGCCGACCAGAACGAGGTCTCCCTCATGATCGCCGACCAGAAGATGTCCCCCGAGGACGCGGCCAAGAAGTGGATCGACTCGAACGAGTCGAAGTGGCGGGGGTGGCTCCCGAAGTAGCCCTCGCGGAGGGCGCCCCAGTCCCGCCCCTTCACCGAAACTGGGGCTCCGCCCCAGACCCCGCTCCTCAAACGCCGGAGGGGCTGAAACTTACCGGCACATTCCCAGCCCGCCCCGGCAACCATCTAGCC